>DATKKM010000127.1:0-6671 GCA_035542855.1 Dehalococcoidia bacterium
CTACTCGGGGCTCATGCTCGGCATGCTCCTCGCCTCCCTGGACCAGACCGTGGTCGCCACCGCCCTGCCCACGATCGTCGGCCAGCTGGGCGGCCTCAACCATCTCTCCTGGGTGATCACCGCCTACTTGCTCACCTCCACGGCCTCAGTGCCGCTCTACGGCAAGCTGAGCGACATCTACGGCCGCAAGATCATGTTCCAGGCGTCCATCGCCATCTTCGTCGTTGGCTCCGTCCTCTGCAGCCTCTCCCAGAACATGCTGGAGCTGGTGCTCTCCCGCGGCGCCCAGGGTCTCGGCGCAGGCGGCATCATCGTCATGGCCATCGCCATCATCGGGGACATCCTCCCGCCCCGTGAGCGCGGCCGCTACCAGGGTTACACAGGCGGCGTCTTCGCCGTCTCCAGCGTCATCGGGCCGCTGGTGGGCGGGCTCTTCACGCAGCACCTGACCTGGCGCTGGGTGTTCTACATCAACGTCCCCGTCGGCATCGCCGCGCTCATCGTCACGTCCATCGTGCTCAAGCTGCCGGTGAACAAGAAGCGGCCCTCCATAGACTACCTGGGCGCCGCCCTCATGGTCTCCGGCGTCACCAGTCTCTTGCTCGTGGCCAGCTGGGGCGGCACCGAATACGCCTGGGTCTCACCGGAGATCATCGGCCTGACCGTTGCCGGCGTCGTCCTGCTCCTGCTCTTCATCGGGCAGGAGTTGCGCGCGCCGGAGCCGCTGCTCCCGCTGCCCCTCTTCCGGGAGCGCTCCCTGGCGGTCGGCTCGGGCGTGCTCTTCATCGTAGGCATCGGCATGTTCGGGGCAATCGCCTTCCTGCCGCTCTATCTCCAGGTCGTGGAGGGCGTCTCCCCCACGATGTCCGGCCTGCGCCTGGTCCCGCTGATGCTGGGGCTGATCGCAGCTTCGGTCGGCTCCGGGCGGTTCATCTCGGAAACCGGCCGTTACCGCTGGTTCCCCATCGTGGGGACGGCGATGATGACGATCGGTCTCTTCTTGCTCTCGCGCCTCACCACGGACACCAGCGTCCTGGTCTCCGGCATCGACATGGCGCTCATCGGCATCGGCGTCGGCTTCGTCATGCAGGTGATCGTCCTCGCCGTACAGAACTCCGTCGACTACCAGCACATGGGCACGGCCACCGCTGCCACCAACTTCTTCCGCTCCATGGGCGCGGCCTTCGGCGTCGCCGTCGCCGGCTCCATCATCAGCAGCCGCTTTGACCACAACCTCCCGAAGTACGTCAGCCAGCAAGACCTGCAGGGCATAGACCCCAAGATCCTGACCGCCGCACCCGCCCAGCTGTACACGCTACCGGACCCGGTGGTCCACGGCGTCCAGCAGGCGTTCTCCCACTCGGTTGACGCGGCCTTCCTGGTGATGGCGCCCCTCGGCATCATCGCCTTCGCGCTGACGTGGCTGCTCCGGGAAGCGCCCCTCCGCGAGACCGTCCACGTCGGCTCAGCCGCGGAGGAGGAAGCGGCGCACGTCCAGCAGGCGGAGCCGCTGGTCTAGCGCGCCATCGCGGCGCCCTTGCGCTGCCGCGCCCGCTCGTGCTGCACAAGCGTCACCTTGCGCAGGCGGACGCTCTTCGGGGTCACCTCCAGGCACTCGTCCTCGCGGATGAACTCCAGCGCCTTCTCCAGCGAAAGGATGTGCGGCGGGATCAGCCCCTCCGTCTGCTCCTGCGTGGAGGAGCGGATGTTCGTCGCCTTCTTCTCTTTCGTTGGGTTGACGTCCATGTCCTCCGGCCGCGGGTTCTCGCCGATGATCATCCCCTCGTACACCTCAACGCCGGGGCCGATGAACAGCGGCCCGCGTTCCTGCAGGTTGAGCAGTGCGTAGGACATGCTCATGCCGCGCCGGTCCGCCACCAGGCTGCCCGTCGGGCGGGTGCGGATGTCGCCGTACCAGGGCTCGTAGCCTTCGAAGACGTGGTGCAGGATGCCGGTTCCGCGAGTCTCCGTCAGGAACTCCGTGTGGAAGCCGATCAGCCCGCGCGCCGGGATGATGTGCTCCAGCCGCACCCAGCCTGTGCCGTGGTTCACCATGTGCTCCATCCGCGCCTTGCGCAGCGCGAGTAGCTGCGTGACCACGCCCAGGTAGTCCTCCGGGATATCGATCGAGAGGCGCTCCACCGGCTCGTGCAGCTTGCCGTCGATCTCGCGGGTCACCACCTGCGGCTTGCCGACCGTCAGCTCGAACCCTTCGCGGCGCATCGTCTCCACCAGCACCGCCAGCTGCAGCTCGCCGCGGCCCTGCACCTCCCAGACGTCCGGCCGGTCAATCGACTTCACGCGGATCGATACGTTGCCCACCAGCTCCTGGTCCAGGCGGTTCTTCACCATGCGCGCCGTCAGCTTGTTTCCTTCCAGGCCCGAAAGCGGCGATGTGTTGATGCCGATCGTCATCGAAAGGCTCGGCTCGTCGACGCGGATCACCGGTAGCGGACGCGGGTCCTCCGGGTCGGCCAGCGTCTCGCCTATCGTCACCTCCGGCAATCCGGCGATGGCGATGATCTCGCCCGGGCCGGCCTCTTCCGCAGGCACCCGCTCCAGCGCCTCGGTCACGTAGAGCTCGGTGACCTTCACCGTCTGGATCGTCCCGTCCACGCGGCACCAGGCCACGTTCTGCGCCTTGCGGATCGTCCCCTGCCGCATCCGGCAGAGGGCCAGCCTTCCCACGTAGGGGGAGGCGTCCAGGTTCGTGACCAGCGCTTGTAGCGGGTGGCCTTCTTCGTAGTGCGGCGCCGGGATGTGCGCCAGCAGCGTCTCGAACAGCGGGACCAGGTTCTCGCCCGGTATCACCTCGCTGAGCGAGGCAGTGCCGGCGCGCGCGTTCGTATAGACAATCGGGAACTCGATCTGGTGCTCCTTGGCGTCGAGGTCGAGGAACAGCTCGTAGACCTCGTCCACCACCTGCTTGATGCGGGCGTCCGGGCGGTCGATCTTGTTGATCACCAGGATCACAGGCAGGTCCGCCTCCAGCGCCTTGCGCAGCACGAAGCGTGTCTGCGGCAGCGGCCCCTCGCTCGCGTCGACGAGCAGCAGCACGCCGTCGACCATCGTCAGGCCGCGCTCCACCTCGCCGCCGAAGTCGGCGTGGCCCGGCGTGTCGATGATGTTGATCTTCGTGTCGCCGTAGCGCACCGCCGTGTTCTTGGCCAGGATGGTGATGCCCTTCTCGCGCTCCAGCTCGTTGGAGTCCATGATGCGCTCGGCCACTTCCTGGTTCTCGCGGAAGACGCCGGTCTGCCAGAGCATAGCGTCGACCAGCGTCGTCTTGCCGTGGTCCACGTGCGCGACGATTGCCACGTTTCGGATGTCGTTACGGATAGCCATGGTTGTCTGTTTCTGCCTTCCTTGTCACAAGCAAAACCGGAGGCTTTGATGAAGCGGGTTCAGAGTCGCTCCACGCAGAGCCTCCGGTTGCTGTATCTATGTTAACACGCGGCGTTCCATTCGTTGGTAGGTGTTCCAGGTGGACCAGAACAACCAGCGCTACTGGCGCTACGTGTATGACAAGGCCACCGATACCTGGAAGTTAGTCGAGTTCGTGGACGGCCCCCTGCAGAGCGGCGGCCCCGTCAGCCCCTACTAGCGCGAATCCGCCCGGCCCGACAGGCCTTCCCGACACGCCGCCGGCTCTGCGCCGCCGTTCGCCGATACCCCCGCGTTTGTTATCCTGTTTTCCACATGACCACGCAGAAATCCCCTGACATGCCCAAGGCCTACGACCCCCAGGCGGTCGAGGCTGCCCTCTACCAGATGTGGATGGACAAGGGCTACTTCCGCCCGCGCGATAACGCCGGCCGCGAGCCCTTCTGCATCATCATGCCGCCGCCCAACGTCACTGGTGAGCTGCACCTGGGCCACGCCCTCACCGCCACCGTCGAAGATGCGCTCATCCGCTGGCACCGCATGCTGGGCGACCCCACGCTCTGGCTGCCCGGCGTCGACCACGCCGGCATCGCCACGCAGAACGTCGTCGAAAAACAGATCGCCAGGGA
The DNA here is from genome assembly GCA_035542855.1 of Dehalococcoidia bacterium. Taxonomy (GTDB): domain Bacteria; phylum Chloroflexota; class Dehalococcoidia; order SM23-28-2; family RBG-16-64-32; genus DATKKM01. Next base: position 4,014 of record DATKKM010000127.1, read on the forward strand.
GGGCATGACCCGCCAGGACCTGGGCCGCGAAGAGTTCGAGGCCCGCGTCTGGAAGTGGGTCGGCCAGATCCGCACCCGCATCGTGCTCCAGCACATGCGGCTCGGCGTCTCCTGCGACTGGTCGCGCGAGGTGTTCACGCTGGACGAAGGCCCGCAGCGCGCCGTCCGCGCCACCTTCAAGCGCCTCTTCGACGAGGGGCTGATCTACAAGGGCAAGCGCATCGTCAACTGGTGCCCCCGCTGCCAGACCGCCATCTCCGACCTGGAGGTCGAGCACGAGGAGACGCAGGGCAGCCTCTGGTACGTCCACTACCCCCTCCTGGACGACCTGGGCAACGTGACCGACGAGTACGTCACCGTCGCCACCACCCGCCCCGAGACGATCGTCGGCGACGTCGCCGTGGCCGTGAACCCGGAGGACGAGCGCTGGCAGAAGATCATCGGCCGCCAGGCGCTGCTGCCGATCATCGAGCGCCACATCCCGATCATCGCCGACGAGGCCGTTGAGGCCGGGTTCGGCACCGGCGCCGTCAAGGTCACCCCCGGCCACGACCCCACAGACTTCGACATCGGCGCGCGCCACGGTCTGCCGGTCATCGTCGCCATGAACGCCGACGCTACCATGAACGCCGAGGCCGGCCCCTACAACGGCCTCGACCGCTTCGAGACGCGCAAGCTGATCGTCTCCGACCTCGATCGCCTCGGCCTGCTGGAGAAGACGGAGCCGCACACCTACTCCATCGGCCACTGCGAGCGCTGCGACACTATCGTGGAGCCGCTCGTCAGCGTGCAGTGGTTCGTGAAGATGGAGCCGCTGGCCAAACCCGCCATCGAAGCCGTCCGCGACGGGCGCATCCAGATCATCCCCCGCCGCTTCGATCGCGTGTACATGCACTGGATGGAAAACATCCGCGACTGGTGCATCTCCCGCCAGCTCTGGTGGGGCCACCGCATCCCCGTCTGGTACTGCGACAACGGCCACATGTTCTCCGCCACCGAAGAGCCGTCCGCCTGCCCCGAGTGCGGCTCCGCGAAGCTGGAGCAGGAATCGGACGTGCTCGACACCTGGTTTTCGTCCGGGCTGTGGCCGTTCTCCACGCTCGGCTGGCCGGAGGAGACGCCTGACCTCAAGTACTGGTACCCCACGTCCGTCCTCGAGACCGGTTACGACATCCTCTTCTTCTGGGTCGCCCGGATGATCATGCTCGGCCTCTACGACATGAACGACGTCCCCTTCCGCCACGTCTACCTGCACGGCCTCATCCGGGACGCGCAAGGCCGCAAGATGACGAAGAGCCGCGGCAACGTCGTCGATCCGTTGGAGCTGACGCAGAAATACGGCACGGACGCCGTCCGCTTCACGCTGGCCACTGGCGGCACACCCGGCAACGACTTCCGCCTCTTCGACGAGAAGCTGGAGGCCTCCCGCAACTTCGCCAACAAGATCTGGAACGCCGCCCGCTTCGTCGTCCAGTCCATGGGCGACGAGATGATCGCAATGCCGGAAGTCGGCGCCGCCTCCGCGCGCGCCGATTGGCCGCTGGAGGACCGCTGGATCGTCTCCCGCACGCTGGCCACCGCCCGCGACGTCAACAAGCTGCTGGCCGACTTCCAGATCAACGAGGCCGGCCGCGTCCTCTACGACTTCCTCTGGAGCGAGTACTGCGACTGGTATCTGGAGATGGCTAAGGTCCGCCTCAAACAGTCCGACAACACGCCGCTGCCCGTCCTGGCCTGGGTGCTGCAGTCCGCCCTCCGCCTCCTGCACCCGATCATGCCCTTCGTCACCGAGACCGTCTGGCAGCACCTGCGTGACCACGTCTCCGGCCTGGAAGAAGCCCTGATCATCGCCGGTTACCCGCTTGGGGAGGCGGAGCTGGACCCGGAGGCTGAGGAACAGGCAGCGCTCCTCATGGACGTCGTCCGCGCCATCCGCAACATCCGCGCCGAACGCGGCGTCGATCCGGCCCGCTTCGTCGAAGCCTATGTGGCCACAGATGGGGCCCGCCCCGTCTTCGAACGCGGGCGCCCGCTGGTGGAGACGCTGGCCCGCGTCCGCCCGCTGCACGTCGTGGGCGACGCCGGCGAAGCGCCGAGCGAGGGCGTCGCCTCCGCCGTCCTCGCCCAGGCGCAGGTCGTCCTCCCGCTCGCCGGCCTGCTCGACCTCGACGCCGAGCGCGAGAAGCTCACCAAACAGCTCACCGAGGCCAGGGCCGATATCGAACGCCTGGCCTCCCGCCTCTCCGACGAGCAGTTCCGCTCCAAGGCGCCCGCCAACGTCATCGCCCGCCAGGAAGAGGCCCTCGCCGCCGCCCGCTCCCGCGCCGAAGGCCTGCAGGCCCGCCTGGCGGAGCTGGGCTAGGCCATTGCCGTAGGGGCCAATGGCATTCGCCCCAAACGCCGCCCTCCGAAACAACAACCGCCAGACAGGACACCGCCACGTCATACGCCAACAAGCGTCGCACGGCCGCCGGTCGCCCCTACAACCCTGCTCCATTCGCGGCGGCAGCGCCTAAGCCAGGCGAACCATTAATCCACATCTAATCCACACTCGACACTGTTATAGGTAGGTGCTAGCATCGCTTGTGGCGAATGGCACAAATGCTACTCTTGCAGGCGGCCCCTCCTCTCGGCGATATCTTTGACAACTGGATCGCC
>DATKKM010000128.1:0-5801 GCA_035542855.1 Dehalococcoidia bacterium
GACCGCGCGTTCCTCGCCGCCTGCCTGCGCACGGTGGCGCTCACAACGCTGGGCTGGCCGCGCTACCGCAAGATGTACGGGGGATACGCCAGGTGACTTCGCTGAAGGAGCGCTCCGGGGTCACCGCCGCGGCCGATCCAGGGGAGACGATCTCCGGGAGCTCCGACGCCCTGCCCGCGATTGTCTTCTTCACCAACGCCTGGATGATGGGCGGCATGGAGAAGAACATCCTCGATACGGCACGAACCCTCTCCCGCAGCGGCCACCGCCTGGCGGTGCTGTGCTACGACACTCCCGCGATCGCGCCGCTGCGCGACGAGCTGCGGAGCTACGGCGTAGATGTGCACGAGCTGCGGGGCAGCGCCTCGCCGCTGGGCCGGCTCCAGCGTCTGAGCCAACTCGTCCGGGTGATATCGTCCTACCGCAGGCCGATCGTGCACCTGACAGAGGGCTGGCCTACCTCTGACGGCATGGTGATCCTGGCGGCGAAGCTGTCGCGAGCCCGGGCGATCCTGCGGACGGAACATCAGCCGCCGCCGCCCGGCGACAGGCGCCTGCGGTTCAACACCCGCCTCAAGGACCGCTTTCTTTCGCGGATAGTCTGTGTCTCGGACGAGAACCGGCAGCAGCGGATGCAGAACCTGAACCCGGACGAGCGGAAGCTCGTGGTGATTACCAGCGGCGTTGAGATGCCGGCAAGCGAACCTGACGCCGCGCAACGGGTGAGGGCGCGGCTCGGCATACCGGCTGACGCCCCGGTCATTGGCGTCGTATCGCGGCTCGCGGAGGAACGCAAGGGGATCAACTACTTCGTCGAGATGGCGGCGATAGTGGCTCGCGAGGAGCCGGACGCTCACTTCGTGATCGTCGGAGACGGGGCACTGCGGCCACAACTGGAGAGGCAGGCCGAGGACATCGGCGTCCGCTCCCGGCTGACGTTCACCGGCGAGAGCAAGGACGTGCCGGCGCTTCTTTCGGCGATGACGGTGTTCGTCATGCCATCGCTGCAGGAAGGCGGCCCTTACACGCTGCTGGAAGCGATGGCGATGGAACGCCCCGTGGTGACGACGAGCGTGGGCCTGGTGCCCGAGGTCATACGCCACGGGGTGAACGGCCTGGTCGTGCCGGTGCGCGACCCGGAGGCGATGGCCCAGGCCGTAGTCACCCTCCTGCGCGATGACGAGCTGCGGCGGCGGATCGCCCGCGAAGGCCGCGCGACGGCCGAACGGCACTCCGTGAAGGCAATGGTCGGGCGGTACGTGGAACTGTACACGGAGCTGGCGGGCAGACGGCGGAAGAGCCTGTAGGGCGGGTCTGGCAGGGGCGGAGGGACTCGAACCCCCGACCTACGGTTTTGGAGACCGCCGCTCTTCCAGCTGAGCTACGCCCCTACCCATAGAAGCGCGGGCTCGCGCCCGCTCTTCCAAGTATAGCAGCCGTCACACTTTCGCTGCCTGCCGTCTGCTACACTCGCCGGAGACGCTCGGAGCAACCGAAAGGAGCCCCACAATGCCCGCAGTCTTCGTTCACGGCGTGCCTGAAACGCACATCATCTGGGACGCCATCCGCGCCCGCCTAACTCGCAAGGACGTGCTGGCGCCGGACATGCCGGGCTTCGGGGGCGCGCCGTTGCCGGAAGGCTTCACGGCCCATATGAACGACTACGCGGCCTGGCTCATCGCCGAGATCGAGCGCGCGGGCGAGCCCATCGACCTCGTCGGGCACGACTGGGGGGCGCTGCTCTCGCTGCGGGCGGCGTGCCTGCGGCCGGACCTCATCCGCACGTGGACGATCGGCTCCGGCGCGATCGACCCGGACTACGTCTGGCATGACACGGCGAAGATCTGGCAGACGCCCGGCATGGGCGAGCAGTTCATGCAGGCGATGACGGGTGATGCGCTGTCCGTGGCGCTGACAAGCGCCGGCGTGCCGGCGGCGGACGCCAAGACCATGGGCGCCGGCATCGACGACACTATGAAGGACTGCATCCTCAAGCTGTACCGATCGGCGGTGAACGTCGGACAGGAGTGGGGTCCGGACCTGCCGAAGGCGCCAAAGACCGGCATGCTGCTGTGGGGCGTCGACGATCCGTATATGCAGGTGAAGCACGCCGAGTACGTGGCGAAGGTCACGGGCGCAAAGATGGTGCGCCTGGCCGATACTGGGCACTGGTGGCCGTTGCAGCGCCCGGACGAGGCTGCGAAGGCGCTGCAAGAACACTGGGCCAGCGTGTAACGAAACCGCCCTCCGCACCCTTCAACTTATGTGGGAGGCCCTGTCGGCTCGCCCCGCAACGCGTTCGTACGAAACGAGCAACCTACCCGCATGGCCGATAAGAGCAAAGACAACAAGAACTCCGTACTCAAGCGCGGCATGGCCGACTACGACTGGTACACGTCCGATAACCAGCCCAGGCAGGCCGCGCGTGAGCCGTTCAGATGGGGCATCCCCGCCGACCTCCGCCCGGGCGCAAAGCCGCGGCCGAAAGGCTCGTCGCGGGCTGCCTGGTACCGGCGCATCCGGTTGGCCGTGGCGGCCGTGGTGGCGATCGCCTGTGTGCTCTTCGTCGCCCAGGCCTCTCTGCGGGGCTTCGACGCGGAGGGTGAGAGCATGGAGCCGGCGGTGCACAACGGCGACCGCATCGTCGTCAACAAGCTCGCGTATGCCCAGATCGACTTCGGCCTGCTGGACTGGGCGCCGCTGATTGATATCCACGACCATTGGTTCAGCCCCAGCCGCGGTAACATCATCGTCTTCAAGTCGCCGGTGGAAGACAAGGAGTTGATCAAGCGCGTCATCGGCCTGCCGGGCGAAGAGGTGACGATCGCCGACGACCGGGTCTACATCGACCAAAAGCCGCTGGACGAGCCCTACGCGCAGGGCGAGACGCTGTGTGAGCAAGTCTGCAACTGGCAGCTCGGCGCCGGGGAGTACTTCGTGCTCGGCGACAACCGGGAGAACAGCCTGGACTCCCGCGAGGGCTGGCTGGTGACGCGGGATTTGATCGACGGCAAGAAGCTGTTCTCGTACTAGGTGCGAGGTGCGCGCCTGGTACGCTGGGCGGGTGAAGCCGCTCCTGTTCGCATTGGTCGTCGCGCTGGCCATCGCGGCCTGCGGCGGAGGTCACGAGGCGAGCCCGACGCCCAGCACCGTCACGACGCCTAGCCCAACCCTCGCCGCAACGCCCACTCCGGCGGCCTCCCCGTCGCCTTCGCCGGCGCCGACCGCGACCGTTGCGCCTACAATCGCGCCGGGGCCTGAGCCGATCGGCTTCCCCATCGATCCGGCGACGACGCTCGGCGTTGTCGAAGGCGAGGCCGGCTCGAGGCAGCTGGTGTTCGGCAGCGGGCCGAACGCCTTCGATTACGCGATGCGTGACCAGCCATCCAGCGCCGCCGATATCGCCAACCGCTCCGGCTGGAACTGCGCGACGCACTACGAGTACGAGGGCGCGCCGGCCGTCGACTTCTACATCCCGGTGGACACGCCGATCGTCGCCACGATGGACGGGACCGCGACGCTGAACATCATCTCCGTCAACAACGACTTCGACCGCTACGGCGTGGACCGCGAGCCATACATCGGCAACCCGGACCGCAGCCGCGCGCCGTACTCGCCGTTCCCCGGGCCGAGCAGCGGCATGGGCGTCTACGTCCACATCGGGAACTCCGATTATTCGTCGGACTACGGGCACATGGATATCGCGGCGACGGTCAATGCGGTCCCGGCCTCGGCGTTCATCAACGGCTACTCGCCGGCCAGCGACTACGCCTCGATCTTCGCCGGCGTGCCGGAGCCGCGTGTGGTCTCGACGGTCGCCCAGTGGGACGTGCATCGGGGCGACGTCGTCGGCATGAGCGGCGACTCCGGCTACAGCGAGGGGCCGCACATCCACTACCAGCTGCAGCGCGCCGGCGGCCCCCTCCGCTGCCCGACGACGGAGGCCGGGTTCACGGACGGCGGCTGGCTGTTCAAGTGAGTGATCCAGGACGACCAGCGACCACTTTGCTGTTGGGCGCTGCCGTGAGCGCCGCCAGCCACGCTGGTCCTTCGAGAACCTCAGGATGAGAGGAGAGCCCAGGGTGAGTGCAGAGACGGGGCGGAGCCCTCTCTGCCGGGGGGCGCGGGGTGCCCCCCGCATTCCCCCACATCCCGGGCGGGCGGGCCGCACGTCATCAGCATCAAAGCAAGGTGGAGCGCGGAAGCGGCTTCGACAGGCTCGGCCGGTGCGAGCGCTCCGCGTGGTCCTTCGGCAGGCTCAGGATGAGAGGTCAGCGATGATTGACAGCCTCCGGCACCGGTGCTACTCTCACGTGCACGTAAGGGTTTGCAGATCACCGCGCCCACCCGCGGAAGAAACGGAGAGGTCCCCCATGCCTGACGTGATCTTCGAGAAGCGACCGAGCGGCGTCGCGCTCATCACCCTCAACCGGCCGGACAGCCTGAACGCCATGGGCGGGGAGTTGATGCCCCTGCTGGCCGGTCACCTCCGGAACTGCGCCAGCGACTCCGAGGTGCGCTGCGTGGTGCTCACAGGGGCGGGGCGCGCCTTCTGCGCGGGCGGCGACGTCAAGGGCATGGCCGCTGCCAAGGACATCCTGGGCGGCAGCAACGGAGGCGCATCCACGGCGCCTTCCGCCATCCTGGCGCGCGCGGTCCAGACGCTGCGCCAATCGCAGCGGGACACGAGCTTCATGCTGCACACGATGCCCAAGGTGACGATCGCCATGATCAACGGGCATGCAGTCGGCGCCGGACTGTCACTGGCGCTGGCCTGCGACATCCGGATCGCGTCCGACAAGGCGAAGATCGGGACGGCGTTCCGCAACGTCGGTTTCTCGGGCGACTTCGGCGGCTCTTACTTCATGACCAAGATCGCCGGCATCGAGACGGCGCGCTACATGTACTACACGGGCGAGATCGTCGACGCCGAGCGCGCGCGAAGCCTCAGCCTGGTGAGCAAGGTCGTCCCGCACGATGACCTGGAGGCCGAGACGATGAAGGTGGCCGAGCTCATCGCCGCCGGCCCGACTCTGGCCTACACACGGATGAAGGAGAACCTGAACCGCGCCGAGACGTGCGACCTGGCGACAGCCCTGGACGCAGAGGCGATGAACATGGTCCTCTCCGGCCAGACGCGCGACCACATGGAGGCCGCGCGCGCCTTCGTCGAGAAGCGACAGCCCACCTTCACCGGCGAGTAGCGCATGCCCGGCGTCGAAGCGGACACGTATCGCGGCTTCGAACTGGCCCTGCACGACCCCGGCATCGCGCTGATCACGTTCAACCAGCCGGAGCGGCTGAACGGGATGACGCAGGACATGAAGCGCGATCTCGTGGAGGTTCTGCTGACCGCGCAGATGGACGAGGCGGTGCGCGTCGTTGTCTTCACCGGCTCCGGACGCGCTTTCTCCGCCGGCGACGACATCAGTGGACGGCCCCGCGAGAGCGCCGGCGCCCGCGCGCTCGTCCCGCGCGTGCCCGCCGGTCACGATTCGCCGATGGGCACGTACGAGGGACTGCGGATGCTCTCGCAGTCGCTGAACCTGGCGGTGCGCAACCTGGACAAGCTGAGCATCTCGGCGATTAACGGCGTCGCCATCCAGACCGGCCTCTCGCTCGCCCTTTCCTGCGACTTCCGCATCGCTTCGACGGAGGCGCGGCTGGGCAGCGGCACCCTGCGCTACGCGCTGATGCCGGACGAGGGCGGCCAGTTCCTGCTGGTGCAGCTGCTGGGCGTGGCGCGGACGATGGACTTCCTGATGCGCAACCGCATCGTCTCCGGCGAAGAGGCGCTCGCG
>DATKKM010000129.1:0-17835 GCA_035542855.1 Dehalococcoidia bacterium
GCCGGCTCGCACGCGAACGGCTAAGATACACCCAACATGCTGAAGGACCTTCAGGCAGCCATACGCTCGTTTCCGCCGAACGTGGATCGTGCCGTGGCCCTGCTGGCCGCCCTCGCGATCACGGGCACCATCGGCTACATCGTCATCGAAGGCTTCAGCTTCCTGGATGCCGCCTACACCACGGTCGTCGTACTGACGACGATCGGTTTCGGCAACACCGAACCGCTTGACGACGCCGGCCGCGTCTTTACCATCCTGCTGGCCGTCGTAGGCATCGGCGCCATCTTCTACACACTGCTGGCCGTCTTCCAGTTCCTCATCGAGGGCGAGTTCGGCCATATACTGGGGGTTCAACGCATGAAGAGCCAGATCCAGAGCCTCAGCGGCCACCAGATCCTCTGTGGCTACGGCCGCGTCGGCCAGGAGATCGCCCGCGAGTTCTCAGAGCGCGGCGTCCCCTTCGTCGTCATCGACAACAACGAAGACGCCATCGAGCGCGCCCGCCGCCGCAACATCCCGCTCCTCGTCGGCGACGCCACCACCGACGACATCCTCCGCGAGGCCGGCGTCGAGCGCGCCAGCTGCCTCCTCGCCGCCTCCGACTCCGACTCCGGCAACACGTTCATCGCGCTCACTGCCAAGGCCCTCAACCCCGGCCTCTTCGTCGTCGCCCGGGCCGCCCACCCCCAGAGCCAGCCGCGCATGCTCCGCGCCGGCGCCGACCGCGTGTTCTCTCCCTACGTCACGGCCGGCCGCCAGATGGCGATCTCCGCGCTGCAGCCCACCGTCGTCGAGCTGATCGATACGCTGGCCACCGGCCGCGAGGGCGAACGCATCCTGGCCGAGATCGACGCCTCTCCGGACTCCGGCCTGGCCGGACAGACGATCGAGCAGGTGCTGACCGGCAGCAAGACCATCGTCGTTCTCGGCATCCGCCGCGCCGATGGCCAGGTCATCGTCGGCCCGCCGGCGTCCGAGCAGCTGCGCGCCGGCGACCGCGTGATCGTGGTCGGCGACGACGCCGAGCTGGACACCATCCAGGCGGACCACACCCACCGCAAGCGCTGATCGGCCAAACGGCCCCCGCACAACGCCCCAAACGGCCCTGTAGGCCGCCCGGCTCTTCGGCGATCATACACATGCGAACCGGGTCATCGCCGCACCCCCAAAGCGATACGATCTCCCGGCAAACAGAAAGCCTCCGGGGCGCATACCGGGGGCTTTCCTCTTACCCGGTTTAACCAGCAAATCAGGCGAAAGTCATACTGTGGATTAGCCGACCGGCGGTATTCCCCCTGAACCGTCAACGCAGATGATGACCGTACAAACCGGGCACGGACCGCACCCCCGCGCGTCTTAGCCCGGTAAACCAGCCTCCGGACGCCGCACGCACGTCCGGAGGCTTTCCCTTATCAGACGCTGCGCCGCCTCCAGATGAGCCTCGCGCCCAACAGCGCCGCCACGCCGCCCGCGATCGACGCTGCGTATGGCAACGTTCCTCCCGTCGCAGACGGCGCTCCGCCGCCTTCCGGAAGCTTGGCCGCCGTCACGGTTGGCGACGGCGATGGAGTTGGCGTCGAAGTCGAGGCGCCTGGCACGACGACGTCGTAATCGATATCCGCGCCAGTGTTTGCGAAGGTTGCCGTCAGATCGCCGAACTCCGCTGTTGTGAAGCGGGCAGCTTCTGTTTCTCCCTGTACACCGCAAGAAGGATGCGAAAGGTCGGAAACGGTCACGGGCGGCGCCGCTGATGTCAGGAGCGCATCAAGACACGCATGTCCAACCGCTTCCAGGTGCAGGCCCGTGATCGTCACCGAATGCGGCGAGCCGTCACGGACAAATCGCGCGTGTGCCAGCGGAACCCCCTCAAACGGCGGCTCGGGCCAGTTGACGTCGACCTTCGCATCGCTGCCGTCGAATGTGAATTCGTCGGAGCAAACGCCGACCGTGACGCAGATCTGCACCGGTAGCCCCACCAGGTTGCAGGGTGGACTGTTGCTCCACGGCCAGTCCGTCTGCAAGTCAATAGCCACGATCGCCTGCACGTCCGCCGTATGGGTGAGAGTGCAGAACTGGTCGCCGATCTTTGCGCCAGTGAGCCGTGGGTCCACCAGGACAACGGTCGAGATGTCATCGAACTTGTTGCGGAGAGTTATCGTGGCGGATCCGGCGGGTGCGGTCTGCGGAGTCGGGGTCGGAGTCGCTGTGCCCGCAGATGCGTTGGAACTCGCGGCGAGCACAAGACTGGCCGCAGCAGCAAAGAGAAGGGAGCCCAGAAGGATGCGCGTGGCTGACCCCCGTACGGCACCTTTATAGCACGAGCGGAAGGCTGTCAACAGCGGCCACCTTACTGCTCCGGCAGCCCCTGGTCCAGCAGGAAGCGCCCAGTCATCGCCGCGAAGAGCTCCGGCCGCAGCCGCGGCAGGGAGTGGCCGGTGTCCCGGAACACGTACAGGCGCCCGTTCGGCAAGGCGCGCACCATGCGGCCGGCGATCTCGTCGTCCAGGATCGGGCTCTGCTCCCCCCGGCAGACCAGCGCCGGGCACTTCACCCGCGTCAGCGACTCCCACAAGAAGGCGATCTCCGGTATCGCCGACTTCGTGGTCACATCGGCCAGCCGGCGGTCGTAGCGGTTCGAGTACTGGCCGTCTTCGCCAACCACCAGCGAGTTCTGCACCAGCCGCTCAATCGAGGCGCCGTCCAGCGAAGGCCACTGCTTCTGGTAGAACGCCCGCGCCGCCTCCAGCGTGAACGAGCTGGGCGGGCGTTCCGCCTTCGAGGTCATGTCCTCCTTCAGCCCAACCGCGCCCACACGGGCCATCTGCGGCCCCATGTCGGCCAGCACCAGGTGCTTCAGCCGCAGAGAGTTCTCCCGCGCGTAAGCCATCGACACCCGCGACCCCAGAGACAGCCCCACGAGATCGAACCGCTCCAGGCCAACCGCGTCCACGAACCCCGCCAGGTCGGACGCCAGCGCCCAGACCAGGTACCCGCCCGGCGCGAACTCGCTCTCCCCGTGGCCGCGCTGGTCCGGCGCGAAGATGTGGAAGTCGTCCAGCAGCCGGTTCGCGCAGTCCTGCCAGTAATAGGCATAGTCGCGCAGGCCGTGCATCAACACCAGCGGCCGCCGGCCCTTGCCCTTCCACTCAAAGTAGTGCAAGCGCAGGCCGTTGACCTTGACCTCGCCCTCGCCGGGCTGGACCAGCGTCATGCTAACGGGCCGGCTCCATCTCGTGGCCGGCCGGGCCGGGGGCCTCGTGCTGCTCGTCCTCGTGGTAGAACTGGAACAGCACCCCGCCGGAGTCCTTCGGGTGGATGAACGTCTCCACCCAGCCGTGAGAGCGGTTCACTCCCCCGAACGGCTCGATGCCGAACTGCTTCATCGCGGCGGCCGCCTTGTCCGCATCCTCTACCTCGAACGTCACGTGATGCAGGCCGGGGCCCTTCTCCTTGAGGAACTTGTACAGATAGCTCGTCTCGTCGTACGGCTCCAGCAGCTCGAAGTGGCCGGTGCCTCCGGGCACGCGCAGCCCAACGCCGCGGAAGCCCACCTCTGCGTTCTCGAAGCGGCCCTCTACGGTCATCCCCATCAGTTCCGTCAAAAGCGGCAGCGCGTCGTCCAGCTTGTAGACCGCCCAGCAGACGTGGTCCAGCCGCTTTACTCCCATCTTCTCCTGCATTCTCCGCCCTTTCTGGCACCGGCCCCAGGATGTTAACAACTGGTCTGGCAAGCGGGGCCACGCGCCATCATACGGCGCACCCACTCTTGTCGTCATCCGGCCTTGAATTTACGATTGCCGTATTGTGAATGAGCCAGTGCCAGTGTGCCCCTACGAACGGCGCCAGGCCGTCGTTATCCTCAACCCTGTCGCGCACAACGTGCCCAGCCGCAAGCGCCTCGACGAAGCGGACGCCTGGCTGCGCGAGCAAGGCTGGACCGTCACCTGGCGCGAGACCACAGGCCCCGACGACGCCAGGGCGATGGCTGCCCAGGCTGCCGATCAGCGCGCGGAGCTGGTGATCGCCTGCGGCGGCGACGGCACGGTCAACAGCATCGCCAATGGCCTCGTTGGCAGCGAGAGCACCCTCGGCGTAGTCGCCGCCGGCATGAGTAACATCTGGGCGCGCGAGATCGGCCTCGGCAAGCAACCGCTGGACGCTGTCCAGAAGATGGCCTTCGGTGAGCGCCGTCTGATCGACACCGGACGTGCCGGAAACCGCTACTTCGTTCTCTTCGTCGGCTACGGGTTCGATTCGGCCGTGATCGAGCGCGTGCCGAACCGGGCCAAGGACAGGCTGGGCGCGGCGTCTTACTTCCTCCCGGTCGTACGCGAGGCGATGAGCTGGCGCGGCCGCCCCATCACCGTCCGGATCGATGGCGTCACGCGCCGCCTGGACGTGCTGATGGCCTTCGCCGGCAACACCCGCCTCTACGCCGGCATCACCAGGATCACCCCCCTGGCCATCGCCGACGACGGCCGCCTGGACGTCTGCATCTACTCCGGCCGCGGACGGCGCGACATAGCATTCCACGCCATGCGGACGCTTCTGCAGCTCCACCGCAAGTCGCCCAAGGTGCTCTACCGCCAGGCCCGGCGAGTCGAGTTCGAGTGGGAGGAGCCGATACCCTGCCATGTCGATGGCGATCTGCTGCCGGACTGCCCCCGCGAAGTGGTGAACGTGCCGCTTTCGCTATGGGTGGCAACCCCGGCGGGCGCCGTTAGCCCGATCTTTTCGCGCCCGGCGTACGCTCCACCGGCCGAACTGAGCCTGCATCAACCTCAAAAAGGCTAGCCCCGGCCACGAACTCGGCAGGGAAGCGGTCCCAGTCCGTCCCGGTCACCAGCATCTGCTCGCCAACGCCCACCGCCGCCAGCACAGACCGCCGCCGCGCGGCGTCCATCTCGGAGAGAATGTCGTCCAGCAGCAAGACAGGCGCCTCTCCACGCCGCTCCCGCAGGAGTTGCGTCTCCGCCAGCCGCAATGAGAGCGCGATAGTACGTTGCTGGGCCCGCGAGGCGAACCCGGCGGCGCCCAGCCCGTCCAGCGTGAACGCCACGTCGTCGCGGTGCGGCCCCTGCGTCGTCATCCCGGCCCCCGTGTCCCGCGAAACCGAACCGGAGAGGGACCGCGCATACGCCTCGCGGATGTCCGGTTCGCTCATCTCATCCAGGCGTCCCGCGTGTTCCAGCTTCGGCAGGTATTCCACCGCCAGCGCCTCGCCTGGCGCCAGCTCGGCGTGCGCCTCGCCGGCCAGCGTCGCGATACGCTCGACGGCGACAGCCCGGGCGCGGAAGAGCACCGCTCCGTCGCTCGCCAGCTGCTCGTCCCAGAACTCCAGCTCGCCGGTGGTGGCCACGCCCTCCCGGATGCGCTTGAGGAGCGAGTTGCGCTGCGTCAGCACACGCTCGAAGCGGGAGCGGGCCGCCGAGTAGTGCGGGTCGATCTGCGTGAGCGTGAGGTCCAGGTAGCGGCGGCGCAGGCTGGGTGTCCCGCTGATCATCTCCAGGTCTTCCGCCGTGAAGAGCACCGCTGTCAGCCGCCCCGTCGCGTCGGAAAGCCGCTTGGCGACGCCGTTAACCTTCACGGTCTTCGTAGCGATCGGCCCCTTCGCCCCCGGCCGCGCCACGATCGTCACCTCGATCTTCAGCGGCCCCTCCGCCGTCGAAGCCTCGCCGACGACACGGGCCGCCGGCAGCACGTCTTCCAGGGCATCGCGGCGGATCAGCTGGGCGTCCGTCTCGACGCGCGTGGAGCGCATCGTGGCCAGCAGGTAGATCGCCTCCAGCAGGTTGCTCTTCCCCTGCGCGTTCGCCCCCACCACAACGGCAACGTCCTCCGGAAATTCGAGTTCGATGGAGCGCAGGTTGCGGTAGTCCGTAATCCGCAGGTGGTTCAGGCGCACAACCGCAGTATACGGTCGCCCGCCGGGATCACGCCTCGCGGCCGGCGTGCGTACCGGCTGAGCGGCGGAACTGCTGCGGGACTTCTCCCGGAGGCGTTGGCGGCACGGCCACCGCGGCTTCGGCCGGCAACGCCACGCAGAACCGGCTGCCGCGAATGGAGCCCGGCTCCACCCAGATGCGCCCGTTGTGCAGCTCGACTATCGACTTGGCGATCGCCAGCCCGAGGCCGAGGCCGGAGCGGTCACCCCGGTAGAACGGCTCGAAGATCTTCTCCGCGTCCGCCTTGTTCACGCCGGAGCCGGAGTCCTCGACCGATATCTGGATCTCGCCCGGGCCGCGGCGGCTCGTCGACACGATCACGTGGCCGCCGGGCGGGCTGTAGCGCTGCGCGTTCGACAGCAGGTTGATCAGCACCTGCTCGAAGCGCAAACGGTCGATTCGCACCAGCCCGACGCCGTCGTCCAGATCAACGTCCAGCGTCTGGCGCTTGGCCGCCAGCAGCGGCTGCACGATCGCCACCGCATTGGCGATGGCGTCGTCGAGCGACATCGGCTCCAGCTCCAGGCGCGGCTGGAACTCGTCCTCCCGCGAGACGGCAACCAGGTCCGCCACCAGGCTGCTCATCCGCGAGGCGCCCTTCACGATGTTGCGCACCAGCTTCCCGCGCGCACTGTCCGGGTCCCGCGTCTCTTCCTCTTCCAGCAGCATCTCCGCGGCCATCATGATTGAGGTGAGCGGCGTGCGGAGCTCGTGGGAGACCGTGCTCAGGAAGTCGCTCTTCATACGGCTGACCTCCTGGAAGTGCTGCGCGTGGGCCCGCTGGCCCTCGTACAGGCGGCAGTTGTCCAGCGCCAGCCCCATCACCAGGCCCAGCGCCGCCAGCAGCCGCTTGTCGCCGATCTGTGGGTTATAGCGCGGCGCGGCCAGGGCCACCACGCCCTCTGCCGTGTCCCGGCTGACCAGCGGCGCGTAGTACACCCTGTCCCCGGGGAACGTCCGCGCGAACCAGGGGTCGGCCGGCGCCGGCCGCCGCGTCAGCAATATCCGCCGGGCGTTCTCGTCGTGCAGATCGAAGGCGCGGGCGGAGACGCGGGCCGCCGTCTGCAGCCACTCCTCCGGCATTCCGTAAGCAGCAACAGGCACGATCTCCTCGCCGTCCTCGCTCAGCCAGCCGATAACGACAGCGTCCAGGTCCAGCCAGCGGCCCGCTAGCTCCACCGCGCGCTGACAGGCGCGGTCGAAGTCGTGGATGCCGGCCAGTTCGTAGCCGAGCCGGTGCGGATAGGCGTAGCGACGGTGAATGCGCGACTCCCAGCGTGCCGCGAACTCCACCGCGAACGCCGCAACCGAGGCCGCCGGCACAACGACGAGCACAAGCTGGAAGACGGAGAAGTGCAGCGTAAGGCTGTAGGCAATGAGCAGCACGGCCAGGGACCAGGCGATCCCTGCGAACGCCCAAAACTTGGCCTTCCGGACCTGGCGGATCGGGTCTAGGTTAAGATCTTCCATCTGTATCTGAGGAAAGTGCCCCCAAATACAAGATGGAAGCGGACAGCCGCCGGTTACACAGTTTGACTGGCAAGAAAAAGCGCTCTTTGAGTCGTAAAGCTCGCGGGGGTGCGGCGATGAGACCCGAAGAGCGCTGGAAGCCCCAACGGTTGCGGCCCCGTTGGGACACTGACATTATCAGGAAGTATTCGTGAAGTTGTCAATACAGATATGGGTCCTGCGGCGTACCCAAAGGCTTATGTTCACTTGTGGAAAACTGGCCATGTTATGTGCCTAAACCTGCGAAAAAGTCCAGCGCCCCCACGTAGCTGCTGGAGTTACGGTCACGTTACGTGTGGTTACCGCTGGATACGAACAGGGGGAGAGGGGCCTGACGCTCCTCTCCCCCCATTTTCAAGGAGTGGAAGAGGATAAGCGTTCAAACGGCGTAAAAGCCGGGGCTTATCTAAGCAGCGACAAATTTGTATCCGACGCCGCGCTCGCTGACGATCCGGCCGATCGTCTCCGGGTCGCCTTCCAGCTTCTGCCGCAAACGGCGGATGTATACCTTCAGGTAGTCGATCTCGTCCGTGTATTCGCGGCCCCAGACCTTAGCCAAAAGCGTCTGGTGCGGCAGCACCCGCCCCGCGTTGCGGCTCAGGTGGAACAGCAGCGAATACTCCGTCGGCGTCAGGCGCACCTGCTGGCCGTTCACGGTCACTGTGCGGCTCGCATAGTCGATTCGCAGGTTACCGGACTCGAAGACCTCGCCAACGGACGGCATCTGCGCCTGGTAGCGCCGCACCACCGCGCGAACGCGGGCCAGCAGCTCCAGGTGGCTGAACGGCTTCGTGATGTAGTCGTCCGCGCCCATCTCCAGCCCGCGCACCTTGTCCACTTCGGAGTCGCGCGCGCTCAGCATCACGATGGGCACGTCCGTAAAGCCGCGGATCTCCTGGCAGAGCTGGAAGCCGTCCATGCCCGGCAGATTGATGTCTAGCAGGATGAAATCGGGCCGGTCCTGCTCGATTAGCTTGAGCGCCTCTTCGCCGGTTGAGGCGGCCGTCACCTCGGCCTCCGGCCAGCGCAAGCTGAAGCACAGATTTACGACTTCGATGATATCGGGCTCGTCGTCAACTACCAGGATCTTCATGCCAGTATCTGCCCCACCTTCGCCATGAAGCTTCGGGTTCCACTGGTTAAGATTGTGGTGATGCGCCAACCGTTACATGCGGCGCCCCGCCTTACGTCAACTCAGACGTCAGTCCACACGAATCCGCAGCGCTTCGCCAAGCCTGCGGAAGTGGTCCAGCCAGTCCAGGGCGGCTTTCTCGTGCTCAGCGGCGCGGTCGTGGTACTCCGGGTAGCGGCCTGTTAGCACGCTCCAGAAGCGGTTCTGCACGTCGGCCAGGTCCACGGTGAACGGTAGCGTCCGTATCGCGGTAGCGGACAGCTCCAGGTCCCGCAGCAACGCCTCGTCGTCCGGGCTGGCCGCGAAGTCCGCCGCCTGCTCCCGGAGCGTGTGCTCCGCCGCGAAGGCCAGCGCCGCCTCGTCGATCTTGATCGCCCAGGCCGTCGCGTCGGCCAGCTGCGCCGCCAGCCTATCGGCGTCAATCGGCCGTTCGCGCAGCAGGCGGCCGATGTTGGCGTTGATCACCAGCTCCGCCGCCGCCTGGAACGAAGGCGGCAGCGGCACGCCAATGTCCTTCAGAAAGCGCATGAGCGGCGCGTGGTGCTCGAAGATCTGGCGGTATGACCCCTCCGTCTCTCCCAGCGTCACGGCCAGGATGGACTGCAGCACCTTGCGCTGCTCGTCCCGGAAGAGAGAGCGCAGCGAGTACGTCAGCTCTCCGAAGTGGCGGTCCAGCACGCGCAGCGCCTCCGGCAGGTCAGCCTTGCTGAACGCCGCCAGCGCCTCCGCCTTCATCTGCTCGAACGCCTCGGCCTCCGCGAACGCGCGCACGCCGGCCGTGATGTTGTGATCGCCGAAGTGCAGCACGCCGAAGCTCATCGTGCCTGACTCGCCCGTAATCGCCGACGTCACCGCCGCCCGCCCCACGGCCATCTGCGCGATGCCCTCCGTCTGCCGCTCGTAGTCGTCCGCGTGCACGCGGTAGCAGTAGATGGGCGTATCGTCCGGGTACTCCTCGAACAGCGAGCTGACAGCGTAGTGCGCCGCCACCTTGGAGAGATCGACAGTGGCCGCCCGCACATAGCGGCCGTAGACGGCGCGCCCGTCCCCCTGCTCCGGGATGTTGCTCTTGGCCTGGCCCAGGACGTTCAGATAGCCCTCCTCCAGCTCGTCCCCGAACAGCTTCTGCGCCAGCTGGATCACCCGCCCTGCGTACTGGAGCACCTGCGTGGTCTCAATGCCGGAAATGTCGTCGAAGAACCAGCCGTCGCTGGCGAACATCAGCATCGCGTGCCGCTGCAGCTCCAGCAGGTCCAGCGCCTGCGTTCTCTGGCCCGCCACCAGCTTCGAGGTGCCGTGCCTGGCGAAGAACTCCGCGATGTTGTCCTCGTCGCGGTTCAAGATGACGCTGATGTAGTCGTTGCGCGCCTCCCACGGGTCCCGGAACAGGACGGAGGCGTGCTTCTCGTAAATCGGCGCGACGGCGTCACGCAGCCAATCCATGCCCTGGCGCAGCGGCGCCCGCCACTCCTGGTTCCAGCCCGGATGCGTGCCGGAGCTGTCCCCGCAGTTGCTGCGCCACCGCTCGATGCCGTGCGCGCAGCTCCAGGAGGTGTTCTCGTTGATCTCCACCTCCCATTCGGCGGGGGCGCGCTCCAGGTACTCGCTGTAGTTGGTCAGAGCCGCGGCGTCGATACCCTCGATGTAGTCCAGCGCGTAGCCAAGCGCCATGTCCCCGAAGCGGTGGTGGTGGCCGTAACTCTCCCCGTCCGTGGCCACGTGCACCAACTGCGGCCAGTGGCGCTGATCAGAGAAGCCGCCGATGAGCCTGTTGGCGAACGTCTCCCCGTTGTCCAGCACGCCTTCGAAGGCGATAGAACGCGAGATCGGCGCGTCGTAGAAGAACAGGTTCATGCGCCGCCCGGACGGCAGCCGCACAAAGTACGCGCGCGAGGGGTCTATGTTGCCGCCGCCAACGTCCGTCCAGCCGCGGCTGGTCTGCCCCTTGATGCGCTTGGCCTGGCTGGGCTCCAGGATCGTGAAGCGGATGCCCAGTCCGGCCATGATGTCCAGCGATTCCAGGTCCACGGCCGTCTCCGGCAGCCACATACCCTCCGGCCGCCGGCTGAACCGCTTCTCGAAATCAGCGATCCCCCAGGAAACCTGTGTGTACTTGTCGCGCGAGTTGGCCAGCGGCAGGATCATGTGGCTGTAGGCCTGCGCCATCGCCGAGCCGTGCCCGGAAAAACGGGTGATGCTCTCGCGGTCAGAGTCGATGATCGCCAGGTAGACCTCGGGCTGTTCGTCCTGCAGCCACTTGAGCAGCGTGGGGCCTATGTTGAAGCTCATCCGCGCGTAGTTGCTCTGGATCTTGCCGATGCGCCCGTCCGCATCCAGCACGCGAGAGTGTGCATTGGGGCCGTAGCATTCGGCCGTGATGCGCTCGTTCCAGTCGTGGTAGGGGTAAGCGGAGTCCTGCAGCTCGATCGCTTCCAGCCACGGGTTCTCCCGCGGCGGCTGGTAGAAGTGCCCGTGAACGCAGACGAATCGGTCCAAGCAGGCTAGTCCCGGGACCGTTCGTGGCGCAGGATCACCGCGCCCAGCGGCGGCAGCGTCAGGTTCACGGAGTGCAGGCGGCCGTGCATCGGCACCGGCATGGCGTTCACGCCGCCCATGTTACCCTGCCCGCTTCCGCCGTACTCCTGTGCGTCCGTATTCAGGACCTCCCGCCAGAAGCCGCCTTCGTTTGTGCCCACGCGGTAGTTGTAACGCACCACGGGCGTGAAGTTGCAGGCGATGAGGACGTCCGGCGCATTGCGGCTCCGTCGCAAGTACGTGATCACGCTGTTGTCGCTGTCGTCCGCGTCCACCCACTCGAAGCCCGCAGGCTCCGTGTCGATCTCGTGCAGCGAAGGCTCAGCGGCGTAGAGCCGGTTGAGGTCAGCCACCAGCCGCTGGATCGAGGCGTGGAACTCATGCGTCGTGGCGTCCCAGTCCAGGCTCGCCTCGTGGTTCCACTCGCGCCACTGGCCAAACTCGCCGCCCATGAAGAGCAGCTTCTTGCCCGGCTGCGTCCACATGTAGGCGAACAGCAGGCGCAGGTTCGCCGCCTTCTGCCAGTCGTCGCCCGGCATCTTGCTGATCAGCGAGCCCTTCCCGTGCACGACCTCGTCGTGGGAAAGCGCCAGCACGAAGTTTTCGGTGAAGGCGTAGAGCATGCGGAACGTCAGCCGGTAGTGATGGAACTTGCGGTGGATCGGGTCCTTCGTCATGTAGTCCAGCGTGTCGTGCATCCAGCCCATGTCCCACTTCAGCCCGAAGCCCAGGCCCCCCAGGTAGGTCGGGCGTGACACCATCGGCCACGCCGTCGACTCCTCGGCGATCATCTGCACGCCTTCATGGCGGCCGTAGACCTCCGCGTTCAGACGTCGCAGGAAATCCACCGCGTCGATGTTCTCGCGGCCGCCGTAGCGGTTAGGCACCCACTGGCCCGGCTTGCGCGAGTAGTCCAGGTAGAGCATAGAGGCCACGGCGTCCACGCGCAGACCGTCGGCGTGGTAGTAGTCCAGCCAGAACATCGCGCTGGAGAGCAGGAACGACCGGACTTCGTTGCGGCCGTAGTTGAAGATGTAGCTGCCCCAGTCCGGGTGAAAGCCCTGGCGTGGGTCGGCGTGCTCGTAGAGGTGCGTGCCGTCGAAGTAGGCGAGGCCGTGCTCGTCGGACGGGAAGTGGGACGGCACCCAGTCCAGGATCACGCCGATCCCCTGCCCGTGCAGGTAGTCCACCAGGTACGCGAAATCCTGCGGCGTCCCCCAGCGGCTGCTCGCCGCGAAGTAGCCTGTCGTCTGGTAGCCCCACGAGCCGTAGAACGGGTGCTCCATCACCGGCAAAAGCTCCACGTGCGTAAACCCCATCCGCTTCACGTAATCGGCCAGCGGCTCCGCCAGCTCCCGGTAAGAGAGCCAGCGGTTGCCGTCCTCTGGCGCGCGCCGCCAGGAGCCTACGTGCACCTCGTAGACGGACATCGGCTTGTCCAGCCCGGACCTCTCGCCGCGGGTGGCCATCCACTCGCTGTCGGACCACGCGTAGTCGCGCTCCCAGACGATCGATGCCGTGTGCGGCGGCGTCTCGGCGTGGATGGCGAACGGATCGGCCTTCTCCACGCGGTAACCGCTGCCTGATTCGATCCAGTACTTGTACTTCGTCCCTGCGCCCACGCCGGCGATGAACCCCTCCCAGATGCCGGAGCTGGCCCGCGGCCGCAGCGGGTGCGACCCACGGTCCCAGCCGTTGAAGTCGCCGATCACGGACACGCGGGCAGCGCTCGGCGCCCAGACCGCGAAGTACGTCCCCGCGGCCCCGTCGTGGGTCACCACGTGCGAGCCCAGCTTCTCGTACAGGCGCAGGTGGCTGCCCTCGTTGAAGAGGAAGATGTCGTCCTCCGTCAGCAGCGAAAAGTCGTACGAGACCTGGGGCTCCGTCACCGTATGCGCGCCGGTCTTGCGGATCACCTGTCGGTCTCCAGCAGCTGTTTGAGTCCGGCCAGCGGTATGCGCACCCAGTCCGGGCGGTTGTTCAGCTCGTAGCCGATTTCGTAGATCGCCTTCTCCAGCAGGTACGCATTGAGCAACGCCTCGATCTCCTCCGGCGCCTGCGGCAGCGTCGGCGCCTTGCCGGCGCTACCCAGGTAGCCGCGCAGGTAGGCCGCGGAAGCCCAGGCGCACCAGTAGCGGGCCCAGCCTTCAACCCGCGCGAACTGCTCCGGCCGGACGATGCCCATCGCCGCCTGGTCGTGCAGAGCGGCGTAGGCGGCGTACTGGAACGAGCGCAGCATTCCCGCCACGTCCCGCAGCGGCGAGCGCTTGAGGCGGCGCTCGCTCAATGGGCGCGCAGGCTCTCCTTCGAAGTCGATGATCACGAAGTCCTTGCCGGTGTACAGCACCTGGCCCAGGTGATAGTCGCCGTGCGTGCGTATGCGCATGCCGCCCAGCCGCCGGTCGATCACGCGGTGGAAGCGCTCCATGATCTGGTCTTCTTGCGCCAGCACCGCGGCCGCCAGCTCGCGAGCGTCCGTTGGCAGGCTAGCCTGCCGCTTGCGCAGGAGCGGGAAGACGTGCGCCAGGGTGCTGCGCATCCCCTGGTAGATGGAGCGCTGGTAGAACGGCGTGAACGGCTCCGGCGCGAACGCCGGATCTTCCGGGGCGGACGCGAGAGCCACGTGTAGTTCTCCCGTCCGCAGCCCCAGCAGCTCCGCGGACTGAATGTACCCGCCCATCAGGTTCGCGGCCAGCTCCGGCACCTCGTGGCTCATCAGATCGAAGGGCGGCTGCTCCGGCACCGGCGCCATCTGCCCGTCGGTTCGCCCATCGCCGGCCATCTCAGACAGCACCCGTTCGATGTAGGAGACAAGCGAGTCCAGCGTATAGTGCCAGGCGCTGCCTTCGTTGGCGATGTACTCCTGCAGAATGGCGAGCGTGATCGGCTGCTGGCGCCGGCGCTGATAGCTCAGGTAGCCGGCCACCCGCGGCGTACTCACCTGCGGCGCGTGCTCCGTCAAAAAGCGGCCGACCTCAAGGTCCGGGTTCTCGCCTACATCCGCCCGCCGCACGATCTTCATGATGAGCCGGTCACCGTACGTGACGGAGGTGTTGCTCTGGTCCGCCCGCAACGGCACCGGCTCCAGGAACGTCCCGGTCGGCCCGCGCAGCTCCCGGAACACCTCCGTGCGCCCGCAGACCACCTCGCCGGCGCGCCCTTTGAAGCGCCGGCCTCGCGCCACCCACTCCAGCAGCAGGCTCAGGAATTCCTTGTTCGCCGTTGCCTCGTAGAGAACGGCCGCCTCGCCCCTGGCCGCGCTACGAGCGCGCACAATGACCGATTCCGGCCAGTCTGCGATCGCCCGCTCGGCAGCTTCCCCGGTCGCGTAAGCGGCCGCCACCTGGTAAGTCTCCGGCTCGCCCTCCAGATAGTCGACCCGCACCAGCAGGATGCGCGCGTCCAGCTCGGCCGAGGATACGTCGATCACATCGGCAATCGTGGCCGACTGGATGGTGCGGGCCTTGCCGCCGAACCAGCGGCGCGCCCGCAAGTAGTCCGGTAGCGCTGCCTCCAGCTGGGGACGCGCGCGCCCTTCCAGCAAGTCGTTCAGGCCGTCATACACGGTCACTACCGGGGGTCTGGCCTCGAAAGGGCCCTCCTCCCGGGCGGCCAGCGCTTCCGGCGCCCGCAGGGAGAACCAGTGGAAGGCGTGCGGGCCCAGCGTGATGAAGTACGGCAGCTCGCCGATGCGCGGGAACTCCGTGCGCCCGAACAGCTCCACAGGCGTTGACCCCTTGTAGGCGGACATATCCAGCTCCGCGTACTGCGTGAAGCGCGAGAGGTTGGCGATCACCAGGATCGTCTCGTCCTCGTGCTTGCGCACGAAGACCAGCACCTTGCGGTTGTCAGGGTAAAGGAATTCGATAGAGCCGCGGCTGAAGGCCTTGTGCTGCTTTCGCAGCGCGATCAGCCGCTTCATCCACCAGAACAGCGAGTGCGGGTTGGCCTGCTGCGCCTCCACGTTCACCGTCTCGTAGTGGTACTCCGGGTCCACGATCACCGGCAGGTACAGCCGCTGCGGGTTCGCGCGGGAGAAGCCGGCGTTGCGGTCGCCGCTCCACTGCATCGGCGTGCGGACGCCGTTGCGGTCGCCCAGGTAGATGTTGTCGCCCATGCCGATCTCGTCCCCGTAGTAGACGATCGGCGCGCCCGGCAGCGAGAAGAGCAGCCCGTTCATCAGCTCGATGCGGCGGCGGTTGTTCTGCAGCAGCGGGCTGAGGCGGCGGCGGATGCCCAGGTTGATGCGGGCCTGTGTGTCCTGCGCGTACACGCGGTACATGTAGTCGCGGTCCTCGTCCGTCACCATCTCCAGGGTCAGCTCATCGTGGTTGCGCAGGAAGACGGCCCACTGGCAGTTCTCCGGGATCTGCGGCGTCTGGTCCAGGATGTCGATGATCGGGAAACGGTCCTCCATGTGCACCGACATGAAGAGCCGCGGCATCAGCGGGAAGTGGTAGTTCATGTGGCACTCGTCGCCCGCCCCAAAGTAGGCCGCGGCGTCCTCCGGCCACTGGTTTGCCTCCGCCAGCAACATCCGCGGCCCATAGCGGCTGTCTATGTGGGAGCGCAGCGTCTTCAAGAAGGCGTGCGTCTCCGGCAAGTTCTCGCAGCTGGTGCCCTCGCGCTCGTAGAGGTACGGGACCGCGTCCAGGCGCAGGCCGTCAACGCCCATGCCCAGCCAGAAGTCGACGGCCTGGAAGAGCGAGCGGTGTACCTCCGGGTTATCGAAGTTCAGGTCCGGCTGGTGGCTGTAAAAGCGGTGCCAGTAGTAGGCGTGCGCCACCGGGTCCCACGCCCAGTTGGACGATTCGAAGTCCTTGAAGATGATCCGCGCGCTGCGGTACTTGTCCGGCGTGTCGTTCCAGACGTAGTAGTCCCGCCAGCGGCTCCCCGGCTGCGAGCGCCGCGCCCGCTGGAACCACGGATGCTCATCCGATGTGTGGTTCAGCACGAGCTCCGTGATCACCCGCAGGCCGCGCCGCTGCGCCTCCCGCAGGAACACCTGGAAGTCACGCAGCGTGCCGTAGGAGGGGTGGACGTTCGTGTAATCGGCAATGTCGTAACCATCGTCCCGCAGCGGCGAAGGGTAGAACGGCAGCAGCCAGAGCGCGGAGACGCCCAGGTCCTGCAAGTAGTCCAGCTTGGACGTGAGACCTGTGAAGTCGCCTATGCCGTCACCATCGCTGTCGGCGAAGGCACGCACGTGCACCTGGTAGACGATGGCGTCCTTGTACCAGAGCGCGTCCTCTTCGCTGGGAACGCGCACGGGCGCCCGCCTCGGTCGCGTCACCATCGCTATTGGAACTCCCAGCCGCTCTCGCCCGCCCGCCGCCGCACGCGGAAGACGTGCGCCGGCATCACGCGCGGGTCCAGCTGCACGAAGTTGCGCGGCCCCGTCCAGGTGTAGCGGGCGTCGCTCAGCACGTCGTGCACCTGGTACGGCTCATCGCCCGCGATACCCCACTCCTCGATCGGAAGCGACACCCAGCCGCTCTGCGTCGAGTTCGGGTCGAGGTTGACGATGCACAGCACGACGTCGGCCTCCGCACGCTTGCTGTAAGCGATTAGCTGCCCGTTGTCGATGTCGTGGAAGCGCAGGCCGGTGTTGGACTGCAACGCGGGGTTTTCGCGGCGGGCCTTGTTGATCAACGTGATCAGCTCACACAGGCTGTCCGGCCGCCCGATGTCCCAGTGCCGCACCTCGTATTTCTCGGAGTGCAGGTACTCCTCACTGTCCTTCTCTCGCGGCTCGTGCTCCATCAGCTCAAAGAGCGGCCCGTACATCCCGTAGTTCGCGGAGAGCGTCGCCGCCAGCACCAGCCGGGCCACGAACGTGGGGCGCCCTCCGGTCTGCAACTGCTCCGTCAGGATGTCCGGCGTGTTCGGCCAGACGTTGGGCCGGAAGAAGTCGGCCACGGGCGGCGTCGACAGCTCAGTGAAGTACTCAACGAGGCCGCGCTTGTCCGGCCGCCACGTGAAGTACGTGTACGACTGCGTAAAGCCCAGTTTCGCCAGGTGGTACATGATCTTCGGCCGCGTGAACGCCTCCGAAAGGAAGATCACGCCTGAATCGACCTTCCGCACCTCGCCGATCAGCCACTCCCAGAAGGCGAAGGGCTTCGTGTGCGGGTTATCGACGCGGAAGATCGAGACGCCCTGCTCCATCCAGAACAGGAACACGCTCAGCAGCTCCCGCCAGAGCGACTCCCAGGCCGGCGTCTCGAAGTTGAAGGGATAGATGTCCTCGTACTTCTTCGGCGGGTTCTCCGCGAACTGCACACTGCCGTCCGGCCGCAGCTTGAACCACTCCGGGTGCTCCCGCACGTAAGGGTGGTCCGGCGAGCACTGGAACGCGATGTCCAGCGCCACGTAGACGCCCATGTCCTTGGCCTTGTGCATCAGCCGCTGGAAGTCCGCCAGCGTGCCCAGGTCCGGGTTCACCGCTTTGTGCCCCCCGGCTTCCGAGCCGATCGCCCATGGGCTGCCGGGATCGCCCGGAGCAGCTGTCACCGCTCCGTTCAGGCCCTTGCGCTTCGTGCTGCCGATCGGGTGCACCGGCGGCAGGTACAGCACGTCAAAGCCCATCCCGGCCACGTACGGCAGCCGCGCCTCGACGTCCCGCAGCGTCCCCGCTCGCTTCGGGTCAGGCGACGCCGAGCGTGGGAACATCTCGTACCAGGTGCTGTGCGCCGCCATCGGCGTATCGACCTG
>DATKKM010000130.1:0-8715 GCA_035542855.1 Dehalococcoidia bacterium
CCCGGCAGAGATGGGGTTGCGCCCCTTCTCTGCACTCTTCCCCGCGCTCAGGGCGGGTCTATTCGCGCCGGCCTGCGGCCATGCGGCCCTCCGCTAGCGGTCCAGCTCGTGGAGCACGATCCCTGGCGCGAGGACGCCTGCGGTCTCGGCGCGTGGCGAATCGCTGCCGCGGTCCACTTTGCTGTAACGCGAACGCCGTGCGGCCCACCCGCCCGCCCGGGAGGTTTGGATTTCCGGGGGACACCCCCGGGCCCCCGGCAGAGATGGGGCTGCGCCCCTTCTCTGCACTCTTCCCCGCGCTCAGGGCGGTTCTATTCGCGCCGGCCTGCGGCCATGCGGCCCTCCGCTAGCGGTCGAGTTCGTGCAGGACGATGCCGGCGGCGAGGACGGCTGCGGTCTCCGCCCTCATGACGCGGCGGCCCAGGGTGACCAGCGCGGCGCCGGATTCGCGGGCGAGGGAGACTTCGGACGGCTCCCAGCCGCCTTCGGGGCCGATGAAAAGGCTCACCGTTGCGGGCGGCGCCGGCAGCGTGCGCAGGCAGTCGCCGAGGCGCTGCTCCCGCTCGTCCTCCCAGGGGACGATGCGCAGGCCGGGCGCGGAGCGGATCGCTTGCTCGAAAGGGAGCGTTTCGCCGACTGACGGTAGGCGGGCGCGGCCGCACTGCTCAGCGGCCTCGATGACGAGGCGGCGCCAGCGCTCCCCA
The DNA here is from genome assembly GCA_035542855.1 of Dehalococcoidia bacterium. GTDB lineage: Bacteria > Chloroflexota > Dehalococcoidia > SM23-28-2 > RBG-16-64-32 > DATKKM01. The sequence continues at coordinate 705 of DATKKM010000130.1, forward strand.
CGGGCCTGCGAGGCCCCCTCGTTGACCTGGGTGCGCGCGGCGATGATCGGTACGAAGCGGGCGACGCCGACCTCGGTGCCCTTTTCGAGCACGAAGTCGAAGCGGTTGGCGCGGATTAGGGACTGGTAGACGATGACCTGGACCGAGGCCTCGGCGGGCGCAGGCCGGTCATCGGTTACGATGCCGGTCACGCTCGCCGCCGAAATGCTCTCCAGGCGCACGACGTACTCGCGCTCGCCGCCGTCGGCGAGGACGATGGTGTCGCCCTGGCGGTAGCGGAGGACTTTCGTGAGGCGGCGGGAGAGGTCACCGGTGATCGTGGCCTCGCTGCCGGTGATGGCGGCGGGGCCGACGAAGAAGCGGCGGAAGTCTTCGCTCATGCCGGCCGCCTGGCGACGACGGTGCGCCACGGGCCGTCCTGGATCACGCGCTCGCTGTGAAGGCCGGCGGCCTGGAAGGCGGCCGTGAGGGAGGCGAGCGCTTCGTCCAGGAAGCCGCTGGCGATGAGCGTGCCGCCCTGGGTCAGCGAAGCGAAGAGCAGCGGGGCCAGGCGCTGGAGGGTGAGGCCGCTGATGTTGGCGACGACGACGTCGAATCGCTCGCCGGCCGCTTCCAGGGTGCCGAGTCGGGCTTCGACGGCGACGCCGTTGGCGGCGGCGTTCTCCTGGGTGGCCTTGATGGCCTGGGGGTCGTTATCGATGGCGATGACCGGCGCTGCCCCCAGCCTGGCGGCGGCGATGGCGAGGATGCCGGAGCCGCAACCGAGATCGAGGACGGACTGGCCCGTGGCGATCACGTCTTCGAGCGCCGCCAGGCACATGGCGGTGGTCTGGTGCTGGCCGGTGCCGAAGGCCATGCCGGGATCGATGAAGAGGATGATGTCGTCCGGCTTTGGCGCGTAGTTGACCCACGAGGGGACGATGACCAGGCGCCTTCCTACGCGCTGCACCCCGAAGTAGCGCTTCCAGGAGTCGCGCCAGTCCGCATCGGCGAGGAGGGTTGGCTCACGCCAGACGGCGGGGCGCTGGAGGGGTGCCGTCTGCAGGGCGAGGCGCATGTTCTGCTGGACGCGTTCTGCTTCGGGGCCGGGGTGCAGGTAGCCCTTGACCAGCGCGGGGCCGTCGCCGTCTGGGACGTAGGTCTCGGTCTCGCGGTCCAGGCGGGAGGGTGTTTCGACGGCGACGCCGCCGGGGCAGGCCTGGCGGAGGAGGTCGGCGGCGATCTCGGTGTCGATGCCGGCCACCTCTACGGTGATTTCGAGCCAGGGTTCGTCAGTCATTTAGCCGCAGATTAACGCAGATCAGGCGCAGATTGGGGTTGGTTCTGAGGGCTGCGTTGTGACCGGGTGCGAATACGGCCGGCGCGCAGAGTGACGTCATCCTGGCGCGCAGCGAAGGATCCAGCTCGCGGGCGAGTCGATCCTGCGCCTGAAATGCTGGTGCCACGCGGAGGGGCGGTGCTGTTGGGCGGGATTCTTCGTTCCTCAGGATGACAGGCGGCAGCTATTTGCGGCGGCCTTTGATCTTGCCGAAGATGCCCTTTTCGCCGGAGACGGGGGTCCCGAAGCTTTCGGCGAGCTTCTTCAGGAGGTCGCGCTGCTCTTCGGTGAGGTCTGTTGGGGTGATCACGCTGGCGAGGACCCGGAGGTCGCCGCGGCCGCCGGCGTGGAGCCTGGGGATGCCCTTGCCCTTCAGCGTGAAGACGCGGCCGCTCTGTGTGCCGGCCGGGACCTTGAGCGAGGCCGGTTCGGCGTCCAGGGTGGGGATCTCCGCCTCGAAGCCGAGGGCGGCCTGGGCGGGGTTCATCGAAAGCTCGTAGATCAGGTGCTCGTCCTCGCGCTCGAAGAAGGCGTGCGGCTCCACGGTGATGTAGACGTAGAGGTGGCCGGGCCCGCCGCCGTTCAGGCCAACGTCGCCCTCGCCGCTGATGCGCATGCGGGTGCCATCGCTGACGCCGGCGGGGATAGATGCCATGTGATGGCGGACCTTGCGCTCGCGGCCCTGGCCGCGGCACTGCTTGCACGGATCGGTGACGATGCGGCCTTCGCCGCGGCAGTTCTGGCAGGCGGCGATGTTCACGAACTGGCCGAAGAAGCTCTTGCTGACGCGGCGGACCTGGCCGCTGCCCTCGCAGGTATTGCAGCGGAGAAGCTGGGCGCCGGGCTCGCTGCCGTTGCCGGCGCAGCGGGAGCAGCGCTCGATGCGCTCGACTTCGATCTCACGCTCGGTGCCGAAGGCGGCTTCTTCGAAGGAGATCGTGACGTCGACGCGGCGGTCGCCGCCGCGCTGGGCCTCGCGGGCGCGGCGGGTCTGGGCGCCGCCGAAGAAGGCGTCGAAGATATCGCCGAAGCCGCCGAAGTCCGCGCCTTCGAAGCCGCGTCCGAAGTCGCCGTTGACGGCGGCGTGGCCGAAGCGGTCGTAGGCGGAGCGCTTTTCGGCGTCGGAGAGGACCTCGTAGGCCTCACTCACTTCTTTGAAGCGGGCCTCTGCGCCGGGCTCCTTGTTGCGGTCCGGGTGGTACTCCATGGCGAGGCGCCGGAAGGCCTTCTTGATCTCGTCGCCGCTGGCGTCGCGAGACACTCCGAGCACCTCGTAGTAGTCGGTCTTTGTCGTAGCCATACCAAACCATTGTAGCAAGCGCGCGCGTGTGGGGGAGAGGGGGCGGTGGCAGGTGACAGGAGGGGGTTGCGCTGAGCAGAACATACGTTCTATTCTCCTCCCACACAGCGATGAGGAGGGGACGGATGAAGCGAGACTCCGAAGTGAGCGAACTGGAAGAGCAGCTGGCCGACGCGAGGGCGCAGATGGAGGTGCTGCAGGTGACGGCGGCAGACGCCGAGGCGCGGGCGACGACGGCGCGCGAAGAGGCGAAGGCGGCGGCCGCTTCGCGGGAGGAGATGCAGACGCGGCTGGCGGCGATCGAGGGCGAGAGGGATGCGGCGCACGGGCGGCTCGCGCAACTGGAGTCGGAGGGCGAAGGGTTGCGCGGGCAGCTGCGCGAGGCGGCTGTGAAGTACCGCGAGGCGCGGTTGGCGTCCGCCCCTGACGTGCCGCGGGACCTGGTGCCGGAGCTGGCGACGATCGAGGAGATCGACCGCGAGTTCGAGTCGGCGGCGCGGGTCGTCGGGCAGCTGCGGGAGAAGCTAGAGAAGGAGGCGGCGGAGAAGCGCCCGGCCCGCGTGCCGGTGGGCGCGCCGGGCCGGCGGTCGCAGGATGTCTCGTCGCTCGCAGCGAGTGAGAAGATCCGGCTGGGCCTGCAGCGGCTGGAGGAGCGGGCGTAGGCCGCCAACGAGCGCTGCGGGCGACCTGAAGGGCGCCTCTACATGGGGCGTGCAACACGACAATATCTGGGGGCTCAGGCAGCCGCTTGCTTCGGGAGGAGGTGGCTGCGGGGTGGTGGAGCGCCCCCGCCGGAAACGGCGGGGGCGCGGCTTTGCGTCAGAGGGGCGGTGGGCAGTTGGTCAGCGGGTTGGATGAATCGACAAGGTGCAACATGAGCAGACGCACGTCTTCCAGGAACGCCGCCAGCGCCGGCTGATCGCAGACCTCCGGGATCGAGTTCGGGCAGTCCACGGGCCCGAGGCCAGCCCGGTAAGCCAGCAAAGCGAGAAGGTCGAGGGTGTTGACCTGGTCGTCGCAGTTGACATCGCCGTCCGGCAGTGCTGGCATCCCGTTACACGGTGTTAAGATCTGCGGATCGTCCGGGGCCGGGCCGCCGCTGCCGATCGTCACCTGGTTAACGAGGCAGATCTGCGTTGCTTGCCGCACGGCGCCGTCGGAGGGGTCGCAGGTGTCGCCCAGGCCATCTAAATCGGAGTCGGCCTGGTCCGCATTGGCGACGAGCGGGCAGTTGTCGCCGCGGTTCTGCCAGCCGTCGCAGTCCTCGTCCGCCTGGGCGATCCCGTTGGCCGAATTGCAGTGGCTCGGGTCGGCTGGATGTGGATCGCACTGGTCGGGCAGGCCGTCGCCGTCGTTGTCGCCTTGAACGGGCGTGCCGGCGGCGCGCGGGTCCCAGAGGCCATCGCTGGCCACTGTCCCACAGGGGTCGAGCTGGTTCTCGATGCCGTCGAGGTCTTCGTCCGGCTGCGGGAGGACGTAGGTCACGAAGTCGTACGTGCCGTCGGGCGGGTTGTGGCGGACGGTCACAGAGTTTGCTTCGCCGGAGAGGGTGAGCTGCGACCAGAGTGGTGCGCAGAAGTCGCTGGCCGGGTCTTTCGACGAGCCGTTTGACGTTGGGTCCTGGACGACGACAAGCGTTGGGTAGCCGAGGGCCGGGTCCATGGTGAGGCCGAAGAGTGTTGAGCCGGGATCGAACGTGAGCAGGTTGACGACGATGGTTGTGCCGACGACGGACGTCGTGTTGACGCCGATGTATCGCGCCTTCAGATGCTGGAGGTCGATCGAAGCACGCTGGGCGAAGGTGTCCAGGTAGGACGGCCACTTCATTGCCGCGTCCGGGATGCCGTCGTGGTCGTTGTCGCCCATCGTCTGCAGGCGGTCGAAATCTGTGCCGGGGTCGATCTTCTGGGAACGGTTCGTCGTCGCATCGAAGAGGTCGAACGAGGCGGGGAGGACAACGTTGCATCCGTTATCGAAGAAGCCCATCGTCACCTTGCTGCCGATTGAGCCGATGACGGTACCGTCCGGGACGTCGGCGTCGTTCGCGATGTACCAGTCCGGCGGCGTGAAGGTGACCAGGCGATCGAAGTTGTACTGGTTGGGCGAGATATGCGGGGACACAAAGGGGTTGCAGGACTGCAAGTCGTCTACGCCGATGCCGAAGGTGGTGGTGACGTCGCCGGTCTGGCCGCTGCCGCTGGCTCCGAGCTGGGTGACGGCGCAGGGCTGAAAGAAGGCGGCCTGGGCGCGGGTGGCGCCGCAGCCGGACAGCATGACGAGTGATAGAGCCAGGATCAGCAAGAAGAACGCCGGTTTGGCCACGACAACCCCCTATCAGTGCGGCAATTGTGCGCTCCGGTTGGAATCACGTCAAGAAGTGGCGATACCAACAACAATTGCCGCCTGCGCGCGTTCTTACTGTGAGAGAGAACAGGCATAATCTGTCCTGTCACGCAAATGGTTGCCGATAACGTAAAAGCTTTCGTCGGAGCGGCTGTCCTTGTCGTTGCCGTCAGCGCCGGCCTTGTCGCGTCCGGCCTGGTCGGGGGCGGAAGCGGCTCGGCCGACCCATCGCCCGCCGTCCTCGGTGACACGACGACGCCCGGCGTGAGCGATACACCCACGCCGGCGCCGAGCCAGGCCGAAGCGAGCCCGACTGCGCCGCCAGGCACGCCCATCACGAGCGCTGTCGACGTGCCGATCATGATGTACCACATCATCGGGCCGCCGGACCGGCCGGAGAACGACCCGCTGGCTGTATCGACGGACGACTTCTCGGCGCAGATGTCGTACCTGGCCTGCGCGGGATACACGCCGATCACCGTGCAGCGCCTGTTCGACGCGTTCGACGGCAACGCGGCGCTGCCGGAGAAGCCGATCATCCTGACGTTCGATGACGGCTGGGAGGGCGACTACGCAGACGGCTACCCGATCCTGAAGGAGCACGGGTTCGTGGGCTCGTTCGCTATTGTCACCGGGTACGTTGACGCCGGCGGGCCGTACGTCACGTGGGCGCAGATCAAAGAGATGTCGGACGCGGGGATGGAGATGATGTCGCACACGGTCACGCACATCGACCTGGGGACGTCAGATGACGAGACGGACATCGCACAGCTCGCCGAATCGAAGGCGACGCTGGAGGAGAAGACGGGCAAGCCGGTTGACTACTTCGTCTACCCGGCGGGCGAGCCGTTCCGCACTGGCACGGAGGAGCGGCAGGGGCAGGTGGTGCAGCTCCTGAAGGACGCCGGGTACCGGGGGGCGCTGCTGGACGGCAGCGGCTACGGCGGCCAGGACCCGGCGGCGCCCTACCAGCTGAACCGTGTGCGGGTCTCCGGCGGCGAGGACATCTACACATACGCGGGCAGCATTTACGGGCCTGACCCGGACAGCGTCAGCTGCCCGTAGCGCCAGTTACCCCTTCCAGATAGCCTCCCGCTCCCGTAACCTGCCTGCACAAGCGGATGGGGAGGCCGGGCGCGAGGCCCGGCCGCAAGCGGGGAGGGGTGGATTCGATGGCTCTCACTCTGGCCGAAGCGGCCAAGCTTTCCAACGACGTGCTGGTCACCGGCGTGGTGGAGACGATCGTCAAGGACTCGCCGGTGCTGCAGCGGCTGCCGTTCATCGAGATCGTCGGCAACGGGCTGACGTACAACCAGGAGGCCACGGCGACGACGGCCAGCTTCTTCGACGTGGGCGACACCTGGACGGAGTCGACGCCGACGTTCACGCAGCAGACGGTGACGCTGAAGATCATGGGCGGCGATGCGGACATCGACAACTTCCTGCTGGCCACGCGCTCCAACCTGCAGGACGTGCAGACGGCCGTGGTGCAGCTGAAGGCGAAGGCGGTGCGCCAGCTCTTCGAGCAGACGTTCATCACGGGCGACGCGACGTCCAACCCGAAGGCGTTCAACGGCCTCGACAAGCTGTGCGATCCGGCGCAGGCGATCTCGATGGGTGCGAACGGCGCCTCGCTGACGCTGGACAAGCTCGATGAGCTGATCGACGCGGTGAAGGGCGGCAAGCCGGACATGCTGCTGATGAGCCGGCGCTCCCGCCGCAGCCTGAACAAGCTGGCCCGGACGTCCGGCTCGTTCCTGGAAGCGGACCGCGACGAGTTCGGGCAGATGCTGCAGTTCTACGACGGCATCCCCGTGGGCGTCTCCGACTACATCTCGGACGCGCAGACGGTGGGGACGAGCACGGACTGCTCGGTGATCTACGCCTTCCAGATGGGCGAAGGCGGGCTCGTGGGCCTGACGGCGCCGGGCGGACTGCAGGTGGAGAAGGTCGGCTCGCTGGAGACGAAGGACGCCACGCGGACTCGGATCAAGTGGTACTCGTCGCTGGCGCTCTTCAACGCGATCAAGCTGGCGCGCCTGACGGGCGTGCGGCCGTAAGGAAGTAGCAAGTAGCCAGGAGCAAGTGGCGGGCCGGGTGCTACTTGTTCCTGGCTCTGAAGTCGCCATGCCAACGATTACTCGCGGGATCATCAAGTCATACGATTCGGGGTCGCACCACGCTTCGGTGCAGCTGGCCGGGTCGCTGGCGGTCTGGCTGGACTCGCTGCCGGTGTCGGACGCTATCGAGCCGCCGGAGGTGGTGGCTGGGCGGGAGTGCGGGGTCCTGTTCTTCACGGACGACGACCCCACGGACGCCTGCGTGGTGAGCATCCACAACGCGACGCCGCTGGGCACGAACCGGCTGCGGGACGCCGACGGCGACACGCGCGTAGAGGTGGAGCGCACCACCGACGAGGACAAGGTAGCGATCACCATCCAGGGCACGCTCCGGGGCCTGTTCCAGGCGTCGACGCCGCACCTTGACCTGACCGGCGACCAGCGCGTCACCGGGCACGTCGCGATGGGGCTGGCCGGCACGAACCCGGCGGCGTCGGCCGTCCTGACCCTTAACGAAACGATTGGCGGGACCGGCGTAGACGGCCTGAACAACGTCGTCCTGGCCGGAGCGGGCGCCAGCGGCGGGCTGCGCGGCGTCACCGGCGAAGTGCAGGTACAGGTAGCCAACGCCGGCGCCTGGTCGTTCGTACGCGGGCTAGAGTTCCGAGCCACGCACAGCGGGAGCGGCACCGTCACCGAGATCGTCGGCGCCAACGCCGAAGTCAACGGCACCGGCGCGACCGGGACACGTGACGCCTTCCGAGCGCGCATGCTGGCCCTGGACAACACCGCAACGCGGCGGAGCAGCTACTACAGCGTCCTCTCCGCCAGCGTCAGCGCCACGTACACCGACTACAAAGCATTCCTGTCCGAGATCGTCGTCGTCCGCTCCACCATCACCGACTTCTACCACTACGCACTCAGCGACGCCTCGCTCGCCCTCGGCGGCGCCCTCACCACCGTGTACGGCTACTACTCGCCCGCGGTGGT
>DATKKM010000131.1:0-30431 GCA_035542855.1 Dehalococcoidia bacterium
GCGAACCATTAATCCACATCTAATCCACACTCGACACTGTTATAGGTAGGTGCTAGCATCGCTTGTGGCGAATGGCACAAATGCTACTCTTGCAGGCGGCCCCTCCTCTCGGCGATATCTTTGACAACTGGATCGCCGTACTGCTCGCCACAATCTTCGGCTTCGTCCTCGTCGGCTCCGCCCTCATCGGCAACCTCATCCTCTCCCCGCGCCAGAAGACCGAAGGCAAAGGCATCACGTACGAATGCGGCATGCTCACCATCGGCCGCAGCCGTACCCAGCTCCACTTCCGCTACTACCTCTTCGCCATCCTCTTCCTGATCTTCGATATCGAGGCCGTCTTCCTCTTCCCATGGGCCGTCACCTTCGTCGGCATCGGCAAACAGGCGTTCTGGGAGATGATCGCCTTCATCGGCATCCTCGCATTCGGCCTGCTTTACGCCTGGAAGAAGGGCGTCCTGCGGTGGCGGTAAGGAGGCGCTATGTCTGACAACCCGCGCCACGGCAAGCTCGTCGAGGTCTACGAGGTCCAGGACGACCCGGCCCTCAGCATCTCCGACGCCGTCTCAGAAGACATCCGGCGCCGTATCAAGAGCCTTGAGCCCACCGTCAACGACCCGACGCAGGGCAAGGCGGCCTACCGCCAGCTGCTGCCCGGCATCGTCCAGATGCCGGCCGATTGGCTGATCGCCTGGGGGCGCAAGTCCTCCCTCTGGCCGATGACGTTCGGCCTGGCCTGCTGCGCCATCGAGATGATCTCCACTTTCATGGCCCGCCACGACCTGGACCGCTTCGGCATCGTGCCCTGGCCGTCCCCCCGCCAATCGGACGTGATGATCGTCTCCGGCACCGTCACCAAGAAGATGGCCCCCGCCGTCAAGCTGCTTTACGAGCAGATGCCCAGCCCCAAGTGGGTCATCTCCATGGGCGCCTGCGCCACCAACGGCGGCCCCTACACCCGCTACGACCGCGTCCTCCAGGGCGTCGACAAGATCGTGCCGGTGGACGTCTACGTCCCCGGCTGCCCGCCGCGCCCGGAGGCACTGATGGACGCCTTCATCGCCCTCCAGAAGAAGATCATGGAGGAGCGCGGCAAGATCGGTACAGGCGCGTGACGCAAGAGGCCGTCGCCGAAGCCGCGCCCCCGCCTGAGCCCGGGCCAGTCGTCCGCCTGCTCCAGCAGGCCATTCCCGGCGTCCAGTTCCACGTCACCGTTACGCCGATCGATGAGTGCGTCACCGTCCGCCGCGACGACTTCCTGCGCGTGATGGAGACGCTCTTCCGCGACGAGCGCCTGCAGTTCGACTACCTGCGCTGCCAGTCCGGCGTCGACTACCTGGGCGAGCTCGAGTCCGTCTACCACCTCTACTCCTTCGGCAAGAAGCACTCGCTCGCCGTCAAAGTCCGCTTTCCCACCGCCGACCCTCACGTGCCCACGGTCAGCCACCTCTGGGCCGCCGCCAACTGGCACGAGCGTGAGACGCACGAGATGTTCGGCATCGTCTTCGATGGCCACCCTGACCTGCGCCCGCTCCTGACCGAGGAAGGCCTCGGCTACTACCCGCTGCTGAAGAGCCATCCGCTGGCCGACATCGAGGAGTGGCAGGAGGACATCCTGACCGCCGTTGACCAGGCCAAAAAGGAGCTCGTGGCCGCGACCGGCGTCGCGCCCGTCATCGACGAGAAGGCGATGAAGATACAGATCGCCCAGCAAAAGGCAGCAGTGATCACCAGGACACGCAAGGAAGCGCGCGAGAAGGGCCTCTCCGCCGAGGACGAGAAGGCCGCCGTCGCAGCCGCCCTCGCCAAATTCGAGGAAGAGCTGAAGAGCCAGCCTCAGCCCGGAGCTGCCGCTCCGCCGCCGATGTCCAAGGTCGAGATGGCGCAGGCCAAGGCCAAGGTCATCACCAACGCCCGCAAAGAGGCCCGCGCCAGGAGCATGTCCACCGAGGACGAGAAGCTCTACGTCGCTGAGAAGCTGAAGGAGTTCTCCGCCCAGATGGAGGCCGGCCCGGCCGCCGCTCCAGCGCCCGCCCCCAAGCCGGCGATGTCCAAGATCGAGCTGGCCCAGGCCAAGGCCAAGGTCATCACCAACGCCCGCAAAGAGGCCCGCTCCAAGGGCCTGTCAGCCGAAGACGAGAAAAAGTACGTCGCCGAGAAGCTGAAAGAGTTCTCGGCGCAGAACCAGTAGCCATGGCCCGCGAAACACTCATCCCCTCGGAGCGCGATCTCGACACCATCGACATCGACGTCAACGTCGGGCCGCAGCACCCCGCCACACACGGCGTCTTCCGCATGGTGCTCACCATCGACGGCGAGGTCGTCCGCGACCTGGACCCCGTCATCGGCTACATGCACCGCGGCAACGAGAAGCTGCCCGAGAACTGCGACTTCCGCCAGGTCATCGGCTACCACGACCGCATAGACTACCTGGCCCAGTTCAACACGGAGCACTGCTACGTCGAAGCCGTCGAGAAGCTCGGCGGCATCGTCCCCACGGAGCGCTCCCAGTACATCCGCGTCATCCTGGCGGAGCTGAACCGCATCACCAGCCACCTCATGTTCATCGGCGCCTTCGGCACGGACGCCGGCCTCTTCGGCACCTCCTTCATGTACGCCTTCCGCGACAGGGAGTACGTGCAGGAGTTCTACGAAGAGATCACCGGCGAGCGCATGATGTACAACTACTTCCGCCCCGGCGGCGTGGCCTGGGACGTGCCGGAGAACTTCAAGGAACGCTGCCGCCAGATTCTGGACCGCATTCGCAAGGGCATCGGTGACCTGGAAGGCCTGATGGTCGGCAACGAAGTCATCATGGCCCGCTGCAAAGGCCTCTCCCCCATGACGCCCGCACAAGCCATCAACTGGGGCCTCAGCGGCCCCCTCCTCCGCGCCACCGGCCTGGCCCACGACATCCGGCGCGCGGAGCCCTACTCCATCTACGACCGCTTCGAGTTCGACATTCCCGTGGGCACCACCGGCGACGTCTACGACCGGCTGATGGTGCGTATGCTGGAGCTGTCGCAGTCCGTGCGCATCATCGAGCAGGCGCTGGACCAGATGCCGGAGGGCCCGATCATGGCCGCCGGCATGAAGCGCATCCTCCGCGTGCCCGCCGGCGAGGTCTACATGCGCGTCGAAAGCCCCCGCGGTGAGTACGGCGTCTACATGGTCTCCACCGGCGTCGACAAGCCGTACCGCCACAAGGTGCGCGGCGCCTCCTTCTGCAACATCTCCGCCCTGCGCGAAATGTCCGTCGGCCACTTCGTCGCGGACGTCATCATGATCCTCGGCTCCACGGACATCGTCCTCTGCGAGGTGGACCGGTGACGCCGGTGCTACTCAACATATCGTCCAACCCCTGGCTGGACGCGCTGGCGCGCCTGTCTGTCGTCGCGCTCCTGCTGCCGCTGGGCGTGATCTGGCTCACCTGGCTTGAGCGCAAGGTCATCGGCCGCCTCCAGCAACGCCTCGGGCCCATGCGCGTCGGGCCGTGGGGCCTCCTGCAGGGCATCGCCGACACGATCAAGCTGATCACCAAGGAAGACGTCCGGCCCGTCACCGCGGACCGCTGGGTGTTTGAGCTGGCGCCGTTCGTCATCGTGGTGCCGGTGATCATGGCGCTCGTCGCTCTGCCCTTCACGGCGGAGATCCTCGTGCGCAACATGGCGCTGGGGCTCTTCTACATCATCGCCGTCTCCGGCCTCTCCATCATGGGCATGGTCATGGCCGGCTGGGGCTCGGACAACAAGTACGCGCTCCTCGGGGCGGTGCGCGCCGGCGCCCAGCTCATCAGCTACGAGGTGCCGCTCATCCTCGTCGTCGTCGCCGTCGCCATGCTCGGCCAGACGATGAACCTGACAGCAATCGTCGCCGCCCAGCACAAGACGCCGTTCATCGCCTACCAGCCGCTCGGCTTCATCATCTTCGCGATCGCCACCCTGGCGGAGCTCTACCGTCAGCCCTTCGACATCCCCGTCGCCGAGTCCGAAGTCGTCGGCGGCGCAACCGTCGAGTACTCCGGCATCCGCTGGTCCATGTTCCAGCTCGGCGAGTTCGCCAGCCTGGTGCTCTTCTCGATCCTGGGCTCGCTGATCTTCCTCGGCGGCTGGACGTGGCCGCTCAAGCACGACCTGGCGGGCTGGGCCCAGGCCATCGTCATGGTGGTGAAGGTCAGCGCCTTCATCATCTTCTTCATGTGGATGCGCGGCAGCCTGCCCCGCCTCCGCATCGACCAGCTGATGTCACTCTGCTGGCAGGTCTTGTTGCCCTTCACACTCGTGCAAATCATAATCAACGGGCTGGTGCTGGTTTACGACTGGCCGGACTGGACGCTCAGCGTGCTCTCCGGACTCAGCGCCGCGGCCCTGGTCTACGTGATCTACCTGGCTGCACGCCGTGAAGGCGTCTCCGTTCAGACCGCCGGCGTCCAGCGTGTGGGGAGCGTGTTGTAATGCTGGGAATCGTCAGAGCCATCGGGACAACCGTCCGGGCTGCCATGCGCAAGCCCGTCACCGTCCAGTACCCCACAGAGAAGAAGGTCCTACCGCACCGCTCCCGCGGCTTCCCCGTCCTCCTCTGGGACTTCGAAAAGGACGAGCCGTTCTGCACCGGCTGCCAGGTCTGCGCGCGCTACTGCCCCGTGGACTGCATCACGGTGACCATGAAGGACAACCCGAAGTTCGCCCAGGGCAAGAGCAAGCGCAAGAAGATCGTGGACAGCTTCTACCTGGACTACGCACGCTGCATGCGCTGCGACATTTGCGTGGAGGTCTGCAACTTCGACGCCATAGTCATGAACAACACCTGGAAGGGCGTGGAGCTCTCCCGCTATGACCGCTCCGACCTGGTCATGGACAAAGAAGACCTGATGCGCCAGTCCCGCACCGGCGACCTGGAAGACCCCTTCCGGGAACCGATGGGCGTGGCGCACTCCGGCTGGAACCCGCACAAGGAGGAGGAGGGGGCAGAGGGCGAAGCCGCGGCTCCGCCGGCGGAAGGTGGCGAGGGTTAATCCAGAGTTGAACCGTTACCCGCGAGCCACGGCATGAGCTACGAAGAAGTCATCTTCTACTTCGTGGCCGCCGCTGCCGTTATCGGTGCGCTTGGCGTCGTCGGCTCCCGCAACGTCGTTCACTCCGCCCTCTTCCTCATCGTCTCGCTCATCGCCGTCGCCGGCGTCTTCGTGCTGCTGGCGTCCGAATTCCTGGCCGTCGTCCAGATCCTGGTCTATGGCGGCGCCGTCACCATCCTCATCCTCTTCGCCATGATGCTCACCCGCGTCCGCGACCTGCCCCGCGAGATGATCGGCAAGCAGGCGCCGGTAGCCTTCGTGGCTGCGCTCATCTTCATGATCACTTCGATCGTCGCCGTCACCACAACGCACTTCCCCGGTGAGAGCGAGAAGATCAACGTCATCGACGTAAACACCATCGGCAACAAGCTCTTCACCACCTACTCGGCCCCCTTCGAGATCGCCTCCCTGGTGCTCATCGTCGCCCTGATCGGCGCCATCATCCTGGCCCGCGGTGAGGAGGGGGAATGATACGGAGTAGCCAGCAGCCAGTAGCAAGCAGCCAGGGGGTGCGAAACCTTCTTGCTTCTTGCTACTTGCTACTTGCTACAGGCGCGCCGGAAGGGGCGGGGCGTTGATCCCCATCAACCACTTCCTCGTCCTCAGCACGATCCTCTTCTCCATCGGCATGTACGGCGTGCTCTCCCGGCGCAACGCCGTGCTTGTCCTGATGTCCGTGGAACTGATGCTGCAGGCCGTAAGCATCAACTTCATCACCTTCGCCGCCTATCTGGACCCGCAGAAAGCCACGGGCATCATCTTCGCGGTCTTCGTGATCGTCGTCGCCGCCGCCGAAGTCGGCCTTGCCCTGGCCATGATCCTGCGCTTCTACCGCAACAAGCAGACCGCCAACGTAGACGAAGCGGACATGATGAAATGGTGAGCAGACGTAGCCGCAGCGTGCGAGCCGTGCTCATGGCTACTCGGGGCCGGGGGGCCTAGGGGCACGCCATGGGCATGCAAGAAGCCTGGCTCCTCCCGGCGATACCCGCCGTCGCCTTCGTCTTCCTGCTGCTCTTCGGGGCGTACTTGCCCCGCCGCGGAGACTGGGTGGCGATCGCCGCCATCGGCGCCTCGTTCGTACTCTTCTTCTTCGTCCTCGCCGACCTGCTGGACGCGGTTAAGGACCCCGAGTTCGTCGGCGGCGTCAAAAGCTGGACCTGGGTCGAGTTCGACAACTTCAAGATCGAGCTCGGCTTCTTCGTCGATCAGATCACCATCGTCATGCTCATCGTCGTCAGCTTCGTCGCGCTGATGGTCCAGATTTACTCCGTCGCCTACATGAAGGGCGATCCGCGTTACGGCTGGTACTTCACCGTGATGTGCCTGTTCACGGCCTCCATGCTCACCCTCGTCCTCGCGGACAACCTGCTCCTGATGTACGCGGCCTGGGAGGGCGTGGGCTTCTGCTCCTTCCTCCTCATCGGCTTCTGGTGGGAGCGGCGCTCGGCGGCGGAGGCGGCCAAGAAAGCGTTCATCACCACCCGCATCGGAGACGTGGGCTTTCTCATCGGCATCATCCTGCTCTGGCGCGAAGCCAACACCTTCAACATCCAGGAGATCATCCACTTCGCGGAGAACGGCGGCTACTCGAACACTTATCTGACCATCGCCGTGCTCTTCCTCTTCGGCGGGGCCATCGGCAAGTCCGGCCAGTTCCCGCTCCACGTCTGGCTCCCCGACGCCATGGAGGGCCCGACGCCGGTCTCCGCGCTGATCCACGCCGCGACGATGGTCGTCGCCGGCGTCTACATGGTCGCGCGCATGCTCCCCGTCTTCGAAGTCGCCGACCCCATCGCCCTGGACGTCGTCACCATCCTCGGCCTGACCACGGTCATGCTTTCGGCGACGATGGGCCTCGCCGCCACCGACATCAAGCGCGTGATCGCCTACTCCACGCTGAACTCGCTCGGCCTGATGTTCGTGGCGCTGGGCTCGCACTCGGTGACCGCGGCGATGCTCTACCTGTTCGTCCACGGCTTCTTCAAGGCGATGCTCTTCCTCGGCTCCGGCGCCGTCATCCACGCCACAGAGAAACAGGACGTGAACGACCTCGGCGGGCTGGCGCGCAAGATGCCGGTCACTTCGATCACGTTCGCCCTCGGCGCCGCCGCCATGATCGGCGTCATCCCGCTCTCCGGCTTCTGGGCCAAGGATGAGGTACTGCACGCCGCGAACAACGCGCAGAACGTCTTCTGCTACCTGGTGCTGCTCGCCTCGCTGGTCATCACCGGCCTCTACATGACCCGCCTCTACGTCCTCACCTTCCTGGGCGAACCCAAAGACCGTCACGTCTACGACCACGCCCACGAGGCCGAACCTCTGATGTCCGTCCCGCTGGTTCTCCTGGCCATCCCCACCGTGATCGGCGGGCTGGTTGTCTTCCACGGCGTCGGCAAGGCGCTGGGCTTCCCCGGCGGCTTCGGCGAGTTCGTCTACCTGGAAGAGCCGGAGAAGTTCAAGTTCCACGTCGATATCGCGCTGGAGTCCACCGTGCTCGCCGTGGGCGGCGCTGCCATCGGCTACTACGCCTGGGCTAACGGGGCGGCGCTCGCCACGCGTGTCCGGCAGACGTTCTCGCCCATCGCGGCGCTGCTCTCCCACCGCTACTACATCGATGACATCTACCAGTGGGGCATCAACCACATCATCCTCGGCCTGGGCGCTGTTCTCGCCTGGTTTGACCGCGTGATCGTGAACGATACCGGCGTGGACGGCTCGGCGGAGCTCGGCTACCTGGCCGGCAATGAGCTCAAGTACACAGAGACTGGCAAGATCCCCAACTACGCGCTGGCTATCGCAGCCGGCGTGCTCGTCATCGCCGTTCTCTTCCTGGTGCTGGAGGCCTAGCGGTGGAATACCTGCTGCTGTCCCTCCTGGTTATCCCCCTGGCCTGCGCGGTCATCTTCATGCTCATCCCGTCCCACTACCCAATGCTCACCCGCTACGTGGCGATCGTGGGGGCGGGGGCGATGTTCGTCATCTCCCTCATCGTCTTCTTCGTCTACGAATACAACAGCGGCAGCGGCCTCCGCTACGAGCTGCAGTGGACCTGGCTGGAGAACGTTGGCTTCCTGCAGAAGAACGGCATCACGTTCTTCCTGGCGGTGGACGGCATCGCCGCGCCGCTCGTCCTGCTGAACGGCGTCGTCATCTTCGCCGCCGTCTTCGTCTCCTGGAACATCCAGACGCGGCCCAAGGACTTCTTCGTCCTGCTCTTCCTGCTGGTGGCCGGCGTCTACGGCGTCTTCATCTCCGAAGACCTGTTCTTCTTCTTCTTCTGGTACGAAGTGGCCGTGCTGCCCATGTACCTGCTGATCGTCATCTGGGGCTCCAGCTCCAACTTCGGCACCTTCACGCGCACCAAGGAATACGGCGCGATGAAGCTGACACTAATGCTAGTCGCCGGCTCCGTGCTGATCTTCGTCGGCATCTTCGCCGTCTTCCACGAGGCCGGCGCCGGCACCTTCGATATGACCGTCCTCCGTGACCACCACTACGACGTCACGTTCCAGAAGTGGTGTTACCCGTTCTTCATGATCGGCTTCGGGGTGCTGGCCGGCATGTGGCCGCTGCACACCTGGTCGCCGGACGGCCACGTGGCGGCGCCCACCGGCGTCTCCATGCTCCACGCCGGCGTCCTCATGAAGCTGGGGGCCTTCGGCATCCTCCGCGTGGGCATGACGGTTCTCCCTGAAGGGGCGAACTACTGGTCGCCGGTCCTGATGACGCTGGGGGTGACCGGCGCGCTCTACGGCGCCACGTCCGCCCTGGCCCAGAAGGACCTCAAGTACATGGTCGGCTACTCGTCGGTCAGTCACATGGGCTACGTGCTCATGGGGCTGGCCAGCATGAACCACATCGGCGTCAACGGCGCCGTCCTGCAGATGTTCGCGCACGGCGTGATGACCGCCCTCATGTTCACCAACGTCGGCGCTATCTACGACCAGGCCCACCTGCGCGACATGACGCAGTTCGGCGGCATCGCCAAGAAGATGCCACGCCACGCCGCGTTCCTGACCATCGCCGGCCTTTCGTCGCTCGGCTTACCGGGCCTGGCCGGCTTCATCGCCGAGTTCCACATCTTCTCCGGCGTCTTCCAGGCGCACTACTACTGGGCGGGCGGCCTCGGCATCCTGGCGGCGGCCCTCACAGCAACGTACATCCTGCGCATGCTCGCTCGCGCCTACTTCGGCCCCTTGAACGAACGCTGGGAGGAGTTGAAAGAGATGCGCATCGGGGAGCAGGCCGCGGCCGCGCTCCTCATCGCCGGCATCGTGCTGATGGGCATCTGGCCTGCCACCTTCGTTGACCGCATCACGGACAGCGTGAATAGCATCCCGGGGCTCACATGAGCAACCACTCCTGGGAACTGCTCGCGCCGGAGATGATCCTCGTCGGCTGGGCCGCGGTCATCGTCCTCGCGGACCTCTTCTGGGGCCGCATCGGCAAAGAGCCGCTAGGATGGTTCGCAGCGCTCGGCGCCTTCGTCGCCTGCGGCGTCTCCCTCATCTGGGTGGACGACTCGCGGAACTTCGGCGGCCTGATCGACGTCAACGACTACACTACCCTCTTCCGCGTGTTCTTCACGCTCGTCGGCGGCTTCGCCTGCATCGCCTCCGCCCGCTACGTGAAACAGAAGCTCCTCCACCCCGGCGAGTACTATGCGCTGATCCTGCTCTGCGTAGTCGGCGCGGACGGTATGGCCGCGGCTGACGAGCTGATCACCGCCTACATATCGCTGGAGCTGCTCAGCTTCTCGCTCTACATCCTGACCGGCTACTCCAAGTTCGACCTTCGCTCCAACGAGGCCGGCCTCAAGTACAACCTGCTCGGCGCCTTCTCCTCGGCGGTCCTCCTTTACGGCATCGCCATGATGTACGGCGTCACCGGCACCACCACCTACGCCGAGATCGCCGCCAGGCTCACCGGCGATATCAGTGACATTGAGCCGGCCATGTTCCTCGGCCTGGCGCTGATCATCGGCGGCATTGGGTTCAAGGTGGCGGCCGTCCCCTTCCACATGTACACCCCGGACGCCTACGAAGGCGCGCCGCTGCCCATCACGGGCCTCATCTCTGCTCTCTCTAAGTCGGCGGGCATCGCGCTCTTCCTCAAGCTCTTCGTGCAGGGCTTCCTCCCCATCGTCGATGACTGGAAGTACTTCATCGCCGGCCTCGCCGTAGCCACCATGGCCGTCGGCAATCTCGTAGCGCTGCAGCAGACCAACATCAAGCGCCTGCTCGCCTACTCCAGCATCGCGCAGGTGGGCTACTTGCTCGTCGGCCTCGCCGCCCTCGATCCCGCCAATCACGACGCCGCCAGCGCCCTCGTGCTGCACATGGTGGGCTACGTCGCGACGAACCTTGCCGCCTTCGTGGCCATCATCATCTACTACAACTGGACCGGCCGCGAGGAGATCCCCGAGTTCAAGGGCCTCGCCGAGCGTGCGCCCTTCCTCGCCCTCTGCCTGACGATCGCGCTCTTCTCGCTGTCCGGGATGCCGCTGTTCGCCGGCTTCGCGACGAAGTTCATCCTCTTCCAGGCCGCCGCCAACCACGACCTCCTCTGGCTGGCCGGCATCGCCGCCTTCTTCAGCTTCGTCTCGCTCTACTACTACCTCGTTGTCATCCGGGAGATGTACCTGGGCGAACCGGACGAAAAGACGCGCTTCCCGACGCCCTGGTTCGAGTACGGCGCGCTCTCGCTGCTGGTGGCCGGCATCTTCTTCGTCGGCCTCTACCCGCGCCCCATCTTCGACGCCGTGCAGACGAGCACGGACAGCATCTTCCCCCCAACGGCCGCCGGGCAGCTACAGGTCGTCGACTCGCAGCAGCCGTAGCGCGGCCACGCTACTTCTTCCGGTGCTTCTTTAGCCGGCCCAGGCACTCCCAGCTCTCGGCGCCCACCGGGATCCAGTCGTTGAACGCCAGCCCGTCCTGCTCGTTCGCAGTGTTCACTACCGCCAGGAACCGCATCCGGCCCAGGCCAGGCTCGTTCCACAGGACCTCGTACTCCCAGCGCACCTTCGGCTCGCGCGGCAGCGTCTCCTGCCACAGCTCCAGCAGCCGGCTCGTGTACTTCGGATCGCCGGCCAGGAAGCGGTCCAGGACCTGCGAGAAGTAGGGCCCCGCGTTCTCGACGTCCTCCGGCCCGCGGTGGTGGCCCTTGAACACCCCGATTCCCGCCTGCATCGCCTCGTCCCAGTTCTCCACCCGCTCCGCGAAGCGCGGATTGCTGGCCACCGACATCAGGTTGCGGTCAAGCGGGTTCGGGAACTCGCGCTCCAGGTCGATGTCCCACAACAACTCAGTCAGCGAGTTGCAGGCCACCACCTCCGTGTACTCGTTCAGAATGAACGCCGGCCACGGCATCTGCTCAATGTGCTCCGCGGCAGCCAGCGGAGAGAACATGTAGTGGGGATACGATGTAGCGCCCAACCCCTCCCCGTCAGGCGCGAAGCCAGCCCTGACGAGAATGTCGTTGCGAGCCTGGCGCTCTAGCTTCAGGGCGTCGAGAATCGCCACCAGGTAGATGCGCGTGGGTTGACGGAGGCCGAACTCGTACGCCTTGATCGTCGCTGACGAAACCCCGGCGATTCGCCCAAGAGCAGTTCGTGACAGGCGCAACGCCACCCGCGCGGAGCGTAAGGCTTGCGGCCAGTCGTTGGCAGTCGGCTGCATGATTCACATCTTCTATTGGGCTCATCGCGCAGTATACGCCGCGCCCCGTAACACGCCAACCCCACCAGATGGGATACAAGGCGTATCCACCGGGCCGTTGGGGATAACTCCCGCATAGGTGTAATCTATGCTTGGTAGCGCCCACAGCCTGACCAGGCGGTCCACCCTCTTGCAAGCACTCCGCGAAAAACGGGGTGCTTGTTCTTTGTGTTACGTCTACTAAGCACGCCCGCCTCAACTCTTACATCCCGCCAGGTAACACCGCGGCATCCCCCTGCATCAGCTTACTCGGGCCGGCAACGCCCCAAGCATTATGTATACCCGCCCCGCGTCCGACAAAACACAGCCGCGCGCCTTGCCGGGCCGCGCCCTGGCCAGCGCCGCCCTCCTGGCCGTGGTGGCCGCCCTGGGCCTGCTGCTGGCTCCCCGCGCATCCGCCAGCGACGAGCCCGATTTCCTCTTCCCCTGGCAGGACGGTATCGCCTGGCAGACCGGCCAGGCAGGCTTCCACGGTACGAACGACGCCATCGACTTCTTCCCGCCGGACACGCCGCTTGGCGGCGAGCTCTCCTGCGAGTGGGACCCCTGGTGGACGTTCCAGGAGTCGCAGCACTGGATCCTGGCCTCGGCCGCCGGCACTGTCGCCGAAGTCGGCCCCGCCTACATCCTGATCGACCACGGGAACGGCTGGACGTCCCGCTATTACCACCTCGCAGAGCCGCAGGTGGCGCCCGGCGACCCCATCGTCGCGGGAACACGCCTCGGCCATCCGTCCACACTCGGCGAGTGCACCACCGGCCCACACGTCCACTTCTGGGTGCACGGCCCGAACGGCGAGACCACCGCGAGCGTTACCCTCTCCGGTGTGCCCGCGGCCTCGCTGTCAGTCGATCAGTGGATCTCTCAAACCGGCAACTTCGAGCCATCGCCCAGCCTCACGCCGACGCCAACTCTCACCGCTACACCCACCATCGCTCCGACTCTAACGCCTACGCAGACACCGGCGTCCGTCGCCGGTGACGCAGACTGCGACGGCCGCCTGACGGCGATGGACGCGATGTTCATCCTGCGCTACGCCGCCGAGCTCCAGACCGGCCCCTGCACGCCGCTCTCGGGCGAGGTGAACTGTGACGGTGAGGTGACCGTCGCTGACGCCGCCATCGTTCTGCAGGCTGCTGTCTCGGCCCAGCCGATCGTGCCCGACTGTGCGCCGACGCCGGCCATCACCCCCACGCCCGACCCGATGTCTCTGCCGACGCCAACGCCAACAGCGACGCCTCCCACTGAATGACGAAAGACTACAGGATCGCCAGGTAGCGGTTCGTCTCCCAGTCCGTGACGTGCTCCCGGAACTTCGCCCACTCGATCTTCTTGTTCAGCAGCAAGCTCTCGAAGAGGTGCTCGCCCAGGCAGCGGCGCAGCAGCTCGCTCGATTCCGCCTTCTCAATCGCCTCCCAGAGGCTCCCCGGCAAGTGCTCAATGCCCAGCCTGGCCTTGTCGGCGTCTGACATCTCGAACACGTTCTCTTCCACCGGCTCCGGCGGCTGGTAGCCCTTCTCTATCCCCTCCAGGCCGGCCGCCAGCATGCAGGCGAACGCCAGGTAAGGGTTGCAGGCCGGGTCCGGCGCCCGGTACTCGATGCGCGTACCCGCCTCCTTGCCCGGCTTGTAGTCCGGCACCCGGATCAAGTCGGAGCGGTTGCGCCGCGCCCAGGAGAGGTACACCGGCGCCTCGTAGCCCGGCACCAGCCGCTTGTAGCTGTTCACCCACTGGTTCGTCACCAGCGTGATCTCCGGCGCGTGCCGCAGCAGCCCCGCGATGTACCCCCGCGCCACCTTCGAAAGGTGATACGGGTCCTTCTCGTCGAAGAAGGCGTTCTGCTCGCCCTTGAACAGCGACTGGTGGACGTGCATCCCGGAGCCGTTCTGGTCGCCGATCGGCTTGGGCATGAACGTTGCGTAGACCCCGTTCTTCAGCGCGATCTCCTTCACCGTCAGGCGGTACGTCATCGTGTTGTCCGCCATCGTCAGCGCGTCCGAGTAGCGCAGGTCGATCTCGTGCTGCGACGGGGCCACCTCGTGGTGCGACGTCTCGACGGCGATCCCCAGCTCCTCCAGCGTTAGCACGGTCTCGCGGCGGAGGTCGGTGCCGGCGTCCAGCGGCGTCAGGTCGAAATAGCCGCCGTCGTCCAGCACGCTCGGCGACTCAGAGTTCGCGAAGTAGAAAAACTCCAGCTCCGGCCCCACGTAGAACGTGTAGCCCAGGTCCTTCGCGCGCTTCAAGTTCCGCCGCAGCACGTAGCGCGGGTCGCCCTCAAACGGCGAGCCGTCAGTGGTCAGCACGTCGCAGAACATGCGCGCGACGCGGTTCTCCTGCGGCCGCCAGGGCAGGATGGCGAACGTCGTCGGGTCCGGCATCGCCACCTTGTCCGACTCATCGATGCGCGCGAACCCTTCGATCGATGACCCGTCAAAGCCGACGCCTTCCTCCAGCGCCTCCGGCAGCTCCTCTACGGTGATCGCCGTGCTCTTCAGATTGCCCAGGATGTCCGTGAACCAGAGGCGGATGAACTTGACGTCGTGCTCACGCGCGCTCTGGAGTACGTAGTCTCGGGATTCGTTGCGTTCTTCCATCGGTCAGCTCTCAGATTAGCAGACGAAACGAAGAGGGAGCCCACTCACCGTGGGCCCCCTCCACGGGTCGAACCTATTTCCCTACGCGTCGAAGTACAGGTTGAACTCGTACGGGTGCGGGCGCAAGCGTACCGGGTCCACCTCCCTGTCGCGCTTGTAGTTCAGCCACATGTCGATCACGTCCTGCGTGAACACTCCGCCTTCCATCAGGTAAGCGTGGTCCTTCTCCAGCTCCCGCAGGGCCTCGTCCAGAGAGCCCGGTACCGTCGACATCCTCGCGGACTCCGCGGCCGACAGCTCGTACGTGTTCTTTTCAAGCGGCTTGCCCGGGTCGATCTTCTTCTTGATGCCGTCCAGGCCTGCCATCATCATTGCAGAGAAGGCCAGGTACGGGTTGCACATCGGGTCCGGCGGGCGGAACTCCACGCGCTTCGCGGCCGGGTTGTCCGTAAACACCGGGATGCGCGCCGCCGCCGAACGGTTGCGCGCGGAATACACCAGGTTCACCGGCGCCTCGAAGCCGGGCACCAGCCGCTTGTAGCTGTTCGTCGTCGGTGCGCAGAGCGCCATCAGAGAGCGGCCGTGCTTCAGCAGCCCGCCTATGTAGTAGCGGCAGAGGTCGCTGGTCAGCGCGTAGCCCTTCTTGTCGAAGAACAGCGGCTTGCCAGCCTTCCAGAGCGACTGGTGCGTGTGCATGCCGGAACCATTGTCCTGGAACAGCGGCTTCGGCATAAACGTCGCCACCTTGCCGGCCTGCAGCGCCACGTTCTTCACGATGTACTTGTACCAGAGCAGGTCGTCCGCCTTGCGCAGGAGGTTGGCGAACCGCATGTCGATCTCGCACTGGCCGGCGGTCGCCACCTCGTGGTGGTGGACCTCCACCCGGATGCCCACCTTCTCCATGGTGAGCACCATCCGGTTGCGGATCTCCTGCAGCGTGTCGTGGGGCGGCAGCGGGAAGTAGCCTTCCTTGGCGCGGATCTTGTACCCCAGGTTCGGGCCCTCGTCAGCACCGGAGTTCCAGTTCCCCTCGATGCTGTCGACGAAGTGGAAGCTGTGCTCCGTGCTCGTGCTGTAGCGCACATCGTCGAACACGAAGAACTCCGGCTCCGGGCCGATGTAGCACGTGTCTGCGATGCCGGTGGACTTCAGGTACGCCTCCGCCTTGCGCGCGATGTAGCGCGGGTCGCGGGTGTAGGCCTCCTGCGTGATCGGGTCCTTCACGTCACAGATGATCGCCAGGGTCGGCGTGTCGCACAGCGGGTCGATCACGGCCGTGGAGGCGTCCGGGATCAGGATCATGTCCGACTCCTGGATCTCCTGGAAGCCGCGGATGCTGGACCCATCGAAGCCGATGCCGTCCACCCAGATGGAGCGCTTGTAGTCTGTGAACTCCATCTCCTTGGGCAAGATGGAGAAGTGCTGCCACAGACCCGGCATGTCCGTGAAGCGCAGATCGATGATCTGGACTCCGTTGTCCTTGATTAACTTGGATACGCGTTGTGCGTCAGCTAGTGTCACGTTTGTCCCTCCTGGGGCGATGATTCCTGAGTATATGGAGCGCCGTTCTTACAGGGGTGCTGAACGGGTTACGGTTGTGTTACGCCGGACTCACCGGGGGACAGGCGCCGGACGCCCGTCCCCCGTACCTCGTTTCGTATCTAGACGGCGGCGTCCCCCCGTTCACCCGTGCGCACCCGGATCGAATCGCTGACGGGGATGATGAATATCTTCCCGTCGCCGATATTGCCGGTGCGCGCGGCCTTGCAGATCACGTCCACAACCTTGTCCACGTCCTTGTCGGATACCACCACTTCCACCTTCACCTTGGGCAGCATGTCAACCGTGTACGTCTCGCCGCCGCGGCCCTGGTGCACAATGCCCCGCTGGACGCCGCGCCCCGTCACATGCACGATGTTCAACCCGTGGTAGCCAGCGGCGGTCAGGGCGTTCTTCACGTCGTCCAGCTTCTCCGGCCGGATGATCGCTTCGATCTTGTTCATCGTTGCTCCTTATCTCCGGCTACGAGGCCGGCTCTGTCCGCGCCACGGGCGCGGAGGCCGGGGCCGGCGCGGGTGTGGATGGCATGACCGGCACGCCGATCCCTTCGTCAAACACGTAGCCTCGCTCACCGTGCTGTGTGATGTCCAGCCCCATCTCTTCGTCCGCCTCGCTCATGCGCAGGCCCATCGTCAGGTCCAGCACCTTGAGGATGGCCATAGTCACGACGAACGAGTAGACCCAGACCACGCCCACGGCCACCAGCTGGTCGACAACCTGGCTGCCTTCGCCATGGATCAGCCCGTCGAAGCCGCCAATGTTCGCCGCTGCGAAGATGCCGGTCGCGATCGCGCCCCATGTGCCGCCCACGCCGTGCACGCCGACCACGTCCAGCGAGTCGTCCAGGCTCGTCCGGGCGCGCAGCCGTACCGCCAGGTAGCAAACCACCCCGGCGACACCGCCGATGACGATCGACTCCATCGGCTCCACGAAGCCGGAGGCCGGCGTAATCGCCACCAGCCCGGCCACGGCCCCTGCGGCCGCGCCGATGACGCTGGCCTTGCCGGTCATCGCCCAGCTGACGAACACCCAGCCCAGGACGGCGGCTGCCGCCGCCGTGTTGGTCACCACGAAGGCGTTGACGGCCTGCGGAGTGGCTGCCCCGGCGCTGCCCGCGTTGAACCCGAACCAGCCGAACCACAGTATCGCCGCGCCCAGCACGATGTAGCTAACGTTGTGCGGCTCCATTGGCTCGCTTCCGTAGCCTTTCCGGCGGCCGTACATGATCGCCGCCGCCAGGGCCGCCGCGCCCGCGTTCACGTGAATCGCCGCGCCGCCCGCGAAGTCCAGCGCGTTGATGCCGCCGGAGTCCAGGACGCCCAGCCAGCCCGTGCCGAACACCCAGTGCGCCACCGGGTCGTACACCAGGAACGACCAGGCCAGCATGAACACCAGGAACGTGCTGAACTTCGCCCGCTCCGCGAAGGCGCCGGTGATCAGCGCCGGTGTGATGATGGCGAACATCGCCTGGAAGATCATGAACGCCTCGTGCGGCACGTGCGTGCCGGACGTGTACGGATCTACCGTCGCCGCGCCCACGTCCTTCAGGCCGAAGTAGTCCAGGCCGCCGATGATCCCGCCATGGTCAGGCCCGAACGCCAGCGTATAGCCGATGATCACCCACTGAACGCCCACCAGCGCGATCACGATGAAGCTCTGCATGATCGTGCCGAGGACGTTCTTGCTGCGAGTGAACCCCGCGTAGAAGAAGCCCAGCCCCGGCGTCATAAAGAGCACCAGCGCGGACGCGCAGAGCACCCACGCGGTGTTACCCGTGTCTAGTTCCGGCATGGTTGACCCCCAATCGGAATAGTTTGGGGGCAAATTATCACGAAATAGTTTCTGGCGACGTGCGTCTCTGTTACGAGAAGATTACGGCCGCGTGACGTCACCCCAAAGTGGTCGTCATCAAGCGTAGACCGCGCCCCAGGGGCCCAGGATGTCACCCAGCCGTCGCGTCAGCTCCGGGCAGTAGCGCGCGGAAGGCAGCTCCATCTCCACTTCCGCGCCGTCCGTCTGGCGTATCTGCAGGCGCACCTTGTCCTGCCCCGAGTAGTCCTTGATCGCCTCCATCAGCGTGCGCAGGCGCTCCTCGTCGCCGTCCGGGTCGTCCGTCTCCTCCAGCACGATGCGCAGCTGGGGTTCCGGCGGCTTCGCCTTCGCCGCGGAGGGGCCGTTCCCGTTGCCATTCGCGCGGGCGGCGCCGTTCGGCCTGCCGCCGCTGTTGCGCCGGAACCCGCCTGTCGCCGGCGCGTCCACGACGAGCAGCGCCTGCGGGTCGAACTCCTCGCCGTAGAGTTGCGCGCGCTGCACGGCCACCTGCAGCCGGTCGTTGTTCTCGCGGATTCGGACGCTCGCCACAACCACGTTGCCCGCCGTCCAGAGGTCGCGCGTCGCCTCGTACGTCTCCGGCCAGACCGTCACCTCGATGCTGCCGGTCAAGTCCTCGATCTCCGCCGCGATGAACGTCCGCCCGTCCTTCGTGTTCAGCGTGCGTATCCCTGACACCAGCCCGCCGATGATCGTGTCGCGCCCCGCGAACTCCGCGTTCAGCTCGACGATCGAGCAGGTCAACAGCGTGCCCAGCTTTTCCGCCGCCTGTGCGAACGGGTGCTCCGAGAGGTATATGCCCAGCAGCTCCTTCTCCCAGGACAGCTTCTGCGTCTTCGTGGCCTCTGGCACCTTCTCCAGCTGCGGCCCCTGCAGTGAAGGCTTCTCCTCCGGCGCCAGCATGTCGAACAGCGAGCCCTGGCCCGCCTCCTTCTGCTTCTGCGCGCTCTGCGCGTAAGAGCACAACCGCTCCAGGCTGGCCAGCAGCGACGCCCGCTCCGCCAGGTCGTCGAAAGCGCCAGTCTTCACCAGGCACTCCAGCGCCCGCTTGTTCAGATGCCTGGCGTTCACCCGCTCGAAGAAGTCGTCGATCGAGGTGAACGGTCCGTTGGCCTCACGCTCTTCGATGATTCCTTCGGCGATGCCCTCGCCAACGTTCTTCACCCGGGCCAGCCCATAGCGGATCACCGTCCGCCCCTCGAACTCGCGCAGGTCGAAGTTGGCCGCGCTGTGGTTCACGTCCGGCCGCAGCACCGGTATCCCAATGCGCACGCACTCGCTGTATGCCTCAGCGATTCGCTCGTGGGTGCCGGCCATCATCATCACGGCCGTCATGTACTCTTCCGGGTAGTTCGCCTTCAGGTACGCCGTCTGGTAGGCGATTGTCCCGTAGGACACCGAGTGCGCCTTGTTAAACGCGTACCCCGCAAACGGCTCGATCAGCTCGAAAATCGCCCGCGCGTCCGCCTCCGAGTAGCCCTTGGCCATGGCCCCGGCCAGGAACTTCTTCTCCTCGCCTTTCATGATCGAGCGGATCTTCTTGCCCATCGCCTTGCGCATGATGTCCGCTTCGCCCAGCGAGTAGCCGGCGAACTTCTGCGCGATCAGCAGCACCTGGTCCTGGTACACGATCACGCCGTACGTCTCGTCCAGGATCTCACCCAGGTCCGGGTGCGGGTACTTCGCCTCCACCTCGCCGTGCGCGGCCTGGATGTACGTGGGGATGTGCTGCATCGGCCCAGGCCGGTACAGCGCGACCATCGCCGCCAGGTCCTTGATCGTCGAAGGGCGCAGCTCCTGCACGTAGCGCCGGATGCCCGCCGACTCCAGCTGGAACACCCCGAACGTCTCTCCTCGGGCCAGCATCTCGCCCGTCTTGGGGTCGCCGTCCGGCAGGTGCACCAGGTCAACGTCGACACCGCGCAGCCGCTTGATCACCTCGCAGGCCGTGCCCAGGATCGTGAGGTTGGTCAGGCCCAGGAAGTCCATCTTCAGCAGACCCAGCTCGGCCACGTCCCACATCCCGAACTGCGTCGTCGGCAGGGCGTTCTCGTCGCCGGAGGACGGCCGCTGCAGCGGGATGATGTTTACCAGCGGCTCCGACGCAATGACCACGCCCGCCGCGTGCGTGCTGGCGTGCCGGGCCACGCCCTCCAGCTCCCGCGCCGTGTCAATCAGCTTCATGATCGTGGGGTCCGCCTCGTACAGCTGCTTCAGCTCCGGGCCTTCCTTCAGCGCCCGCTCAATCGTCATCGTCCCGAAGGAGGCCGGCTGCACCGGCACCAGCCGCGCCACCCGGTCCACGTCTGCGTAGGACATGCCCAGCGCCCGCCCGGTGTCCCGGATCGAAGCCTTGGCGCCCAGCGTCCCGAAGGTGATGATCTGCGCCACGCGGTCGCGCCCGTAGCGCTCGGCGGCGTAGCGGATCATCTCATCGCGCCGGTCTTCCGCGAAGTCCATGTCCACGTCCGGCATCTCCTTGCGCTCAATGTTCAGGAAGCGCTCGAAGACCAGCCGGTGCTCCAGGGGATCGATGTCCGTCACGTTCAGGCAGTAGAGGATGATCGATGCCGCCGCCGAGCCTCGCAGCGCCATCTGGATGCCCTGCTCCCGCGCGTGCCGCGCGAAGTCCGCCACGCAGAGGATGTAGTCCGCGAAACCCGTCTTCTGCACCACGTCCAGCTCGTAGTCCAGCCGCGCCGTCGCCGACTCCAGTGAGTGCGGGTACTTCGCCGCCAGCCCTTCACGGCAGAGCTTCTCCAGGTACGCGTCGGATGTCAGGCCGGCCGGCACCTGCGCCGTCGGAATCCGCGTCCGCCCGAACTCCAGCTCCAGTTCGCACATCTCGGCGATCTTCCAGGTGTTGTCGGCGGCCTCCGGGATGTCAGGGAAGACGGCCCGCATCTCCTCCTCCGTCTTCAGGCGGAACGTCCCCTCGTTACCGGCCATCTTGAAGCGGTCCGTCTCCTGGATGGTGGAGTTCGTGCCGATGCAGAGCAGCACGTCCTGGTAGTAGGCGTCCGCCATGTCCACGTAGTGGATGTCGTTCGTCACCACCGGCGGGATGCCAGTCTCCTTCGAGAGGCGGACCAGTTCCTGCGTCAGCCTGGCGTGCTCCTCGATGCCGTGGTCCATCAGCTCGATGTAGAAGTCCCCGAACAGCTCCTGGTAGTAGCGCGCCGCCTTCACCGCCGCCTCGAACTGCCCGTCCAGCAGGCAGCGTGAGACCTCGCTCGTCGCGCAGCCGGAAAGCGCGATGATCCCTTCGTGGTACTGCTCCAGCAGCTCCTTGTCCATGCGCGGCCGGTAGTAGTAGCCCTCCAGGTGCGCCCGCGTCGCCAGCGTCAGGAGGTTGCGGTAGCCGGTCTCGTTCTTGGCCAGCAGCGTCATGTGGTACGGCGACTTCGTCTGCTCCAGCCGCGACCCCTGCGCCACGTACGCCTCGATTCCGATGATCGGCTTGATCCCCCGCGAGCGCGCCTCTTTGTAGAACTGCAGCGCCCCGTAGAGCACCCCGTGGTCAGTGATCGCCATCGCTTCCTGGCCCATCTCCTTGGCGCGGTCCAGCAGCCGCGGAATGCGCGAGAAGCCGTCCAGGAGCGAGTACTCAGTGTGGACGTGGAGGTGCGTGAACATCAGCGGACGGGCGCGAGGCGGAGGTCGAGGCTCGGGGAATTGATAAGCTGAGTGTGCATATCGCGGCCATCCCATTATATCGACGGGGGTCCGGGACCGCGCCTCCAGCGCCGGCACATTGGCTAACGGATTTGTGGAAGAGTAACCCTGCAGGCCCTGCCACTAGGACTACGGGAATCGGGTCGAACGTCACGTGTCTTAAGGTAGGCCCACGCGCGAACATCTCGTCAGGACAGCCGATGAAGATGAGTTCAACAGCCCGCGGGCGGGCCTGCGCGTTCGGTCTATTGTTCTTGGTGCTCCTTGCCGCGTTTGTTCTCGCGCCGGCACGCGGCACCCAGGGCGCGTATCCCGGGGCCAACGGAATGATCGCATTCGACCGCGCCGACGGCGAGGTCGATTCAGTGGAAGCCGATGGCAGCCATCTCACCAACCTCTCGCAGAGCAGCGCCTACGACGGGCAAGCCGCCTGGTCACCGGACGGCACGAAAGTCGCCTTCACCAGTGCCCGTGACGGACAGACAGGCGGATACGAGATCTACGTGATGAACGCCGATGGCACAAATCAGACCAGGCTGACGGTCAACCACGCCATCGATGCGAAACCATCCTGGTCGCCGGACGGCACGCAAATCGCCTTCATGAGCAACCGCGCCGGCGGTTGCATCGACTGGTGGAGCGTATCCTGCGAATACGACATCTTCGTGATGAACGCGGACGGCGCCAACGTGCAGCGCCTCACAGACGCTCCACACAACGACGGCTTCCCCTCCTGGTCTCCGGACGGAGAAAAGATCGCCTTCGCTTCCGGCCGGGACGGCAACTTCGAGATCTACATCATGAACGCGGACGGAACACAGCAGACGCGCCTGACGAACGATCCAGCGTTCGACTCCAAGCCCGAATGGTCGCCCGATGGCCGCCGCATAGCGTTCGATACTGACCGCAACGTGAACTTCGAGATATACACGATGAACCCCGAAGGCGGCGAGCTCACGAATATCACAAACAACCCGGCCGAGGACGGCTTCCCGGCCTGGTCACCTGATGGTACTCGGATCGCCTTCAACAGCGACCGCGACGGCGACTACGACATCTGGTTGATGCGCGCTGACGGTTCCGATCCGACGCCCCTCATCAACCAGCCCGGCGATGACTTTACGCCGGCCTGGCAGCCCGTGCTGATCCTCATCCAGGGCGACACAGACTGCGATATGGACGTGGACAGCGTTGATGCGCTGAACATCTACTTGTTCGCAGCGGATCTCCAGCCCCGGCAGTCAGCCGTCTGTCCGGACATAGGCAGCGTCGTCGCATCCCTCTTCGGTGACGTCGACTGCAGCGGCCAGGTGGACACGCTGGATGGTCTCCTCATCCTGAGGCACGTTGCGGGGCTACCCGCTTCGCCCGTCCCCAGCGGCTGCGTGGCCATCGGAGAGCGTCTCAGCCCTCCCTGACCTCCGCTTACCCCTTCTTCGCCCGCAGCCCGCCCTCGATCACGCGCAGGGCCGGCGCACCGCCCCCCAGCGCCGCGATGTCCGGCGGCGCATCCACAGCCGCCCGCTCCAGCCCTGTTGCCCACAGCACGGGAAACCAGACCGCCCGGTGTATCGCCAGCGCCCATTCAAGCCAGAACTTGAACATATCGCCTCCTGCGCCGCTATCTCCTTCTCTCGTTGATACAGGCCCGTGGCCTTAGGCGCCAGTGCCCGGCGGTCAGAAAACGTGCACAGGTCAGCACACGCATCACCCATCACCCACACCCCTGCCCACTGCCCACCACAAAAAGCTGCGGCGGGCCGGGAGGGGTTCCGGGCCCGCCGCTTCGCCCAAAGGGGGTGCAGGGCGTTAGCTTGTGGTTGTCTAGTTGAAGTGCGGGATGATCTCCTCGCCGAACAGCCTGATCGTCTGCATGCAACTCTCGTGGGATATGCGGCCGGCCTGCACCATCAGGATCAGCTGGTCGACGCCCGCTTCCGCGTATTTCTCGCAGACGCCGCGCACGCGCTCCGGCGTCCCGATCGCCACTGCTCCGGATTCCCAGGCTTCCTGGAACTCGTTGCCGGTGGCGTTCTTCTGGCGCTCTTCCACCATCTGCGCCAGCGTCGTGTAGTACTGGTAGCTGGGCGGCACGTTGTCCTTCTTCGCCCACGGCACGAACAGCACGCCGATCGAGTCCTGGAAGAACTCCGCCGCCGGCCGCCCGTTCTCCAGCGCCTCTTCGTCCGTTGGCGCCACGCAGCCGAACGTCGTCGCCGCAAACTGGTTGTTCACGAACGCGCCCACCGGGTCCGCCTTGCCGATCGCATCCCGGTAGACCGAGAGCGAGGCCTCCAGCACGCCCGGGGCGATGAACCCGAACGAGAGTGCTCCCAGCCCCTTTGACCCGGCCAGCCGGAAGCTCTCCGGCTGCGTGCAGGCCATCCACATCGGCGGGTGCGGCTTCTGGACCGGCTTGGGGATCACGTTGCGCGGCGGCACCGAGAAGTAGTCGCCCTCCCAGGAGAAGACGTCAGACGTCCACATCTTCGGGATCATCTGCACCGCTTCCTCCCACATCGGCCGCGAGTCCGCCGGGTCGATGCTGAAGCCGCCCAGCTCCTGCTCCGTGATCGACCGGCCGGTGCCCAGCTCAACGCGCCCCCTAGAGACGATATCGAGAGCGGCAGCGCGCTCGGCGACGCGGATCGGGTGGTTGAACGGCCCCGGCAGCAGCGCCACGCCGTGCCCTATGCGGATGTTCTTCGTGCGCTGGCTGGCCGCCGCCAGGAACACCTCAGGCGCAGACGAATGCGAGTATTCGACGAGGAAGTGGTGCTCCACCTCCCACAGGTAGTGGAACCCCACTTTGTCGGCAAGCTCCACCTGCTCGAGAGCCTGGTGGTACGTGTTGTACTCCTGGTTCTCGTCCCAGGGCTTCTGCATCTGCAGTTCGTATATGATCCCGAACTTCACGGAGCGGTCCTTTCCCGCTTGAGCATACCGACCAGTCAGTTTTCTACAGCGTCAAGTGTCGATTGTCAAGCAAGCGCTAAAATAACAACAACCTTCTATTTACAGACGTTACGGATATAGACGCAGCCCCTACTCCGACCCGAACGGCGAATCGCTAGGCGCCATGCCTCCCGCCATGCCGCCGTCCACCGGCAACGCCACCCCCGTCACGAACGACGCCCGGTCGCTGGCCAGCCACGTCACTGCCTCCGCCACCTCTTCCGGGTTACCCACCCGGCCGATCGGGTGCGCCTTGCCCATGCGCGCCCACAGCTGCTCTTCGCTGGCGCCGGCGGCCTTGGCCATCTGCACCATCGGGTCCAGGATCGGCGTCCGGATCACGCCCGGGCACACGCAGTTGACGCGGATGCCCATGCGCGCCCACTCCACCGCAGTCGCCTTCGTGAACATCACGACGCCGCCCTTGGACGCACAGTAAGCCGAGAGCATCGGCGTGCCCAGCAGACCCGCGTCGGACGCCGTGTTCACGATCGCGCCGCCGCCCGTCTTGATCATCTCCATGATCGCGTGCTTCGTGCCCAGGAAGACGCCGCGCAGGTTGATTTCGATGATCCGGTCCCACTCTTCGATCGAGACCTGCGTCACCGGGTTGCCCGTGCCGATGCCGGCGTTGTTGTACAGCACGTCCAGCCGGCCCCAGCGCGCCACTGTGGCCGCGATCATCTCTTTGACGTCGTCCTCCACGATCACGTCCGTGCGGATCGAGGCAGCCTCGCCGCCCGTATCAGCGATCGTGCGCGCCGTCGCCTCGGCGCCTTCGGCGTTGATGTCGGCGCACATCACCTTCGCGCCCTCGCGTCCAAACGTCAGCGCCGCCGCCTTGCCGATCCCGGACGCTGCGCCGGTCACAATCGCCACCTTGTCTCTCAGAAGCATTCCGCTCTCCTACTCTTCCGCTCATCCTGAGGCTTACGCAGGACGAGCGGAGCCACACACATCGGCTACATGCCCGCCGGCACGCGAGACAGGAACTCCGTAACGATCCGCGCCGATTCTTCCGGCTTCTCCCAGAAGAACATGTGCCCCACGCCGTGAATCGTGTGCTTCTGAGCGCCCGGTATCGCCGCCGCTACCTGGTCGCCGTTGGCGGGCGGCACCAGGCGGTCGGCATCGCCGTGGATCACCAGCGTCGGCGCGGTGATCGCCTTGTCGCGCTCCGCCACGTTGTGACCGGCGATGGCCATGACCTGCTTCATGATCGTTTCCATCGGCGTCGGGTGTTCCAGGATCGAACTGAGCATCGTTTCCAGGAAATCATGCCCGCTGCTGACGAAGCCGTCGCTGACCAGTGCGTACCAGGACTTGCGGACTAAATCGGCAATCGGCAGCGAAGGATCGAACGCCATCGACTGCATCGTCTGCGGGTCCGACTGCACCGCCGTTGGCCCGCCCACACCCGTGCAGCCGAGAACGAGGCCGTTCACTCGCCCCGGATAGTTGATCGCCAGCTCCTGCGCAATGTACCCGCCCATGGAGATTCCCATAACGTGCGGCCGCTCGATTCCCAGTGCATCCAGCAGCGCGACGGTGTCGTCCGCCATCATGCGGATAGTCGTCTGCGCGTCCGGCCGATCGCTGCCGCCGGTGCCGCGGTTGGAGAAGCGCGTCACCGTGAAGCTGCGCTTGAGCGCTTCGATGAACGGCTGACCCCACGTGTAGGCGCTCCCCGCGAACCCCATGATCAGCAGCAGGGGAGGACCGCTGCCCTCGGTGAAGTACTCCAGGTTGATCTCCCCTGCTTTCGCGATAGCCATAGAAGGCCCCCTTCCGCCGACGCACGCTATCGCACCCTGACGTGCGCGTCAAGGTGCGCCGAGCGTTCTATTAAGTATGACCACAGAAGAGATCATCATCGCCATCGTCCGCATCATCGGCTCCCTGCCGGTGCTGGTCTGGCCGTTCCCCGGCGCCATCATCGCCATGCTGACCGACCTCAGCGACCTCTTCCTGATGGACCTCCTGCACCTGGGCGGCGTCCACAACTACCAGTCCTTCGACAAGTGGCTGGACCAGGTGTACATGGTGACGTTCCTCATCGTCGCCATGCGCTGGCGGCCCGTCCCCCGTAACATCGCCATCGCCATGTACGCCTACCGCCTGGTCGGATTCGTCGTCTTCGAAGTGACGGACCAGCGCGACCTTCTGATCGCCTTCCCCAACGTCTTCGAGTTCTGGTTCGTCTTCGTCTCCGGCATCCAGTACTTCCACCTTGAAGCCCCCACTTCCGTGGGTCTGGCCCCACGTCGTGACCGCTTCTTCGGCCTCTTCCCCTTCCGCTACGAGCGCCGCCAGCTCGTCATCGTCATCTCCGTCCTCCTCGCAGCCAAGCTGGCCCAGGAGTACGTCCTCCATGTCGCCCGCCTCCTGGACAGCTTCACCGCCGTCGAGGCCGTGCAGTGGATCTGGCGCTTGTTGACGCCGCCGTACTGACAGGCGCGGTTTGTGGGTTTGTCCGGTTTGTCGGTTTGTTCGTATCCTAGCCGCGTGACCGACATCGCCCTCACACCGTTCGAGCGGCCGTTCCGCGCCTCCATCGCGCCGCCAGGCTCCAAGAGTCTCACCAACCGCGCGCTCGTCATCGCCGCCCTCGCCGAGGGAGACTCCACGCTCTCCAATGTCCTCTTCGCAGACGACACGGAGGTTATGCTGGACAGCCTGGCCCGCCTCGGCTACAAGCTGGACGTCGATCGTCAGAAGGGCCGCGTCATTGTGCACGGGCGCGGCGGGCGCGTCCCCAAGCGAAAGGTCTCGCTCGCCTGCGGCAACAGCGGCACCACCATCCGCTTCCTGGCCGCCCTCTGCACCCTCGGCAAGGGCGCCTACCGCCTCGACGGCAACGAGCGCATGCGCGAGCGCCCCATCGGCGAGCTCGTCGATCTGCTCACCTCTCTCGGCGCGAAGATCGCGTACGAGGCGAAGAAGGGCTACCCGCCCATCGAGGTCACCGCGGACGGCCTCGCCGGAGGCAAGACGCGCTTCCCGGCCGCGTACTCCTCGCAGTACCTTTCGGCTGCGCTCATGGCCGCGGCCTACGCCACCGAGGACGTGATCATCGAGCTCGAGCCCGGCCAGACCAGCTGGCCCTACGTCGCCATGACCATCGAACTCATGCGCCAGTTCGGCGTCCACATCCTGGTCGCCCTCCAGCACCCCGGTGAGCGCCCCAAGGAGCTGCGCGTCCTCCGCGCGCCCTACCAGCCGCGCGACTACACCATCGAGCCTGACGCCAGCAACGCCACGTACTTCATGGCAGCAGCAGCCGCCCGCCCCGGCGCCAGCGTCACTATCCCCGGCCTCGGCCGCGCCAGCCTGCAAGGCGACGTCGGCTTCGGCGAAGTGCTCGAGAAGATGGGCGCGGCGATGACGCTCGATGAGGCCACCGTGACCGTAGAGGGCGGCGAGCACCTGCGCGGCATCGACGTCGACATGTCCGGCATGCCCGACGCCGCCATGACCCTGGCCGCGCTCTCCGTCCTCGCGCACGGCCCAACGACGGTGCGCGGCCTCCATACGCTCCGCGTCAAGGAGACAGACCGCCTGGCCGCCCTCCGGACCGAGCTCGGCAAGCTCGGCGCGCACGTCACAATCGAGGACGACACCCTGCGCGTCGAACCCCCACACGAACCACACGCCGCCGGGATCGACACGTACGACGACCACCGCATGGCCATGGCCTTCGCCGTCCTCGGCACCCGCATCCCCGGCATCACCATCCGCAACGCCGAGTGCGTCAGCAAGACGTACCCGCGCTTCTTCGAAGACCTGGCGAGCCTGCGCGGTTAGCGCGCCAGGCCGGCAGGGGCGAGCGGCGCTCGCCCGGAGCGCGGCAGCCCCGCCGATCGCGTCAGCGAACCGAGTTGTAGAACTCCGCCGTCCAGCGCCACTCCTTGCGGTCCTCGGAGTTCCACCACTTCTCCAGGATGCAGACTTCGCCGCCTGGCAGCAGCACCGGCGTCCCCGCGTCCGCGTCCGTCGGCCACATGTCCTCGCGCACAACGCGCCCGCCCTCTATCCGCAGCAGGCACATCGGCGACTGTAGCGTGCGCGGCAGGTCAACGCCTTTCGCCACCAGCACGCGGTCGTCATCGTAGACCTCCACGGTCAGGAAGTCCGCCGGCGAGTGGAGGATCATCCGCTCCGTAGGATCACAGCGTCCGCGCGCGAACAGCAGCCCGTTAGCCGCCGCCTTCGGGTACCAGACTTCCCAGTAGTGGAGCCCTGCCATACGCCCGCATTGTAGCGGGCTCTGCGCCAGAGCGCTCGCGAACGGTTACCGCCGTGCCGCGGCCTCTTCCCGCCGCTCGGCCATCTCATCCCGCCGCACCGCATCCTCGAACAGCCGCTGCTGCCAGTCCGGCCCGCGCTGCACACGCTGCCCGATCATCCACACCACGTTGCGATACAGTCCCGCCACGGCCGAAAGCTCCCGCAACACCGATGGCGATTCCTTCTTGTCTTTCATGGGCGCCGCCTCCTCCCGAATTGAGGGCATGCGCCGCACCCCACGCAGAGATGTTACGCCCGCCTTAAGCGCCCACAACAGCACCCCAGCGTGGGGCTTCGGTTAAAGGTGCGGCCTTCCCGAAGCCCCAAAGACGGCAAATCGAAAGGCCGGGGCAATCGCCCCGGCCTTCGTCTAACCTCTAACCTCCAGCCTCTCAGCGGGAAAGCGGCCTAAACCTCCCGGTACTCGCCCTCCACGGTGCCCTCCTCCGCCGGGCCTTCCTCCGGGGCGGCGCCGTCGCCGCGCATCGCGCCTTCGGCGCCCTGCTGGCCGTAGACAGCCTCGCCGGCCTTCTGCAGGGCGCCGCTCAGACGCTCCACCAGGCCCTGCAGAGCCTCCGCGGACGCGTTCTGGGCCAGCGCCTCGCGCACGTCCTTCACGCCGGCCTCGATCTCGGCGCGCACGTCAGCCGGGATCTTGTCCCCGGCATCCCGCACCGTCTTCTCCGCCGTGTAGGCCAGCGAGTCGGCCGCGTTCCGCACCTGCACCTCTTCCTGGCGCTTGCGGTCCTCTTCCGCGTGCGACTCAGCGTCGCGCTTCATCCGCTCTATCTCTTCCGGGCTCAGGCCCGTGCCCGCCTGGATCGTGATCTTCTGCTCGCGGCCGGTGCCCTTGTCGCGCGCGGACACGTGCAGGATGCCGTTAGCGTCGATGTCGAACGCCACCTCCACCTGCGGCAGGCCGCGCGGCGCCGGCAGGATGCCGTCCAGGATGAACCGCCCCAGCGACTTGTTGTCGCTGGCCATGCCGCGTTCGCCCTGCAGCACGTGGATCTCCACCGAAGTCTGGTTGTCCGTCGCCGTCGAGAACGTCTGCGAGCGGCTGGTCGGGATCGTCGTGTTGCGCGGGATGATCGGCGTCGCCACCCCGCCCAGCGTCTCGATGCCCAGCGTCAGCGGCGTCACGTCCAGCAGCAGCACCTCGCGCACCTCGCCCTTGAGGACGCCCGCCTGGATCGCCGCGCCGATGGCGACTACCTCGTCCGGGTTCACGCCCTTGTGCGGCTCCCGGCCAAAGAACTTCTTGACCGTCTCCTGCACCAGCGGCATCCGCGTCTGCCCGCCGACGAGGATCACCTCGCCCACCTGGTCCGCCGTCACTTTGGCGTCGTCCAGCGCCTGGCGCACCGGCGCGATCGTGCGCTCCACCAGGTCGCCCACCAGCTGCTCCAGCTTGGCGCGCGTCAGCTGAATCGCCATGTGCTTGGGGCCGGAGGCGTCGGCCGTGATGAACGGCAGGTTCACCTCGTGCTGCTGCGTCGTCGAAAGCTCGATCTTCGCCTTCTCCGCCGCTTCCTTCAGGCGGCCCAGCGCCTGGATATCCCTCGAAAGGTCGATGCCCTGGTCCTTGCGGAACTCCTCGATAAGCCAGTTGATGATCAGTTGGTCGAAGTCGTCGCCGCCCAGGTGCGTGTCGCCGTTCGTCGACTTCACGTGGAACGTCCCGTCGCCAATCTCCAGGATCGAGATGTCGAACGTGCCACCGCCGAGGTCGTA
>DATKKM010000132.1:0-41919 GCA_035542855.1 Dehalococcoidia bacterium
GCGCGAGTTAGCGCGCAGCCAGTCGCCGAAGCGCGTGCGGCCGTTCGGCGCCTGCGGCGAGGTCAGGTACTCCTCCATCAAGCCCGCCAGCTCGTCCTTCGTCAGCAGGACGTCCCGCTTGGCGAGTGAGATCACGCGGCCCGCGAGTAGCCCGGCCGACGGAGGCATGTGGACGAACCGCGGCTTCCGCCCCATCTCCTTTGCCATCAGCCGCACCATCTCTTCGAACGTGAACGAGTCCGGCCCGATGGCGTCGATGGTCACGTTGCCGCTCGCGGAAGCCTGCTCGACGGCGATGGCTGCCAGGTCTTCGACGAACACCGGCTGCACGCGGTAGCAGCCCGCCCCGAAGATCGGAAACAGCGGGAACGTGCGCAGGCACCATGCGATGTTGTTGACGAGGATGTCTTCCTTGCCGAAGACTAGCGTCGGCCGGACGATCGAGTGCGGGAGGCTCGAAGCGATCAGCGCCTCCTCCTGCTGCGCCTTGCCCCGGTAGTACGGCAGCCCCGAGTTCACCGAGGCGTTGGTGACGCCGATGTGCACCACTCGCTTCACGCCGGCCTTCTTCGCGCACTCGAAGAGCGTGCGGGTGTTGCGCACCGCGGAGGCGAACGTCTGGCCACCGTAGGGGAAGCGGATCCAGTACGTGTTGAACAGCGTCTCGGCGCCCTCCAGGTGGCCGGTCAGGCGCGCCGGATCGTTGAAGTCGAACGGGAACGCCTGCACGGCCGCGCCGAACGGGTTCGGCTTGTCCGGGTGCGTGGTGACTGTGCGCACTTCGCGGCCCGACTCCAGGAGTCGCCGCGCGATGTACCGCCCGATGTAGCCGAACGCCCCGGTGACGACGTCCATCTCGCGCTACGACAGCCCGCCTGCAAAGTCCGCGATGACCTCCGCCAGCTCCCGCGGCCGCTGGATCGGCACGTCGTGGATAGTGTCCTGCATCTCGTGGACTTCGGCGGAGGGCAGCGCAGCGGTGATCGCCGCAATGCCCCGGCGCCGGTACTCCTGCCAGCGGCGCTCGTCCTCGCTGGAAGCGTCGCGGAACGCCGGCACGATCAGCACCGGGCACTTCGCCTTGGGCAGCAGCTCACTTGGCCGCTGTTCGAAGATGGCGCGGGCGATCTTCATGTGGTTCGGAATGCTGAGGCGGCGGTATATCCTGCCATCGCGCACGTCGAAGTTGTAGAGCACCATGTCGCGCAGCTCGTCCGACCAGTGCTCCTTCAGGTGCGGCCAGTTGCGCATCATCTGCACGAAACGGTCGACGGGCGCACCGTCGATGTCCGGCGGCCGCATCTCGCGCTCGGCCTGCTCCCACGTAGCGTCCTTGGAGCGCTCGATGAAGCCGCCGTCGACGAGCACCAGCCCGCGCGTGGCTTCCGGGTAGCCGGCGCCGAACTGCGCGGCCACGTTCCCGCCCCAGGAGTGCCCCGCGACGATTGCCCGATCGAGGCCCAGCAGCGCGACAAACGCCGCCAGGTCGCCGGTCACATCCGCGAACCCGTAGCCGTCGTCCGGCTTCGTGCTCAGGCCGTGTCCGCGCTGGTCGACGGCGAAGACGCGGAAGCGTTCGGCCAGGATCGGCGCCACGAAGTCCCAGATGCGCAGCGACGAAGAGAGACCGTGCAGAAGGACGATCGGCGCGCCCTCGCCGCCCCAGTCGCGATAGCGCAGCGTAATGCCGCGGCCCGGCAGCTCGGCATCGAGGTCGCTGGGGGCTGACAACCGGCTAGCTCTTCTTCAGCTCTTGCACGATGAAGGCGAGCCGCTCGTGGTCCTCCGGCGAGCGCACCCCGAACCCGAAGTCGAGCGTCGTGACCAGGCCACCGTAGCGCTCCTTGATCTTGGGGAGGAGCTGGTCGTACGTGCCGATGATCGCGAACTCCTCCAGCATCTCGTCCGTGATGCCGTTCGCCATGTCCTGCCACTTCCCCTCCATCGAGAGGCGGAACAGCTTCTCGCCCGTCTCCTGCCAGCCATGCACCTCCAGCACCGGGTGGTAGGCGCGGGTCGAGGCGTAGAACGACAGCTGCTGCCGCACGGGCGCCTTGGCCCGCTCCACCTCCTCCTCGCTCGCGCCGGTGATGATGAAGCTGCCGCCCACGATGTCGATGTCGGACAGCTTGCGCCCGGCCTTCTTACACCCCGCTTCGATCGCCGGGATGATGACCTCTTTCGTGTACTTCACCGTGTTGAAGCCGTGCATGCGTATGCCGTCGCAGACCTCACCGACGAGCCGGCAGTTGAAGCGGTTGACGGCGGAGATGTAGATCGGCACGTGGTCCGCCTTCGGCGGATTGGGGCCTGGGTTGAAGAACGGCGAGATCAGCGTGAACTGGTAGTTGGTCCCCTGGTAGGCCGGCCGCGCGTTCGTCTGGAACGTCTGGAAGATCGCCTTCATGACCAGGATGTAGTCACGCAGCCGCGGCCCTGGCGGCGAGGGCCAGGCGGTGGAATAGCGGCGCTCGTTGTGGCCCTTCACCTGCGTGCCCAGGCCCAGGATGAAGCGCCCGCCGGAGAACCGCTGCAGGTCCCAGGCCAGCTGCGCCGTCACCATCGGGCTGCGCGGAAAGGCGATGGCCACCGCCGTCCCGAACTTCATTCGCTGAGTGTGCTCGGCGACGGTCATCAACGGCAGGAACGGGTCGTGACCGGCCTCCGGCGTGACAACGACGTCGTAGCCGATCTCTTCCAGCCGCGCCGCCTGCTGCGCGTAGCCAGAGATGTCGTGGGCAAGAATTGTTGTTTCGAGTCTCATACGAGGCGTCTCCTTTGGTTCATGCGACCACGAATATATGGCTATTCGAGGCCTTTGACCATAAGGACGCGCCCCTCGATGCCGGTGTACGCTCGTACTCGGCGTCCGTCCTCGTCTCGATCACGCGGAAGTCGCTGCCCGGGTCGCCGGCCACCAGTTCAACGATGCGCGACATGTCTGACTCGGCCGCCTTGCGAATTGTCAGCGCCCCCATCGCGCCGGAGTCTACCGCCTGCAAGGCGGGCCCGCTGTGACGGCGGTTGCCTAGCGGCCCTGGAAGATGAACCCGGCCGCCTGGGCCAGAAGTCCAATCGCCGGCGCCAGCACAAACGGCAGCTCCAAACCGTAGACTGGCGTCCCGGCTGCGGCCAGGACGAGGGCGGCGATCACCACCAACCGCAGGACTCGCTTCCGGGACGCGACCGGCCGCGCGGACACCACGATCGCGGGAACGAAGAGCAGCGCGAGGCCGATGAGCGGCAGCGCCCAGAGCGGGGAGTTGTCGCCGGCGCCGGCGGCCACCAGCACGGCAATGGCGATCAGGACGGCGAATCCCATGACGCCGCCGATCAAGCCCGTCCAGGCGATGCCGGGCCCCTTTTCCGGGAGCGGCCTTGGGCCCGCGGTGACGGCGTCGCCGCCCATGGCCTCACGGCGGGCCTGCCGGTCGATCCGTTCGCGGCGGGACGGTCTTCGCTTAGGAACCGCTCTTCGCCTCGCCGAACTGCTTGCGCAGGTCGTTCTTCAGCACCTTGCCCAGGTAGTTGCGCGGCAGTTCCCCCACGTAAGTGAAGTACTTCGGCACCTTGAAGCTGGCCAGCCGCTCCTTCACGAACGCGGTCAGCGCCTCGTCGCTCACCTTCGCACCCGGCTTGAGGACGACGACCGCCTTCACCTCTTCGCCCCACTCCACGTCCGGCACACCGATCACCGCCGCGTCTTCCACTGCCGGGTGCTGCTGCAGCACTCCTTCGATCTCCCCCGGCGCGATGTTCTCGCCCCCGCGGATGATCAGGTCCTTCGTACGGCCGGTGATGTAGAGGTAGCTCTCGTCGTCCATCCAGCCGACGTCGCCCGTGTGCAGCCAGCCGCCCTTGATCGCGGCGGTAGTGTCCTCCTCGCGGTTCAGGTAGCCGGCCATTACGCGCGCGCCCTGCGCCACGATCTCGCCCTCCTCGCCGGGGCCGAGGATGTTCCCTTCCGGGTCCATGATGGCGACGACCACATCGTCCATCGGCTTGCCCACTGAGCGCAGGCGGGCCAGCCTCTTGTCGCGCTCGGGCCCCGGCTCGCTCGGGATCTTGTGGTCCTCCGGCCCGAGGTACGTGAGCGAGGATGTGCTCTCCGTCTGGCCGTAAGCGTTCATCAGTCCGCACGGCATGACCTGCACCGCCCGCGAGACAACCTCGAAGGGCATCGGTGCTGCGCCGTAGGCGACCAGCTTCAGCGAGCTGAGGTCCGTCTTCGCGAAGTCCGGGTGCTCGATGATGCGCTTGAGCATCGTCGGCACTACGAAGCTGTGGGTCACCCTGTGCTCCTGCACGGCCTTCAGCCAGGCCGCCGGGTCGAACTGCGGGAGGATGACCATCTTGCGCCCGCCCCAGACCGAGGACAGCATCGTCGTGGCGCCGGCCACGTGGTAGAACGGCACCGAGACCAGCAGCACGTCCACGTTCTCCGCCGAAGGATCGGCGGGCTCTACGGTATTCGTGACGTAGACAGACATTCCCAGGTGGGTCAGCACGACGCCCTTCGGGAGCGCCGTCGTCCCGCTCGTGTAGATGACGATCGTCGGGTCTGTGTCCTGGACGTCGGTGAATATCTCCTCCGGCTCATGCGCGGCGATCAGGTCCTGGTAGTGGAGCATCCCCTCGGCCTTGGTATCGATGCCGATCAGGTGCTTCACCGTCTCCAGCTGCGGCCGGATCGAGGCGCAGAGGTCGAGGTACCGCTCGCCGACGAAGAGCACGCTCGCCGTCGAGTTGTTGCACATGTAGGTGATTTCTTCCTTCTTGGCCCGGTAGTTCAGCGGCACGAAGACGCCACCCAGCTTGGCGGTGGCGTAGTAGGCCTCGACGTACTCCATGGAGTTGAGCGCCATCACGGCGATCTTGTCGCCCTGGCTCACGCCCAGCCCCTGCAGCGCGTTGGCCAGGCGGTTGACGCGCTCCTGCAGCTCCATGTAGTGGCGCGTCTGCGTATCGCAGGCCATGGCCGTCCGCTCCGGGACGACGGACGACGCGATCATCAGAAATTCGGCGGTATTCATGCTGACCTCCCCTGGTTAGCGGACGACCCAGGCGAACGCGGTGACCGGCGGTTCCCCACCGGCCGCCTGCCCCGCGACGACGTGGCCCAACGAGGCCAGCGTCTGCGCGACCGGCAGGGGCGGCGTTCCCCGGGAGCGGCTGCCGTAGCTGCCGGCGATCAGGCGCCCGCCCGGCTCCACGAGCCGGTCAAGCAGGCGCTCCACGTATTCGGCGAGCATATCCGGCGGCACACAGTCCGACAGGGTATAAACGTACCCGAAACGACGCCCCGGTCGCCAGTCCCAGCCGTTGGCGACGTGGAAATTCCCGGCGAACTCGGGTAATCGCCGCTTCGCCTCCGCGATGAGGCGCGGGCCGATGTCGACGCCGTGCGGGGTCAGGCGAACGCCGCGCTCCGCTGCCCAGGCGACCAGGCACTCCGCGAGGTAACCGTTCGCGCAGCCAATGTCCAGCAGGTCGCCGCCGCCGGGCACCGCTTCCAGGATCGGCGAGCGTTCGGCCCGCCAGCGCTCCGCTCCGCCGCCGAAGCCGGACTGGCGGATGGGGTCGTCGCTGGCCAGGTAGGCGTCCTGGAGAGCCTCTGCCCGGGCCAGGAATTCGGCGGGGAGAGTGCTCACGTGACAGCTACCGGTAGGGCTTCGCTTCAATCGGCGCATCCATGATGATCGGCGCGCCTTTGCCGGCATACGCCTGGACG
The DNA here is from genome assembly GCA_035542855.1 of Dehalococcoidia bacterium. GTDB lineage: Bacteria > Chloroflexota > Dehalococcoidia > SM23-28-2 > RBG-16-64-32 > DATKKM01. The sequence continues at coordinate 5,732 of DATKKM010000132.1, forward strand.
AAGCCGTTCTGTATTCGCACCTGGTACTGGTCGAGGCCGCGCGGCGCCGGGCCGAACTCCTTGTACCCGTTGAGGTCCCAGGTGCTGCCGCTGCAGACATCCCGGAACCAACCCTTCTTGTTGTCGAAGACCATGTCCGGCCGCCAGCCGACAGTACACCCCCGGTGCGTGCTCCTCTGGGAGAGCGCGATGATCTCTCCGTCCTTCAGCTTCACCAGCCACAGGCGCTGCTCGATTACGCGGACCGGCTGGTCGACTTCCAGGTCTTGCTCGCGCCCGACGGTAACCCACGTGCCATGCGTGCTCTGGTCCACGTGGCTGCCCGTCGGCCACGACGCGGCTAGCATCACCCCGCCCACCGCGAAGACGCTGACGAGAACGAGCGCCACTGCCAGTCCCCGCTTCGGGAACGTCCACCGCCGCAGTATCGGTGAGGGCTTCGCGACGGGTATGTGGCCCACGCGAGCTCCTTTCTCTGCCTGGTCAGGGCAGGGTGAGCGGGGTAGCGCCGGGGGTGCGGATGGGGCCGGCGCCGCCGCTGTTCATATCGACGACCAGCTCGCCGTTCGTGTCCTCGTTGATCGCCAGGCGGTTCAGGCCGATAACGCACGGCCCGTCGAAGCAGGCGCCCTGCATGTCGTAGACGGAGCGGCTGCAGGCGTCGCGGAACCAACCCTTCACGCCCAGGAACACGTAGTTCGGGTCCCAGGGCACCGTGCAGCCGGTGATCGGGTCGCGGTCGTAGAGAGCCAGCACTTCGCCCGATGGCACCTTCACCACCCAGAAGCGGTCCGATTCGTGGTAGACCGGCTGGCCCACGGCGTAGGTGGACGCGGGGCCGATGTTTACGCTGCGGGTCGCCTCATAGCGCGGCGAAACCCAGGTGATGATTACGAGCAGGACGAGCGCCGCGCCGGCGATCAGCGGCACGCCCAGCCCAACGCTGAGCAGCCAGCGCCAGCCGCGCAGCGCCGGGTTGATTCTGCCTGTGTCTGTCGCCATCGTCGTATCGGAGCGTTATGTCGCCAGGAGCGCGCGCTCCGCCAGCTTCGATTCTACCGCTATGGCCTGCTCAAGCGACAGTTCCGCGCCTTCGTGGATGGCCCGCTTGACCAGCGCCACCAAGTGCGCCGGCCGGGCGATGATCTTGCGGGCCAGCGCCTCCGCTTCCGCATACAGGCGCTCCCGCGGGACGACTCGCTGCACCAGGCCGTAGCGGTACGCCGTCTGCGCGTCGATCGGGTCGCCGGTCAGGATCATCTGCATGGCGACGCCGGGCGGGATGTGCCGCGGCAGCGTCTGCGTGCCCCCGGCCGACGGGATGTACCCGAGCGACACCTCGGGCAGCCCGATCCGCGCGTCTTCGGCGGCGACGCGCAGATCGCAGGCCATCGGCAACTCGATCCCGGCGCCGAGAGCGTAGCCGTGGACCGCGGCGATCAGCGGCTTCTCCAGCGTCATCATGAACCACCAGAGATCGCGCTCCCGCCGCGCCCGCCGAGCCTCAACGTAGGACGGCGCCGTCCCGAACTCGCTCACGTCGGCGCCGGCGGAGAACGCCCTGTCGCCCGCACCCTTGAAGATGACCGCGCGTACGTCCGGATCGTCGCGGACGGCGTGCAGCAGGTCCCACAGCTCGTCGCGCATCCGCATGTTGATCGCGTTAAGCGCTTGCGGCCGGTTCAGCGTGATCCAGGCGATGCCGCCGGACTTCTCGAAGAGGATCGGCACCGCGTCAGAGGTCATCGCCAGTCCGGCTTGCGCACGAGGCTGCGCTTCTGGTTCTCCAGCGACCGCGCCACGTCCGCGTTGATCTTGGCGGCGAGCTCCCGCATCCCTTCCGAGCCGGGCGTCATGCCCGTCTTCCACTTGCTGAGCGCCGCCCGGTCCTTGTCGTCCAGGCCGGCCTCTTTGGCCAGGCGGTCGGCGACGAACAGCAGTATCTCGCGCGCCTCCTCGATCTCCAACTCAACCTTCATCCACAGTACCTCCGTGGGGCAGGGCTGCCGTCCTGCCCGGGTCAAGACTGGGGCCGTGACCAACCTTGTTGACCGAACGCCCGGCCCTCATCGCCGGTCCTTTGTGCGGGCGTAGCGGCCCTTCGCCCTGATCGTGCGGTCCGTGCGCTCCTCCAGGTACGTGCCGATTGCAGCGTTCATGCCGATGGCCAGCTCGTCGAGCTCCACCGTCCCGACGGCGCGGTCAGTGCGCCAGCGGCGGATCCGCTGCTTGCCGTCCTGCGAGACACCGCTCTTGTCGATGGCGTAGCCGGTGACCAGCGTCATCAGGGACCACACCTCGTCCGGATCGAGGATCACCTGCATATCACTTCCCCTTGAACTTCGGTTTTCGCTTTTCGATGAAGGCCCGCACGCCCTCTGCGCGGTCTTCGGTGGTCTGGAGGATCACCGTGAGGTCCGTCTCGTAACGCAGCGCCTGCTCCAGCGGCATCTCGAGGCCGCGCGAGACCGCCTCCTTCGCGTACTGCACGGCCAGCGGCCCCCGCTCCGCGATGCGCTCCGCGATCTCCTGCGCGCGGGCGGCCAGTTCGCCCGCCGGCACGACCTCGCTGACGAGCCCGATACGCAGCGCCTCAGAACCGTCTATCGCTTCGCCCGTCAGTAGCAGCTCCAGCGCCTTGCCACGCCCGACGAGACGCGCGAGCCTCTGCGTAGCGCCGCCGGCCGGCAGAAGGCCCGCGTCCGATTCCGGCAGCCCGAACCTCGCCCCCTCCGCTGCGATGCGGATGTCCGCAGCCAGCGCCAGCGCCAGCCCGCCGCCTAATGCATCGCCGTTCACGGCGCAGATCACCGGCTTCGGCAGCTCCGCCAGGCAACCGAACGGGTCGCCAAGCGCCCCAGCCTCGCGCAGCGCCCCGACGTCGCGGAGGATCGCCGCGTCCCAGCCCGTCGCGAAGGCATCGCCCGCGCCCGTCAGCACGACGGCTCGCACGGCCGCGTCGCCGGCAAGCGACCCGCAGGCCTCCCGCAGCTCGCGGATGGCCGCGGCGTCGATCAGCGGGCGCGCGAGCGTGAGCCAGGCGGCGGCGCCGCGTCGTTCGATGGCGATAGTCGGTTTCGGCATAGCGTTGGGCGTGCGAATTGTATCAAGCGCGCTGCGTGAGCGTAACCGGTCGCTACGTTACACTCGATGGCGTGAAGCGCTTCCCCGCGGTGCTCCTCGGCCTGCTGACAGCGGCGCTCCTGGCCGCCGGCCTCGCTTGTAGCGGCGACGACACGCAGCCGCAGCTTGGCAGCGGGCCCGCCGATGACGTGCACGGCGCGTGGAAGGGCAGCTACGTCGCCTCGGACGGTAGCCAGTATGGCAACTTCTGCGTCATCTTCGAACAAGACAACCGGGGGCTGAAGGGTACCGTCAAGTTCAACGAGAACGCCGAGACCGAGATCGGCGGGGTGATCACGGAAAGCACGCTCCTCTTCACCTGGGGCGCCGGACTGCAGACCACGCAGAACCCGTCTATTTCCGCAGACATCAGCGCCGGCGGCACTATGAACGGCACCGTGACGGACAAGACCGCAGCCGGCACCTGGATCGCCGCCAGCAGCAGCGGCGTCCACGGCAGCTGGCACGCGGAGCACCAGGACTCCGGCGACTGCGAGTGAGCAGCGGAAGCTGATGTTTGTCGGTTAGTCGCCGGGCCTGCTATCATCCGCCCTGCCCGCCTCCGGCGGGCGATCCACACGACTTGGGGGGTCTTTCGTGGCAGAACACGCGCTTGGCGGCGTCCGCGTCGTCGATCTCTCACAGGGCATAGCCGGCCCGTACTGCACCAAGCTGCTCGCTGACCTCGGCGCCGAGGTCATCAAGATCGAGCCGCCGCAGGGCGACTACACCCGCCGCCTCGGCCCCTTCCCCGGCGACGCGCCCGACCCTGAGAAGTCCGGCCTCTTCATCCACCTCAACGGTGGCAAGAAGAGCGTCGTCCTCGACATCGGAAGCGACGACGGCCGCGCCGCACTGGGCAAGCTGCTGGCGACGGCGGACGTGCTCGTCGAAAGCGAGATGCCGGGACGGATGGCGGAGCTCGACCTGGCCTACAACGACGTGAAGGACGCGTATCCGAAGCTCGTCTACTGCTCCGTCACGCCGTTCGGGCAGACCGGCCCCTACTCCAAGTACAGAGGCAACTCGCTGGCCGCGATGGCGCTATCCGGCCTGATGTACATCACCGGCGACCCGGACAAGCCGCCGCTCTGCACCGGCGGTGAGCCGGCCGACTACTTCGGCGCGCTCCACGCCTGGGTGGCGGTCCTGGCCGCGCTGGAGCACCGCGCGGTCACCGGCCACGGCCAGCACATCGACGTCTCCTGCCTGGAAGCGCTGGGCTCCGCCGACGAGTACAACACGCCGATGTATTCCTACCTGGGCGCGATCCGCAGGCGCTTCTACTCCCGCCACCACATCCCGACGTACCCCAGCGAAATCTTCCCCTGCCGCGACGGCCACATCGTCGTCATCGGCGGGGCGACGGGCTTCCCCCTGATGATGGCGATCCTGATCGAGCAGCCAGAGCTGGAGAACAACCCGCTCTTCCAGAACCTCTGGCTGCGCACCATCCAGTGGCAGGACTTCGAGAAGATCCTCCGCCCCTACCTCGCCGAGCACGACTGGCAGGACCTGCTCACCCGCGCCCAGGAGCTGCGCGTCCCCTTCGCCGCCGTTCTCGACCCGCAGACTCTGCTGGAGAACGAGCACCTGCGGGAGCGCGCCTTCTTCGCCGAGATTCAGCAGGCGGGCCTCGGTAAGCTGCCGATCGCCCTGCACGCGTTCAAGATGTCGGAGACGCCGCTGAGCACGGGCCCCGCCCCGGCGCTCGGCGCGGACACGAAGGCGGTGGCGGGATGACGGACAAGCTCCCACTCTCCGGCCTGCGCGTCCTGGACTTCGCGCAGGTCTACGCCGGGCCCACGGCCGCCCGCCTGCTCTCTGACCTGGGTGCGGACGTGATCAAGATCGAGGGCGTGAAGCGGATGGACATCACGCGCAACTTCATCATGCCGGAGAACACCGCCGCTGAGGACTACTGGAACACCGCCGGCTACTTCCTGCTGCGCAACGGCGGCAAGCGCTCTCTCACCCTGGACTTCAGCGAGGAGTCGGGCGGCGCCGGCGTCGATATCGTGAAGAAGCTGATTCCGCACTGCGACGTCGTCGTCGAAAGCTTCACGCCGCACGTGATGGCCAAGTTCGGCCTGGACTACCAGTCGCTCACGGCGATCAGGCCGGACATCGTCATGATCAGCATGTCCGGCTACGGCCAGAACGGCCCCTGGCGCGACTTCTCCGCCTATGGCATGGGGCTGGAGCCGGCGTCCGGCATCTCCTCCATCACCGGTTACGAGGGCGGCGACCCCCTGCGCACCGGCATCTCCTTCACCGACCCATACTCCGGCATCGTCGGCGCGGGCGCCGTGCTGGCGGCGCTGGTCTACCGGCGGCGCTCCGGCAAGGGCCAGTACGTCGATCTCTCGGAGCAGGAGGCGGCCATCCCCGTCGTCGGCTACGCGCTGATGGACTACGCGATGAACGGCCGCGCACCGCGGCGCATCGGCAACCGGAGCTACTGGTTCGCGCCGCAGGGCTGCTACCCCTGCTCCGGCGAAGACAACTGGCTCGTGATCACCGTGCGCGACGACACCGAGTTCGCGGCGATGGCCAGGGCCATGGGCCACGCGGAGTGGGCCGCCGACAAGCGCTTTGCCGGCAACGCCGCCCGAATGGCCAACCACGACGCGCTTGACGCGCTGATCCAGGCCTGGACGTCCGAGCGCGGCCACATCGAGGCGATGCAGACGCTGCAGGCCGCGGGCGTTCTCGCAGCTGCGGTGCTCAACCCAAAGGAAGTGCTGCTGGACGAGCACCTTCGCCAGCGCGGCTTCTTCGACCGCGTCGACACCGGGAATGTTGGCGTGCGGCCGGTCCCCCACCAGCTCGGCGCGAAGTTCTCCGCGTTCGAGATGGACAGCGCGCGCAAGGCCCCGAAGCTGGGCGAACACAACCACGAGGTGCTCTCCAGCCTCCTCGGCCTCAGCGACGCCGAGATCGCCGGCCTGCAAGAGAAGGGCGTCATCGGCGACGTGCCGATAAGCGCCGTGCCGCTGCCCGTCATGCGGATGTTCGTCCAGTTCCCGCTGACGTCATACCAGAACATGGGCGCCCTCGGCGCGATCGAGAAGGACTACAGGGAGCAGCTGGGCCTGCCGGTGGTGGAGCCGCCCAGCCAGTGATGCTCCCAGGCTCGAACGCTCCCTTGCTTACAGGCGCCGCTAACAAGGGAGCACCACAGCAAGAGAGCATCACCTAGAGCTAGAAGGAGACAGCGATATGAAGTTCGGAGCCGTCCCCAACCAGTCCGGCGTCACCTGGGCCGAGCTGCTGGCCTGCTGGCAGGAGCTGGACCAGAACTCCAACTTCGATGTGCTGTGGCTGATGGACCACTTCGTCTCCGGCTTCGGGACGGAGTTCGGCTCCGGCGAGCCCTGCATGGAAGGCTGGACGGCGCTCGCGGCGCTGGCCCAGGCCACCTCGCGGGTGAAGCTGGGAATTCTCGTCACCGGCAACGTCTACCGTGAGCCGTCCGTGCTCGCCAAGCAGGCCACGACGGTCGACCACATCTCCGGCGGGCGGCTGATCTTCGGCATCGGCGCCGGCTGGCACGAGTACGAGAGCAAGACGTTCGGGCTGCACCTGCCTTCCATCAAGGAGCGGCTGGACCGCCTGGACGAGGCCGCGAACCTGATCAAGCTGCTGTGGACGCAGGAAAAGCCCATGTTCCAGGGCAAGTACTATCGCCTGGAAGGGCCGCCCTACAATCCGCCGAACGTGCAGACGCCGCACCCACCCATCCTCATCGGCGGCGGCGGGGAGAAGCGGACGCTGCGCATCGTGGCCAGGTACGCGGACATCGCCAACGTGCAGGGCTCGCCGGAGGACATCAAGCGCAAGTTCGCGCTGCTGGACCAGTACGCGCAGGAAGCCGGCCGCGACCCGAAGAGCATCCGCCGTACGGTCCAGATCCCGCTCTTCCTGAACGACAACCCGGCGTTCAAGGAGCGCGTGCTGCAGGGTATCTCCGCGATGCGCGGCGGCGACGTGGAGGAGGCCCGCAAGGGCATCCTGCTGGGCAACGTGGGCGAGGTGAAGGAGCAGGTCGCGAAATTCCAGGAGGCGGGCGTGGAGGAGATGTACCTGGCCCTCTGGCCGCGCTTCATCATGCCCGCCGTGAAGGCGTTTTCGGAAGAGATCATCCCGGCGTTCAAGTAGCGTATAGTCGAAGCCCGGGAAGGAGGCCGCCATGCGCGTGTTCGTCGCCGGGGCCACCGGTGTCCTCGGCCAGCCGGCCGTCAAACTGCTCGTCGCCGCCGGGCACGAAGTGCGCGGCACCGCCCGCAGCGAGGAGAAGTCGCAGCTACTGCGCTCCCTCGGCGCTGAGCCCGTCTCCGTCGACCTCTTCGATGCGGCGGCGGTGAAACAGGCTGTCGCCGGCAGCGATGCCGTCCTCCACCTGGCCACCAAGATCCCGGCCCTGATGAAGATGCGCAGCCGCCGCTCCTGGCAGGAGAACGACCGCCTGCGCCGTGAGGCGACCAAGAACCTCGTCGACGCGGCGCTGACCGCGAACGCCCAGGCCTTCATCGCCGAGTCCATCACCTTCATGTACGCCGGCGGCGGTGACCGCTGGCTCGACGAGAACGCCCCGATGAAGCTCGCCTGGTCAGCGCTCGATTCTGCGCTGGACCTGGAGCGCGAGGTGAAGCGCTTCGGCGAGGGCGGCGGGCACGCCGTGATCCTGCGCTTCGGGCTTTTCTACGCGCCGTACGCCGCCAGCACGATCGACTCCGCGAAGCTGATGAGGCGGCGCATGTTCGGCGTGATCGGCAAGGGCGACAACTACTTCTCGTCGATCCACGTCGACGACGCGGCGGCGGCTGTCGTCGCCGCTCTCAACGCGCCCTCAGGTGCCTACAACGTCGTGGAGGACAACCCCGTGACGCAGAGCGACTACGTGCGGGCCTTCGCGGAGGAGCTACACCTGCCGAAGCCGCGCCGCTTCCCGCGCTGGCTGGGCAAGCTGGTGATGGGCGGCCCGGCGAACTACATCCTCAACTCTACGCGCGTTTCCAACAAGAAGTTCAAGGACGCCACCGGCTGGGCCCCGAAGTACCCCAGCGTCCGCGAAGGCTTCCGCCAGGTCGCCGAAGTGATGGGCCGGGGCTGATGCCGCGCGTCCTCGTCACAGGCGGCACCGGCACCCTCGGCCGGGAGCTCGTGCCGCGGCTCACGGCCGCCGGCCACACCGTGCGCGTGATGAGCCGCCGCCCCGGCGAATCGAACGCCCTCGGCGATGTGGAGTGGGCGCAAGCAGACCTCCTGAGCGGCGCCGGCGTCGAGCAGGCGGTCGCCGGCGTGGACATCATCGTTCACGCCGCCTCCAGCCCGTTCCGCGACACCCGCGCCGTGGACGTGGAGGGCACGCGTGTGCTGCTGGAGAAGGCCAAGGCGGAGGGCGTCGCCAACTCCTACTACGTCTCCATCGTCGGCATCGACAAGGTGAAGTACCCGTACTACGCCGCGAAACTCGCCGCCGAGGGCGTGGTCGAACGGAGCGGCGCGCCGTGGACGCTCCTCCGCGCCACGCAGTTCCACCCGCTCCTCGACACTTTCCTCTCGACGCTGTTCCGGCGCGGCCCGTTCCTGATGCTGCCCGGCGCCATGCAGTTCCAGCTGATCGACCCCGGCGAGGTCGCGGACCACATCGTCGCCTCGCTGCAGAAGGGGCCCAGCGGGCGCCTGCCGGACATCGGCGGGCCGGAGGTGCAGAAGGCCAGCGAGATCGCCCGCGCCTGGCTGAGGGCGACGAGACGCCACCTGATCAGGATTCCTGTGCCGGCAGCGGGCGCCCTCCAGGGCTTCGCGAAGGGCTACAACTGCTGCCCGGAGAACAGGACCGGCCGCATCACCTGGCGGGACTGGCTGGCGAAGAAGTACGGCTGACCCGCCGCCGGGCTTGCCATTCACCGCGACGTTCCCGCAATATTGAGACTCCCCGGATTGTTGATAACCGGGGGCACACCTATGGGCAACTGCACCACCTGTGGCCACGAGTTCGAACGCCACCTATTTGGCGGGATGTGCTTCTATTGTGACTGCAAGCGCGCCACGTACGATCTCTCGGCGCCGTACGGCCTGGAGCCCCGTGACGCCAGGAAGCGCCACCCTTCTCGCAACGGCACCGGCAAGAAGGCGGGCCAGGAAGCGCCCCGCCTGGGCAAGACCTAGGCGTCTTCCAGCAATACAAATCTTCTTGACAGCCTTCCCGTGCAGGCGCTACTCTCACGTTCGCGTAAGAGTCAGAGAGGAGGCCACCCATGGCAGTCCAGGCGATCACCAAGCAGCAGTTGCTGGACGCCCTGCGCGAGAGCGGCGCCGCCGCCGTCACGAAGCTCGCCGCGATCCCCGCCGCCAAGTTCGAGGACGGGTGCTACGAAAACGGCTGGAACGCACGCCAGGTCCTCGCCCACGTCGCCTCCATCGAGTGGTCATACCCGCGCCTGATCGACGTCGCCCGCGATGGCGACAAGCCGCGCGAGAAGAAGCCGGAGGGCGCCGAGCCGCCACAGCGCAAGGCCACCGGCGGCATCAACGACTACAACCAGCGCCAGATCGAGCGCTACGCCGACACCCCCGTGGCCGAGCTGCTGGACGTCTTCCGCAAGAACCGCGAGGCGACGATCGCCGCCGTAGAAGCCACGGACGACGCGCTCTTCGCCGTGCCGGTGAAGAGCGCCGGCGGCATCCCGGGACCCCTTGGCACGGTGCTAAACTACGTGGCCGTGGTGCACGTCAACGGTCACGTCAACGACATCGTCCAGGCCGCCGGCTAACGCAGTGTCCCGCCGCGACCAGATCCGGATGACCGATGCTGAGGTCGATGCTTTCATCGAGCAGCAGCGCACGATGGCCGTCGCCACCATCGGCCGCGACGGCAGGCCCCACCTCGTCGCCATGTGGTACGCCATCCTCGACGGCATCCCGTGCTTCTGGACGTTCGCCAAGTCGCAGAAGGTGGTGAACCTGCGCCGCGATCCGCGCATCACCTGCCTCCTCGAAGACGGCGACGAGTACTCCGAGCTGCGCGGCGTCGAGCTCGTCGGCCACGCGGAAATGACCGATGATGAAGACGAGGTGCTGCGCTTCGGGGTGGCCCAGTGGGAGCGCTACCAGGGCGTGAAAGTGAACGACGCCCTCCTGCCCGCCGTCAAGAAGATGGCCGCCAAGCGCGTCGTCGTGCGGATCATGGTGGATCGCGTCGTCTCCTGGGACCACCGCAAGCTCGGCGGGGCGTACTGATGGCGAAGGTGCTCACGGAGCGCCACGGCCGTGCGTTCGTCGTCTCGATCAACCGGCCGGAGGTGCGCAACTGCGTCGACGGCGAGACGGCCGAGGGCCTCTTCCAGGCCGTCGAGGCGTTCAAGGCGGACGATTCGCTGGACGTGCTGATCCTGACCGGCGCCGGCGAGGTGGCCTTCTGCGCCGGCGCCGACCTCAAGAACATCGACTCGCTGACCAGCCGCCCCAACGCCGGCGCCTCCGGCCCGATGGGTATCTCCCGCATCACAGACGTCGCCAAGCCGACGATCGGCGCCATCAACGGCTACTGCACCGCCGGCGGCCTCGAGCTCGCCTGCTGGTGTGACTTCCGCATCGCATCCAGCGACGCGCAGTTCGGCGTGCTGAACCGGCGCTGGGGCGTGCCACTGGTAGACGGCGGCACGCAACGCCTGCCGCGCATCGTCGGGATAGCCAACGCCATGTACCTGATCATCACCGGAGCGCAGATCAACGCCACGACGGCGCAGCGCATGGGGCTCGTGCAGGAGATCGTGCCGCCGGGCAAGGCGCTCGGCCGGGCGCTGGAGATCGCCGCGGTCCTGTCGGCGTACCCGCAGCGGGCGATGCGGAACGACCGGCGGGCCGCGCTCGCCTCGCACACGCTGGGCATCGAGGAAGGCCTGCGCTTCGAGGTCGAGGCGCACCGCGACTCTCTCAACGACCCGGCGATGGCCGAATGGCTGAAGCGCTTCGCCGCCGGTGAGCGCCCGCAGCCGATCCAGCCGCCGGAGTAGCCGCCGCCCGGCGTGACGCCCGCGCCGCATCTCGATATGCTCGACTGCGTGCCGATGCGCTGTCGCCCCTGGCCCCTGCTCGCCTTCCTCGTCGCAGTGGCGGCGCTCACCCTGGCCGGCGGCGCGCGCCAGGCCTTGGCCGACGGCCCCGTCGTGACGACGGCCTCTGACCACACGCCGGACGGCTCCTGCGACGCCGACTGCACGCTTCGCGAGGCGATCGCCACGGTCGCTCAAGGCCAGACGATCACCTTCGACATCCCCGGCGACGGCCCGCACGTGATCCACCTGGCGTCGGCGATGGACGGCCTCTTCCGCGCGGGCGTCACCATAGACGGTTACTCGCAACCGGGCGCCGCGCCGAACAGCGCCGAGGCCTGGCAGCCCGGCAACGCCGACATCCGCATCGTGCTGGACGGCGACACGATCCCCGGCGGGCAGGACTCCTGGGGGCTGTGGCTCTCGGCGAAGAGCCTGACGGTGCGCGGCCTATCCTTCGTCAACTTCGATGACGAGGCGATCAAGTTCGCCACATTCCCCAGCGCCGCGATCAAAGGCAACTACATCGGCGTCTGGCCGGACGGCGTCACCGCCGGGCCCAACGCCACCGGCATCACCCTCCGCAGCAGCGAGACCGGCAACCTGGTCGGCGGCTCCGCGCCGGCGGACCGCAACGTGATCTCCGGCAACAGCGGCCCGGGCATCGCCGTCACCGGCAGCAGCGCGGTGACCGTCGCTGGCAACTTCATCGGGACGGACGCGGGCGGCGCTGCCGCCCTGCCCAACGGGGGCAACGGCATCGACATGAAAGGCGGCGACGGCAGCACCGTCGGCGGCGCGGTGAGCGGCGCCGGGAACCTGCTCTCCGGCAACCAGGGCAATGGCATCGCCATCTCCACCCCGGACGGCCGCAGCATCAACGTGAAGGGCAACCGCATCGGCGTGGCCGCCGACGGCGTCTCCCCGCTGCCCAACCAGAAGAACGGCGTCTTCCTGGACCAGGACGCCTACGACATCACGATCGGCGGCGAGTTCATCCCTGCCGAGCAGAACATCATCGCTTACAACCAGAAGGCGGGCGTCTCCCTCTCCTCGTCGGCCAGCTCGCAGAACTACATCGATCCAAACCAGATGTACGCCAACGGCGGCCTGGGCGCTGACCTCCTGGACGACGGCGACGTGCTGGCCAACGACCACGGCGACGCCGACAGCGGCCCGAACAACCTGATGAACTACCCGGAGGTGACCACCGCGCTGCTCACCGGCACGGTGCTCACCGTGGACGGCCAGATCGACACCGTGCCCAACCAGTACACCAATATGTTCTTCTTCGCCAACAGCGAGTGCGACCCGAGCGGCTTCGGGGAGGGCGAGTCGTTCCTCGGCTCTTACGGCGTGCTGGCGGGCGCGACCGGCATCGCTCACTTCCAGCGCACGTTCACCAACCCGGCCCTCGGCGGGCGCATGATCATCACGATGTCCGCCTCCGATCCCGAGAGCAGCTCCGAGTTCTCCCGCTGCGAGCCGATCCAGCGCGCGCCTGACTTCAACTGCGACAACGGCGTCGACGAGCGCGACCCGCTGGCGCTGGTGGCCTATCTCGCCGGCGCGGCGGCGTCGCAACCCGCCGCAACCAACTGCCCCGGCCTCGGCGCGTCCGCCGGCGACAGCGTGTACGGCGACGCGGACTGCGATTCGCAGATCACGTTGCGCGACGCGCTGGCTGTGCTGATCGCCATCGCGGGCGCGGAACGGAGGCCGCTGCCGCAGGGCTGCGCCATCGTGCTCCCGTCGTGACTCCTGCTACGATAGACCGCGTTGTGCCTGGAGTAAGGGATGGATCTCGGCCTCGCCGGTAAAGTGGCGATCGTCGCCGGCGCCTCGCGCGGCATCGGCAAGGCCACGGCGCTCGTCCTCGCCGCCGAAGGTGCGCGCGTGGCCATCGCCGCGCGTGACGAAGTGGCACTCCGCGCCGCGGCGGCCGAAATTGGCGGTGAAACGCTGGAGGCCCCCTGCGATCTGACTCTCGCCGAGGACGCAGAGCGACTGGTGGCGCTCACGGCCGAGCGCTTCGGGCGCGTCGATGCGCTGGTGACCAGCATCCACGCCTCGCCGCGCGGCTTCGAGGACGCCGCCCTCCGCGAATCGTTCGACACACTGCTCCTGCCCGCTGCGCGGTTGGCCCGCCTCGTCGTGCCGCACATGCAGGCGGCCGGCGGCGGCTCGATCGTCCACCTGTCATCGATCTACGGGAAGGAGAGCGGCGGCCAGCCCGGCTACAACGCCATGAAGGCAGCCCTGATCAGCCACGCCAAGTCGATGGCGCTTGCCCACGCCAGGGACGGCATCCGCGTGAACACCGTCGCGCCGGGGTCCGTGAGCGCACCCGGCGGCACCTGGTGGCGGCGTCAGCAGGAAGACCCCGAAGGCATGGCGCGCTTCGTCCAGCAGAACATCCCGATGGGCCGCTTCGGGACGGCGGAGGAGATCGCCAACGTCGTCGCCTTCCTCTGCTCGCAGCGCGCATCGTGGGTCACCGGCGCGACGATCGTCGTCGACGGCGGTCAGAGCCACTCAAACGCATGAGCGAAGAGACCACCCTCGCCGACCTCCGCGTGCTGGACCTATCGAGCAGCGTCGCCGGGGCGTTCTGCGCGCGCCTCTTCGCCGACTATGGCGCCGACGTCATCGCCATCTCGCCGCCCGGCGCGCCGCCGCCCCTGGGCGAAGGCAAACGCAGCGTCACTCTGGACATCACGAAGCCCGCCGCACGCGAGGTCTTCGAGGCGATGGTGGAGAAGGCCAACGTGGTCATCGAGACGCTCGCCGAGGGCACGCTGGAGTCGCTGGGCCTGGCCTTCCCGCAACTGGAGGCGATCAAGCGGCGGATCATCGTCGTCTCCGTGCCCGATGGTGCGGACGAGGCGGCCTCCCTCTTCGCCGGGCTCAACGCCTTCGCTGCGGCGGCGCTGGCCGTCTTCAACGCGGACTCCCACGAGATCCCGCAGCACATCCGCATCGCCGCCGATGACTGCCTGGCCGCCGTCCGCGGCTTCCCGGCGGGCGGACTGCCGGCGGACGAGCCTCTCTTCACGTCATCGACCGTCGGCTGGGAGCGTGGCGAGACGCCGGCGGCCGGGGAGCACAGCGCCGAGGTGTTCGGCGAGATCGGCCTGCCGGGCGATGAGGTCGCTCGCCTGCGCGACGAGGGAGCCGTATGACGATGGCGCCGACGAGCCTCCCCGCCGGTTTGCGCATCCGCCGCTACGAGCCCGGAGACCATGACGTCGTCTGGCGCCTGCACCGCGAAGGCCTCGAGCAGACGACACCGCAGTACGCGGAGGCCCTCCCCGGCTACGAGGATGACCTCGGCGACATCGAGGGGCACTACCTGGGCGGCGGCCGCAACTTCTGGGTTGTCGAGGGGCCGGACGGGCTCGTCGGGATGGCAGCTATCATGCGCGCCGACGGCGACACCGGACGCCTGCGCCGGATGCGCGTCACCGAATCGTGGCGGCGGCGCGGCGTCGCCAGCGCCTTGCTCGACACCGCCATCGACTTCTGCCGCGACGCCGGCTACCGGCGCCTCATCCTCGACACAACGGAGCAGCAGACCGCCGCCCACGCCCTCTACGAGCGCGCCGGCTTCGTCCGCACCGGTGAGCGCACCCTCGGCCCGTTCCGCGTCTTCGACTACACGAAGGACCTCACCTGATGTTCAAGCAGGTGCTCTACGCCATCCGCGTCCTTGACCTGGCGCCCGGCTGGTCAGCCTACGCCGGTCGGCTGCTGGGCGACCTGGGCGCGGAGGTGATCAAGGTGGAGCCGCCGTCCGGGGACCCGCTGCGCGGCACACCCGACTTCGAGCGCCTGAACGCGAACAAGTACGGCTGCACGATCGAGGGGGGCGCAATCGAACGGCTGGCCGCAGTGTCGGATGTCGTGATCGCGCCGCCGGACGCGCTCGGCCTCGACGCGCTGATGGCCGCGAAGCCGTCGCTCATCATCGTCTCGCTGCCTGTGAACGCGGGCGCCGTGCAGTGCATCGCCGCCGCGGCAGGCGTCGGCGTGGCGCTCTGGGACCGCCGCCGCACGGGAGCGGGAAGCCGGATCGACGTTGCGTCCGCCGGCGCCGGCGTGCTACCCGGACCGCGCGCCGAGCCGGTCCGCGAGGCGGTCTCCACGCCGGCAGGCGAACGTCAAGTCGAGTCGCTGCCCTGGCGTCTCAGCGAATCGCCAACGCACATCCGGCTGCCGGCGCCGGGGCTCGGGGAGCACAACGAGTACGTCTTCGGAGAGCTGCTGGCCTAGGCGCCGATCAGGCTGCCGATGGCGAAGGTGACGGCCGCGGCCGCCGCGCCCAGCGCCACCTGCCGCGCGCCGCTGTAGATCATGCTGCGGCCTGTGAACATGGAGACGCCCGCGCCGACGCCGAAGAGCGCCACGCCGCTCAGGGCCGCGCTCAGCGCGATGACGCCCACGGACGCGCTGCCAAACAAGAACGGCACCACCGGCGCCAGCGCCCCGAAGGCGAAGGCCACAAACGAGCCGCCGGACGCTCCCCACGGCGACCCGAGCTCGCTCGGGTCCAGGCCCAGCTCCTCCCGGACCAGCGTGTCCAGCGCGACATCGGGGTTCTCCATGAGCCGCGCGGCCACCTGGTCCGCCTCGTCCCTGGGCAGGCCCTTCGCCTGGTAGATCAGCGAAAGCTCCCTCGCCTCTTCCTCCGGGACCGACTGCAACTCGGCGCGCTCCAGCTCGATCTGGCGCTCGAACAGCTCCCGCTGCGCCCTCATCGAGACGTATTCGCCGGCCGCCATCGAGAAGGCCCCGGCCAGCAGCCCCGCGACGCCTGCGAGGACGATCGTGCGCGACTCGGTTGTCGCCCCGGCGAAACCCATCACCAGCGAGGTGTTCGAAACCAGCCCATCGCTGATCCCGAAGATGCTGGCCCGCAGCGTGCCGCCGCCGCCCGTCCTGTGCCAGCGCTCGCGGGCCGCGATCAGCTCGGTCGGCTCCGCGCCGCCCCGCTCCAGGCGGGACATCGTCAGCCGGTGCTCCCGCTCGTCGGGCGCCAGCGCCTGCGCGGTCTCGTCCTGCGCCATGTAGGCGCCATACGCACCGGCCTCCAGAGAGCGGATGATAGGCAGCACGGAGCGCACGCCAAACAGCCGCGCGCCCAGGCCGATCAGCCGCACCTTCAGGCTCGGGCCGTGCTCCCGCGGCTCGACACCGGCCTCGCGCAGCTTCTCCCGCCAGACGTTGGCGTGGCGCTCCTCCACGGCGGACAGCTCCTCGAAGATGCGGCGCCGCTCCGGGTCCTTCTCCGCCTCCGCAACCAGGCGGTACACGGCGATCCCGTCGATCTCGTCGTCCAGGTTCGCCTGGTAGCGCTTGATCGCCTCCGGATCGGCCGCCGGCTTAGTCGTCGTCACGAGACCAGTATATCGGGCGCGGTGGGCCGCCACAGGGGGCGGCTACAGCCCCCTTCGGCAGGCTCAGGGCATGCTTCAGACCGCCGCTATCGCCCTCTGGCTACTCGGCTCACACGTGGCTCAGCGCGCCGCCTTCTACCCAGACCACCTGGCCCGTCAGGTAGGCCGCCGCCTCCGACGCCAGGTAGACCGCCGTGCCCGCGATCTCGTCCGGCTTCGCTAGGCGCTTGTACGGGAGGTAGCGCTCCAGCTGCTGGCGGTTGTCTTCGCCGCCGATGATGCCCATCCCCTCCGTCCAGCCGGCGCCGATCGCGTTGACGTTGATCCCCTCCCGCGCGAACTCCAGCGCCAGCGCCCGCGTCAGGTTGAAGACGCCGGCCTGCGCCGTGCAGTACGCAGAGCCGTTCGCCATCCCGCGCTCGCCGAGCACCGTGGCGACGTTGATGATCCGCCCGTGGCCCAGCAAGTGCGGCGCCGCCGCTTTCGCCGAGAGGAACATGCCGCCGGCGTTGGTGTCCAGCACGCGCCGCCACTCCTCGTACGATGTCTCGGCCAGCGGCTTGGCGAACGGCAGGTCCTGCGCGTTCACCAGTACCTCCAGCTTGCCCAGCTCGGCGACGGCGCGATCGACCAGCGCTGAAACGTCCGCCTCCGACGAGGCATCCATCGCCTGCGCGAAGCTCTTGCGGTTGAGCGCCCACATCTCGTTGCAGCAGGAGTTGGCGATCACTTCCTCGGACTGGGCGCGCGTCGTCGTCGCCACGGCAACGTCCGCGCCCGCTTCCGCCAGGGCGACAGCGATCGCCCGGCCTATCGGGTTGGAGGCGCCGATGACCAGAGCGGCTTTGTCGAGCAGCGAGAACTCGCCGGCCATCAGGCCACCGCCTCCGGCAGCTCGACGCGCGGCGCGAAGCCGGTGGGCGCGTGCCCGCCGGCCAGGCCACCGCCGTCCAGCACCACGATCTGCCCGTTCATGTACGACGTCAGGCCAGAAGCCAGGAACACGCTCAGCAGGCCGATCTCGTCGTCGCCGCCCAGGCGGCCCATCGGCACGAACTTGCCGCCGCGCCACCACTCGATCATCGCCGGGTTGTCGTGCGGAAACAGGCCCGGCGCGATGAGGTTCGCCTGGATCTGCGGCGCGTACGTCAGCGCCAGCGCGCGCGTGAAGTTGATCAGCCCGGCCTTGGCCGAGGTGTAGATGAAGTTGTCGCGCGCCACCCGCAGTCCGAAGCCGGACGTGACGTTGATGATCTTGCCGCTCCCCTGCTCCAGCATCTGCGGGATCACCGCGCGCGAGCAGTACATCGCGCCGGTCAGGTTCGTATCGACGCCGACGCGCCAGTGCTGGTCCTCGATGTCGACGAGCGTGTTCTGCATGCCCGGCGTCGCGCCGCCCGCGTTGTTCACGAGGATGTCGACGACGCGGAAGCGGTCGATGGCGCTCTGCACCATCGCCCCCACGGAAGACGAGTCGGTGACGTCGCACTCCACCCACTCGGCGGCGCGCCCGTGACCACGCACCATGTCCGCCGTCTCCTCCACCTGCGAGCGTGTGCGGGCCGTGGCCACGATGTCAGCGCCGGCCTCGGCGAGGCAGAGCGCGATCGCGCGCCCCAGGCCGCGCCCGGCGCCCGTGACGATCGCCACTTTGCCCGTCAGGTTCAGCTTGTCCAGAACTGCCATCTAAGCCTCCGTCTTCTTCGCTGTGCGCCCGTCGCCGAACTTGGAGTCGCGCCACTCCAGCGCCGCCTTCAGGCCCTTCTCCTTCGCCATCGTGTAGAACTCGGTGACCACCGGCGCCTGCCGGGCGATCGCGTCGCGCTCCGTTGCCAGCCGCTGCATCGTGCGTGCGCCCATCAGCTCCAGCGCCAGGTTAACGGTGCGCTTCTGCGCCGCCAGCAGGTCGACGTCGATCAGGGCCATGCGAGAAGCGAGGTGCCGCACCTCTTCGTCGAGGCGCTCCGCCGGCACCGCCTTCAAGACGAGGCCGATGCGCTCAGCCTCGGCGCCGGAGATCGTGTCGCCGGTCAGCAGCAGCCGCTTGGCCCACATGGGCCCGACGAGGTACGTCCACATGTGGTTGACCGGCGAGCCCAGCGCGCGCACCGGCGGGTAGCCGATCTTGACGTCCTCTGCGGCGATCACGACGTCGCAGAGGAAGGCGACGTCTGTGCCGCCAGCCAGGCAGTGGCCGTGGATGCCTGCGATCACCGGCTTGTGCATCTCCCAGAGCGTCATCCGCATCTGCGTGGCCTGCTCCAGCCCCCAGATGTCGCGCTCCATGGTGTGGTGGCCGGCGGCGTGCGTCATCCCTTCGCCCCGCGGCGGCTCGATGTCGTACCCCGCCGAGAAGGAGCGCCCGGCGCCCTGCAGCGTGACGGCGTGCACGGCCGGGTCGCGGTCCGCCTCCCAGAGGGCAGCCTGCAACTCCTGCTGCATCTGCCAGGAGATGGCGTTCAGCTTCTCCGGCCGGTTGAGCGTGATCCGGGCGATGCCGTCGGCGGGCTCGTAGAGGATGGTCTCGTAAGTCATGGGCGGCTCCTTTGCGCGCCCAAGCTTATCGGTTAGCCGGAGGGCCCGGCAACCGCCGCTACCACGTCTGCTGTCCCGGCCGTGTCCACGAAGACGCCGCCACCGGTGCGCTTCATCTCCCGGCGGGCGTGGCGCTCGAACAGCTCTCGCGCCCGCTCATCTGTCACACAGGACACCGCGGCGTCGATCCCGCCCAATTCCTTCGAAAGCTGCCGCACCATCACGCGCACCGCCGCCTCGTTCGTCGCGTCGATAGCCTGTGAGAGCGCGCCCAGCCGCCGCCCGAGCCGCTGCACCGCGAACGCGCTCTCGGCGCCGGCCGCCGAGGCGACAAGCGCCAGCGTCGCGCCGGCCAGGTGCAGCGCGTCGGCCGTATCGCGCCCGACGCCGGTCTCCGCTCCAAGGAGCAGGATGCGCTTGTCCTGGAGGCTGGGCAAGGCCACCTACAACGCGACCGGCATCACCGCTTCGTACAGGTGGTGGCTGGCGTGCAGGACCGCGATGTTCTCCAGGATATCCCCGGCGGGCACCTTCAGCTGCGCGAACGTCATCTTCGCCGTCATCTGATCATCGCCCAGCGCCTTCACCCAATCGATGGTCTTGGCGCAGTTCGCCTCCAGCGCCTGCACCAGCTGCGCCGGCGTCAGCTTCTCCAGGGATGCGATGGAGGCCGCGTTGAGCTGACTCACGTCGTTGCTCTGGGTCATGTCTGCGTCTTCCCCGGCGCTCAGCATCGCCGGGCCCATCATTGGGAACATGCCGGCCACGGAGGCCAGGTGGCAGAACACCTCTTTCGGCGTCCAGCCCTGAGACCGCTTGACGTCCCAGTCCGCGCGCGCATCCAGGATGCCCGCGACGCGCTTCGCCTCGACGACTACCTGCTGAATCCCGCTGACGATGTCTTCCTTCGTTGCCATCTCGCCCTCCTTCGAAACTAACTTGGCCGGTATTCTAGCACTCGCCAAATTAACCAGCGGCGTGACACAGGTCACACCCGCGCGGCGACTTAGAGCGAGTTGTCGTAGGAGCGCACGGCCGCAGCTACCCCGGCGCCCTTGTCGAGCCCATAGCCCTGTGCCAGCAGCTCCTGCTCGAGCGCGAAGAGCAGCGCGAAGACGTTCGGCTCAGTGGAGCCGTAGCCCATCAGGCCGATGCGCAGGATCTTGCCCTGCATGTGGCCGATGCCGCCGCCGATCTCGATGTTGTGGTCCTCCAGGATGCCGCGCCGCAGCTTCATATCGTCGATCCCCTCGGGGATGCGGACGGTGGTCAGCGGCGGCAGGCGATAGCCCTCCTGCGCGTGCAGCACCAGGCCCATCGCCTCCAGGCCGGCCTGCAGTGCGGCCGCGTTGCGCTTGTGCCGCGCGATGCGCGCCTCCAGCCCCTCCTCCAGCACGATGCGCAGCCCCTCACGGAGGGCATAGAGCATGCTCATCGGCGGCGTGTGGTGGTACATGCGCGTCGTGCCGCCGCCCCAGTAGCGCCCGAGCATCGCCAGGTCGACGTAGAAGCTGAGCACCGGCTCCCGGCGCTTCTCGATCGCCTCAACGGCAGCGGCGCTCATCGTCAGCGGCGACATCCCCGGCGGCGCCGAGAGGCACTTCTGTGTGCCCGAGTAGCAGACGTCGATGCCCCACTCGTCGATCAAGAGCTCGCAGCCGGCGAGGCTGGTCACCGCGTCGGCCAGTACGAGCGCGCCCTGTTCGTGCGCGATCTGGCAGATCTCCTGCATCGGCTGCAGGATCCCGGTGCTCGTCTCGCCGTGCACGATCATCACCGACTTCACCGGGCCGTTCGCCGACTTGAGCGCCAGGCGGATCTGGTCCGGCTCGATGATGTTGCCGAACTCCGCCTCAACCGGGATGACGTTGCCGCCGCAGCGCTTCACCATGTCCGCGATGCGCGTCCCGAAGAAGCCGTTCAGGCAGACGATCACGTTGTCGCCCGCTTCCGTGATGTTGTAGACGGCCGCCTCCATGCCGCACGTGCCCGTGCCGGAGATCGCCATCGTCAGGTCGTTCTCCGTGCGGAAGACGGTGCGCAGCGGGCGCTGCGTGTCGTCGATCACCTTGATGAACATCGGGTCCAGGTAACCGATGACGGGCTGCATCATCGCCCGGTAGACGCGCGGGTTAACGTTCGAAGGGCCAGGGCCGAGCAGGTTGCGCTGCGGGATGACGAGATCGCTGAGGTCGCTGGCCTGTCCTGAGCCTGTCGAAGTGGTCATGGCGTGGCCTAGTCTAGCGCAGTCACCCCTGCCACCGCAGCACCGGCTTGCGGGCGGCGGTCGCCTCGTCCAGGCGGCGGAGCGGCGCGTTGCGCGGCGCGGTCTTCACGATCTCCGGCTGCTCGACGGATTCGCGGTCGATGGCCAGCATGGCGTCGCAGAAAGCGTCGAGCGCTTCGATGCCTTCTGTCTCCGTTGGCTCGATCATCATCGCCTCGTCGACGATCAGCGGGAAGTAGATCGTCGGCGGGTGGAAGCCGTAGTCGATCAGGCGCTTGGCCACGTCCAGCGTCTTCACGCCGCGCGCCTTCTGCCTGGCGCCGGAGAGCACCACTTCGTGCATGCAGTTGCGCTCCACGGCCAGCTTGTAAGCCCGCCGCAGGCGGGACTGCACGTAGTTGGCGTTGATCACCGCGTTCTCGCTAATCGCCCGCAGGCCGGGGCCGCCCATCGACTTGATGTACGTGAGCGCCCGCAGCAGCACGCCAAAGTTGCCGTGGAAGGCCATCGTCTTGCCGATGCTCTTCGCCGGGCGCGTCAGGCTGAAGCCTGACCCCCCGGACTGGGTAACGATGGGCGCGGGCAGGTAGTCGGCCAGCTTCGCCTTCACGCAGACCGGGCCCGCGCCCGGGCCGCCGCCGCCGTGCGGCGTGGAGAATGTCTTGTGCAGGTTCAGGTGGACCACGTCGAAGCCCATGTCGCCGAAGCGCGCCCGGCCCAGGAACGCGTTCTGGTTGGCGCCGTCGCCGTAGAGCAGCGCCCCGTGCTCGTGAATCAGCTCCGCGATGCGCCCGATCTGCGGGTCGAACAGGCCCAGCGTCGAGGGCAGCGTGTACATCATCGCGGCGACGGTCTCGTCCAGGTTCGCCGCCAGGAAATCGACGTCGGCGTTGCCATTGGCGTCCGAAGGCACGGACACCACCTGGAAGCCGGCCATCGCCGCCGTCGCCGGATTCGTCCCGTGCGCCGAGTCCGGCACCAGCACCTTCGTGCGCTTTGTGTTGCCGCGGTCCAGGTGATAGCGCTTGATCATCAGGATTCCGGAGAGCTCGCCCTGCGCGCCGGCGGCCGGGGCCAGGCTCACCGCGTCCATTCCCGTGATCTCGGCCAGAGTGTCCTGGAGCTCGGAGAGCACCGCTAGCGCGCCCTGTACCGTCTCTTCGGGCTGTTGCGGCAGCGCCTGCGCGAACCCGGGCAGCCGCGCAATGTCCTCGTTGATCTTGGGGTTGTACTTCATCGTGCATGAGCCGAGCGGGTAGAATCCCGTGTCCACGCTGTAGTTCAGCCGGCTCAGCCCCAGGAAATAGCGGATCACGTCGTTCTGCGCCATCTCCGGCAGCCGCAGTTCGTCCCGCAGCAGACCGGCGTCCGGCATCTCGGCAAGCGGCACGTCCACTGGCGGCAGGATCACGCCGAGCCGCCCCGCCTTGCTGCGGTCGAAGCTCAGCGCCGCGCCGAAGTCGGCAGAATGGGCCCCCGATTCCGCGACGGTGCGCTCGGGGTCACTGGCGGTTAGTTCGTCTGTCATGGTCATCGCCCAGCCTCCGCCAGCGCGTCCCGCAGCCGCTCGATCTCCGCGCGCGTGTTCACCTCCGTCACACAGACGAGCATCCCGTTGCTGGCGTGCGCCGACACATCCAGCCCGCCGATGATGTCGCGCTCAAGGAGCCGGCGGTTGATCTCGGACGGCGGCTTGGGGCAGCGGACGACGAACTCCTTGAAGAACGGCGTCGCAAGGTCAACCTCGTAGCCCGGCAGGTTCTCGATGATCTGCGCTGCGTAGTGCGCCTTGTGATAACACGCCTCGGCGACCTGCCGCAGCCCGTGCTTGCCCACAGTCGCCAGGTAGACCGCCGCCGCCAGCCCCACCAGCTGCTGGCTCGTGCAGATGTTGGACGTGGCGCGCTCGCGGCGGATGTGCTGCTCGCGCGTCTGCAGGGTCAGCACATAGGCGGCACGCCCGTCCAGGTCAGTTGTGCGGCCGACGATGCGACCCGGCATCTGGCGGATGTGCTCGTTGCGGCAGGTGAAGAGGCCCAGGTATGGCCCGCCGAAGTTCGGCGCCCACCCCAGGCTCTGCCCTTCCCCCACCGCGATGTCCGCGCCGTAGTCGCCCGGCGCGGCCAGCATGCCGAGCGAGATCGGGTCCGTGGCGACGATGTACAGCGCCCCGGCCGCGTGCGCCTCCTCGCCCAGCGCCCGCACGTCGCTCAGAGTCCCGAGGAACGAGGGCTGCTGCAGCGCGAAGCAGGCGTAGTCAGCCGTCAGTCGATCAGCTTCGATCACGTCGACGGCGATCTCCGGCCCGAACGCGTACGTCTTCACGACGTCGAGCCAGTCGGGGTTCACGCCCGGGTGCACGGCGATCTTGTGGCGGCCGGTCACACGACAGGCCATGAGGCAGGCTTCCGCCAGCGCCGACGCCCCGTCGTACATACCGGCGTTGGCCACGTCCATCCCGAACAGCTCGCAAGTCATCGACTGCAGCTCGAACATCGTCTGCAGCGTGCCCTGGCTGATCTCCGGCTGGTAGGGCGTGTAGGCGGTGTAGTACTCGCTGCGGCCCACCACGTGCGAAACGGTGCTCGGAATGAAGTGGCTATAGGCGCCGCCGCCCAGGAAGCACGCCGTACCGTTCCCGGCGACGCGGTTCCGGTGCGCGAGATCAGATAGCTCGCGCGAAAGGTCAAGCTCGCTTGGCGCCGGCGGCAGGCCGAGGGCGCCGATCCGGAACTCCGCCGGGATATCGGCGAACAGCTCATCGGCACTCGCCACGCCGATGGCGCCGAGCATCTTGCGCCGGTCGGCGTCGGTATTGGGGATGTAGGGGTGCGGGCTGGACATCACTCGCCCGCCGTCTCGAGGAACTTCTCGTAGTCGCCGGCGGACATCAGCGCCTCGATCTCGGCCGGCGATGAGAGGCGCACCTTCAGCATCCAGCCGCCATCGTACGGCGAATCGTTCACCCACTGCGGGTTGTCGTTCAACCCGTCATTGCGCTCAACTACCTCGCCGCTGACCGGCGAGAACAGCTCCGACACGGCCTTCACAGACTCGATCTCGCCGAACTTCTGCATCTGCGTGACGTTCGCCCCCGGCTCCGGCAGCTCGACGAACACAATGTCGCCCAGCTGGTCCTGCGCATAGTCCGTGATGCCGACGGTGCCGGTATCCCCATCCACCTTCACCCACTCGTGTTCCTTGGTGTACTTGCGGTCGCCGGGACTCGCCAATCTCGTTTCCTCCTATGCCTTCCTGGGTCGCTTGTAGAACGGCCGCGGCACGATCTCCGCGGGCAGCATCCGGCCCCGCACATCGATTTCCAGGCGCGTGCCCTCTGCCGAAAGCTCCGGCGGCACGAACCCCATGCCGATGCTGACAGCCAGCGTCGGCGAGAACGTCCCGCTGGTCACAAGGCCCACGGTCTCGCCGTTGTAGCGGATCGGATGCTCGTGACGCATGACGCCGCGGTCCAGCGCACGCAGGCAGACCAGCGTCCGCTTTACGCCCTCCGTCGCGATGCGCTCCAGCGCCACGCGGCCGAGAAAGTCCGCGGCCTGTCCTGAGCCTGCCGAAGTATCCTCCAGCGAGAGCACCCACTCCAGGCCCACTTCGAACGGGTTCGTCGCCTCGTCCATGTCGTTGCCGTAGAGGAGCAGCGCCGCCTCCAGCCGCAACGTGTCGCGCGCGCCGAGGCCGCAAGGCGCCACGCCCGCATCCAGTAGCTCCCGCCAGAGGTCCGCCCCCGCCTCGGCGCCGATCACCAGCTCGAGCCCGTCCTCGCCGGTGTAGCCGGTGCGAGAGGCGAACAGCCTGTGCCCGCGCCAGTCCGTCTCGGCGCAGTGGCGCGGCTTGATGGAGCGCACGAAGTCGCCGCCCATGCGCTCGATCGCTTCCGGGCCCTGCACAGCGATCATCGCCGTCGCCTCGTGGCGGTTGACCAGACGCGCGTCAAACGACGAGACGTGGCGGCTCATCCAGGCCCACATCTTCGGTGCGTTGGAGGCGTTGACGACTATCAGGTAGCGCTCTGGGGCGAGGCAGAAGACGTAGACGTCGTCCAGGATGCCGCCCGCCTCGTTGCAGGCCGCGGCGTAGTGGCCCTCGCCAGGCGCCAGGCGCGTCATGTCCCACGTGCAGATGTAGCGCAGGAAGCGGCCGGCGTCCCCGCCCAGCACCTCGAAGCGCCCCATGTGGGAGACGTCGAACATGCCGGCCTGCCCCCGCACAGCGTTGTGCTCTTCGATCACGCCGGCGTACTGCACCGGCATCTCCCAGCCGGCAAACGGCACCATCCGCGCGCCCAGGCGCAGGTGCTCGTCGTAGAGCGGGGTGTGGAGGAGCGTGCCGGCTTCAGATGACATTTGCCCGTTGGCTTTCTGATGAGGTGCCGCCAGTACTGCGGCTGCGCCTCGGTAGCTTAGGTGAAAGAATAAGTCTGCCTAGTGAGAGGGGCACAGGCCGGTTGGGCTGCCGAAAGACGGAGCGGGTCACAAGCGCGCTCCGTTTTCGTTTAGCGGCTCCCAGTGCCGCAGCCGGCCCTCCGCCCGCAGCCGGCCCAGGCCCGGGTACGGCGAGTGGACCGACACCAGTGTCGCGTTCTTCTCGATCGCCTTCTCTGTGAAGCGCCGCTTGGTCTCGATCGACACCATCGGCAGGATATCGAAGGCCGATACCCACGCCAGGCGCTCCAGCATCACCGGCTGCTGCGCCAGCTCGCCCACGTACAGCGCGTAGTCGCCCTCCGATTCCACCTCGACGACGACGTGGTCCTCGGTGTGGCCCGGCGCCGGCACGATGCGCAGCCCCGGCACGATCTCCGTCTCCCCGTCCGTCAGCTCCACCTGCTTCGCCTCGTCCAGCGGCTCGAAGTTGCCGGCGAGGTACGTGCCGCGCGTGCGCTCGTTCGGATGCGTGGCGGCTTCCCACTCGCCACGGGCGATCAAGTAACGCGCCCGGGGGAACGCCGGCCGGACGCGGCCTCCCTCGCTTTCCGTGTTGCCGCCGCAGTGATCGAAGTGCAGGTGCGTGTTCACCACCACGTCGATGTCCTCCGGCGCCATGCCCGCCGCCCGCAAGTTCTCCAGCAGGTGGCCGCTCTCCTCCGTGCTCACTGCGCCGGGGGCGCGCTGCCCCTTCGAGCCGCAGCCCGTGTCGATCAGCACTGTCTTGCCGCGCCCCCGGACGATGAGCGAGTTCAGCCCGAGGTTCATGCGGTACTTCTCGTCCAGCTGCGGGACGTACTCCTCCCACATGATGCGGGGGACAAGGCCGAAGACGGCGCCCGCGTCCTGGCGCATGACGCCGTCGGACACGACGAGGAGCTCGAACTCTCCGATGCGGAGCGGGTGAGCCATAGGCAAGGCAATTTCCCGGAAAACCTCCAGGTGGGCGACCAGTCCAATGTGTCACGCGCCGCAAAGCCGGTCAAGGCGCACCCGATCACCGATTTGTGGAATCCTTACAAACGCGCCGTGGATTCCCGTTGACAGCCCGAAAGCGCCGGTGTTACCATGCCGGGCGACTCAGAGGAATCCGAGGTATTCATTCGTCCAATGACAGGCATCATCGTCTTCACCAGCACCGGGAGGGTCCGCCGCGCGGCGGGCAGCCCGAGTGCGCGCGTGGGCCGGATGAGTGCGCCCTGCACAGGAGGATTCTTCCACTGATTTAGGGTCCAACCAGTAGCACGAAGTCCAGCCCACCTGGCAGCGGTCAGCGTGGGTTTTTTTGTTGTCCCGAAACCGCTGCTGACAGGCCGCTGACATACCAGCCAGCGATTGTCTGAGCAAAGAGAGCGGAGGTACGAGATGTACGAGGCAGCACTGCAAGTGAATAACGTCAACAAGCACTTCGGCGGCGGGTTCGAAGCCCGGCGGCTGCTGCCCTGGTGCACCAGCTCCGCGACTCCCGCCGCGCACGTGCTCCGCGATGTCTCGTTGGAGGTCACGCGCGGCGAGATCTTCGGGCTGATCGGCGCTAACGGCTCCGGCAAGTCGACCCTGATCCGCATCCTGAGCACCCTCCTCCTGGGGGACAGCGGCAGCGTCCGCGTGTTCGGCCACGATGTGGAGAGCGAGGCGGGCCAGGTGCGCGCGCTGATCAACCGCGTCTCCGCCGACCCATCGTTCTTCCGCAACATGTCGGCGATGGAGAACCTGCTCTTCTTCGGGCGCGTCTACGGGCTGAACGGGAGCGAGATCAACGCCAAGGTGCCTGTGATCCTGGAGCGCCTAGGCTTCGAAGCCGACAAGGCCCGCGAGCCGATGAGCCACCTCTCGCGCGGCCAGCAGCAGAAGATCGCCGTCGCCCGCTCGTTCCTGACCTCGCCCGTCCTGATGCTGCTGGACGAGCCCACCACCGGCCTCGACCCGAGGTCGAAGCGGGACGTCCAGCGCTTCATCCGCGAGGTCCGCGCAGAGCACGACGCGACGATCCTGCTGACCACGCACGACATGGAGGAGGCGGAGCTACTCTGCGACCGCATCTCCTTCATCGCCGGCGGGCGGATCGTGGCGGAGGGCACGTCGGAAGAGCTGAAGCAGCGGGTCGCGAACGGGCGCCCGGCGGAATCGATAAGCATGGAGGACGTCTTCATGGCGCTCACCGGCAAAGACATCGCAGAGGACGAAGTCCTCGTGGAAGCAGGTGCTTGATGGCCACGATCCCGAATAGAATCGCCGCTCCACGGACGGCCGGGCCGGTCACGCTGGCCTGGGCGTTCGTGGAGCGGCAGACCAACCTCTGGAAACGGTACTGGGCCTGGGAACTGGTCTGGCTGGTCTACGGCGTCGTCAACACGCTCGCCATCACCTTCATCGCCAAGCAGGCCGAGCAGTCGGGGTTCGTCGATGCCAGGCAGGCGAACGACCTGGTGCTCTTCCTGCTCCTGGGCACGCTCGTCTGGGCGTACCTCTCCGCGGTGCTGGACGATATCAGCCTCGTCGTCACCTGGGAGCGCTGGGAAGGCACGATCGAGCACACGCTGATGGCGCCCGTGCCGCGGTGGGTGCACCTCGTCGGCATGGCGGTGTTCGGCGTGCTCCACGCCACCGTGCGCACGCTGCTGATCATGGCCATCGCCCTGCCCTTCTTCAACGTCGACTTCGGGCAGGCCAACTGGCTGACGGCGGCTGTCGTCCTCTGCGTCGGCAGCGTCAGCATCGCCTCGCTGGGCATCCTGGCCGGCGTCCTGCCGCTGCTCTACCCGGAGCGCGGCACGCAGATGTCGTTTATGGTGCAGGCGTTCGTCCTGCTGATCTCCGGCGTCTACTACAGCGTGGATGTCCTGCCTTCGTGGCTGCGCGTGCTCTCCTACGGCTCCCCGGCGACGTACGTCCTGGACGGCATCCGCGGCGCGCTCATCCACGGCGACACCGTGACGGGCAGCGCCGGCAACCTGGCGACGCTCGCCGCCTTCGGGGCAGGGCTGCTCCCGGCCAGCATCGCCGTCTTCGCGGTGGCGGAGCGCTGGGCCAAGCGGCACGGCAAGCTGAAGCGGCAGGGGTGACGCGCATGCGAGGTGCACCTGGGGGCGCTGCTGGCTGCGCCCAACCACGTTGGAAGACGGCATGAGACTCAAGCGAACGGGCCTCTGGGCGAATAGCGACTTCCTGAAGCTCTGGGCGGGCGAGACGGTCTCGCTGTTCGGAACGCTGGTGGGGCACGCTGCGCTGATGTTCACCGCCGTGCTCGTCCTGCACGCCAGCCCGCTCGAGATCGGCGTACTCGGCGCGGCCGAGTTGCTGCCGGACGTGCTGTTTGGCCTGGTCGCCGGCGTCTGGGTGGACCGCCTGCGGCGGCGCCCGATCATGGTCGCCGCCGACATCGGACAGTTCTTCCTGCTGGTCACGATCCCGCTCGCCTACGCTTTTGATGCGCTCACCATCGGACAGCTCCTGGCGGTGGCGTTCGTCTCCGGGACGTTTCACACGTTCTTCCACGTCTCCTACTGGACGTACCTGCCGACGCTCGTCGAAAAAGACGAGATCATCGAAGGCAACTCCAAGATGGCCGGCACCTGGGCGGTCGCCGAAGTGGGAGCCTTTGGCGTCTCCGGCTGGCTCGTGCAGGCGCTCACTGCCCCCGTGGCGATCCTCGTCGATGCAGTCTCCTTCCTCGCCTCGGCCGCGGCGCTCGTCCGCATCCGCAAGCCGGAGCCGGCGCCGAGGCCGGCTGAAGAGCGCAAAGGTGTCCGCCGCGAGATCGTCGAGGGCGGCCGGGCCATTCTCGGCGAACCGGTCCTGCGGGCGACTGCCCTGGCGCACGCCATCGCCGGCTTCTCGTTCCGCATGTTCGGCGCGGTGTTCTTGCTCTACGCCACCCAGACGCTGGGCTTCGAGCCGGGCGTCCTCGGCCTGACGTGGGCTGTCGGCGGCGCGGCGTCTCTAGTGGGCGCGACGTTCGCCGGGCGGGCGGCGGCGCGGCTGGGCCTCGGCCCGGCAATGACGCTGGGGCTGGCGGGCATGGGCGCGGCCATGCTGCTCTTCCCGGCAGCGCACGACGCCTCGATCTTCGCGCTGCTGCTGATCATCGGCCAGCAGTTCGGCGATGGGTTGTTCGTGATCTGGGACGTCAACCAGGTGTCGCTGCGCCAGGCGATCACCCCGGAGCACGTGCTTGGCCGCGTCAACGCCGGCTTCCGCGTCGCGGGCCAGGGCGCCATGCTGGCCGGCGCCCTGGCCGGCGGCGTCCTCGGCGAGCTGATCGGCCTGCGAGTCACGCTGGTGATCGCCAGCTGCGGTCTGCTGGGCGCGGCGGGCGTCGTCATGCTATCACCGGCCTGGTCCGCCAGGCACGCGGCGGCGCCGGGGCTGGCGGCCGAAGCCACCACGTAGGGGCGCGTGGCGCGCGCCCGGGGGACTGCCAGTCGCCCCTCCAACATCCGTTTACGCTAGACTGGCCTGGTGGACTACGAAACTCTGGCCATCACCCGCGAAGGCCCCCTGATGACCGTGCGCTTCAACCGCCCGCAGAAGCGCAACGCCATCAACCGCCAGATGCACGCCGACCTGCAGGACCTCTGCCACCGCCTGACCGACGACACGGACACCCGCGTCGTCATCTTCGCCGGCGAGGGCCGCGGTTTCTCCTCCGGCGCCGACACCAGCGAGTGGACCGAGTCGCAGTCCGCGGACGAACTGGCCGTGCGCCACGTCTCCGGGGTCGGCAGCCGCACTTCGACCGCCATCGAGTACCTGGACCAGGTGACGATCGCGGCGGTGCATGGCTTCGCCATCGGCGGAGGCCTCGTGCTCGCCGTCTGCTGCGACATGCGAGTCGCCGGGGACGAGACCTGGTTCTCGATCCCGGAGGTCGAGCTGGGCCTGCCGCTCGGCTGGAACGCGCTGCCCCGCCTGGCCCGCGAGATGGGCCACGCCCGCGCGCTGGAGCTGACCATCACCTGCGACCGCTTCGACGCAAAGACAGCGGCGGACTATGGCCTCGTCACGCACCTCGTCCCCGAGGCCGATGTGCAGAAGAAGGCGCGCGAGCTGGCGGACAAGATCATCTCGCGCCCGCCGCTGCCCGTGGCGATGACGAAGGCCACCATGAAGGCGATCCGCAAGAGCCACGAGATGGGCGACGTCGCCTACAGCGACCAGGACATGCTGCTCTACGCCCGCCTGATGGCCCAGCGTGTCCGCCGCCTGCAGAAGGAGGGGCGGGCGTGAGCTGTCAACGAAGGCGGGACCGAATCGACGAATCGGCGTTAGCTTCCCGCCCAGCGTTATTCGGTCATTCGTTCAGAAATTCGTTGACAGAAAAGGAACACCGCGCATGACCACCAAGCGCACGTACTGGAACGCCGAGGTCTACGACAAGATCGGCACGCCGATGCGCGGCTGGGCGCAGGCCGTCATCGACGACATCGGCCTCAAGGGCGATGAGACCGTCCTCGACGCCGGCTGCGGCTCCGGCTCCGTCACCCTCGACCTCTGGGAGCGCTGCAAGAACGGGGTGATCTACGCGCTGGACAGCTCGCCGGATATGATCGCCAAGCTGCAGGCCACGCTGGCCGAGCGCGGCATCACCAACATCATCCCCATGCAGGCTGACCTCACGGACTTCACGCTGCCGGAGCAGGTGGATGTCGTCTTCTCCAACGCCGTCTTCCACTGGATACAGGACGACGCCGGGCTCTTCGGATCGCTGGCCCGCGCCACGAAGCCGGGCGGCCGCCTGCGCGCCCAGTGCGGCGGCGGCACCAACATCAAGAAGCTGATGACCGTCACCCACGAGATCGAGGCCCGCGAGCCGTACTCACAGTACCTGCACAACAAGCCGGAGCCGCGCAAGTACCGCACGGAGGAGCAGGCCGTCGCCGCGCTGGAGGCCAACGGCTGGACAAACGCCCGCGCCCGCGTCTTCCCCTCAGACGTCCCGTTCGAGGACGTCGATCACGCCGTCCTCTACCTGAAGACGATCATCCTCCAGCAGCAGGCCTCCGCCCTCCCCGAAGAGCTGAGCGAGCGCTTCCTCCGCGACGTCATCGCAGAGGTCATCAAGCGCCACGGCGAGCCCTTCGTCGCGGACTACGTGCGCCTGGACCTGTGGGCGGAACGGGCATAGCGAATGCCCTACGCCAAGTCCAACGGCATCGAAATCTGGTACGAGCTCCACAACCAGGGCGACCAGGTCCCGCTCGTCCTCACCCACGGCTTCGCCGGGCCGTCCCGCCAGTGGCTGCCGGAGCTAGTCCCGCTTTACGAGCAGCGCACCCTCCTCACCTACGACGTCCGCGGCCACGACCGCTCGTCCGTGCCTCCGGACCTCGACGCGTATTCGATGCCGGCCTTCGCCGCCGACCTCGCCGGCCTGCTGAAGTCGCTCGGCTTCGAGCGGGCGCACGTGGGCGGGATCTCGATGGGCGGCATGGTCACCGCGCAGTTCGCCGTCGACTACCCGGAGATGTGCGAGTCCGTCCTCCTCTGCGACACGACGTGCGGCAGCGGCGTGGACACTGGCCCGGCTGGCGACTGGGAGCGCCGCCTAGAGGAAGGTATCGGCACGCTCGCCCACCTGGTGGGGAAGCACGGCCTGGAGGACACCGTCCTCCGCGAATGGGAGTGGGGCAAGACGAACGACCCGCACTTCGCCGACAGCCCGTACACGCTGGAGGGCAACCTCTACCGCATCAGCCTGATGACCGTAGAAGGCTACCTCGGCGCGGCGCACGCTATCCTGACGCGCCCCGACCTTACCGCTCGCATCCCCGCTATCACAGCGCCCACGCTCGTCATGATCGGCGCGTGGGACAACTTCCTCCCCTGCGCCGTACGCGACGCGCAGCTGATCCCGGACTCCCGCCTGGTCGTCCGCGAGCGCTGTGGGCACGGCTCCCTCTGGCGCGCGGCGACGTTCGTCGAGCAGATCGAGTCCTTCCTCGAAGACGCCGAGTCCGGCGCGCCCATCGCCGGCGAGCGCCGCGTCTAAGGCGCCGCCAGCGTCAGCGTCTGATCGTACCTCGGCCGCGCGCCGGTGGAATAGCGCATCTCGATGCCGGCCACGCGCCGTTTCGCTGCCGAGAGCCCGGCCAGAGGGTCCGTCACCTCGATCACGTCCCACAGCTCCAGCGCGCAGTTGACGGGCACCGTGATCTCGCCGGACTGCGCGCCCCTCAGCGCGCGCCGCAGCGTGGCGTCCGCGCGGTCCTGCACCTGCGTCAGCGTCGTCAGGTTGCGATCGGCGTCTTTCTCCAGCCGGTCGAACGCCAGCCCGATCGACGGCCAGTCGAACGACTCCGCGAAGACGCCCTGCCCGAACGCCTGCGCCCGGTTCGCGGCCGGCGCGGCGTCGGCGTAGCGCCCGCCCAGGATCCGGTAGTCCGTCCCGTACGCGAACGACGCCGCCTGCGAGGCCAGCGGCTCCGTCAGCGTGGCCGACTCGCGCCACATCACAATCACGTCCGGCACCGTCGCCAGCAACCGCCGCACAGCGGTGAGCGCCGATTCGCCGGGCTGCACCGTGAACGCCGGCGTCAGGCCCGTCACGTCGGAGCTCGGGCTCACGCCGCCGAACTCGAGGCCTGCCCGCGCGAACAGCGTTTGCAGAATGACGAAGGCCGTCGCGCTGCCCGCCGCCCAGGCGAAGGAGCGCCGCGCCCGCCACGCTTCCAGCAGTGACCAGCCGTTCCCCGCCGTGATCAGCACGCTGCCCTCGCCACCGCCCGTCCGCCGCTCGATCCGCTCGATCCAGTACGAAGGCCCGTCCGCGGCCTCAGCGCCGGCGCTCGTCCGGTAACCCGGCCCAACGCGCAGCTCCGCCCCGATCGCCAGTGGCGCCGGCAGCCCTGAGTAGCGTCCGTCGTCGTTGCGGAGCAGCAGCTGCACGCGGCCCTCGAACGGCGCGTCACGGCTGCTGCATTCGCGGACGTCCGCCGTCACGTCCAGCGTGTTCACGGCCAGCGGCGCGCTCCAGACGCCGGACGGTGTGCTCAGCCACACCGCCTGCGAACTCGCCGCGATCGCCTGCCCGTAATCGGACGCCAGGTCGAACGGAACAGGCTCCCGCCAGGCATTGAACGCGAAGTCGGCCGCCGCCGGCGAGTACGAGTGGTACGGCCGGGCGTAGGCCGTTGTGCCCGTGTACTTCTCGACGAAGGTCAGGCGATACGTATCCACGCGGTCCAGGAACGGCGCCCGGTACGCCACCGAAGACCCCGCGCTGGCCCGCATCAGCTCGCTCAGGGCGTTGCTCCAGACGCCCGCCGGCTTAGTGAACCCGTCGCCCACCAGCGTCGTCCAGACGAATGACTGTCCGGCCGCGTCCGTGCCGGCCACCGCCAGGTTCCAGTCCGCGTTGTAAGCGCAGCCCATGCCGCTGATCGAGGCGACGGAGTTCGGCCAGGCGGACGGCGCTCCCCACGTACCGGACAGCCGCCGGGCGGCGAAGACCGTCGCGCCCACGGAGTACGCGACCAGCGTGTCGCCGCTCGGCTTCACGTCCGCCGCCAGCCAGACAACAGCACCCGGCGCCGTCGCCGCCGTGACCGCGGCGCCCAGCGTAGCCCCGTTGTCGGTGCTCTCCCGCACGCGCGCCAGCAGGCCTCCGCTGTCAACGTAGAACAGCAGCACCAGCGAACCGTTGGCGCAGAGGGCGACGCCTGCGTTCGCCGCCGCGCCGAGGTCCGTCCAGGTCGAGAAGTCGCTGCCCGGGCCGGGGCTCGCCACGCGCTGGTAGTAGACGTGGCCGCCGCTCACCCGCGCCCGCACCAGCGAGCCATCGCCCGGAACGCAAGCGGCGTGGTAACCGTCCGGCTCGGCGCCGCTGTAGAGCCGCGTCCAGGACAGCCGGTGCACCCCGCCGATGCGGTCGCTCACCGTCACCCGCAGGTACGGCACGGCCGAGTCCGACTTCTGCGCCGCCAGCAGCCCGGAGGATATGATCCGCATCTACGGCCCTGTCACCGTCGACTGGTCGACGACGTCTGCCGCCGGCGTGTACAGCCGGCGCACCCGCACCGCGTTGCGCCTTCCGAACTGCGCGACGGCGGCCTGGAACGTCGCCAGCTGCTCCTGCCCCCACGCCAGGTAGTCGCGCCAGACGTCCTGCCCGCCGGAGTTCACCCGGTTTGTGGCGAACGACGCCCACTCCACCGCAGCATGGCCCGCTGCCCCGGCCGCGATCAGGTCCTCGAACTGCGCCGGGACCGTCGAGCTCGATGCGTCGATCATGTGCAGCTTCGTGTAGTAGACGGCGACGGGATCAGCGCCGGAGGGCGCCGCGTCGATCAGCATCGTCAGAGTGCTCAGCCACACCGAGTAGCGCACGTAGCTCGGCGGGTACTCTCCCGTCGGGTACTCCACCGCCTCCACTGCCACCAGGTCCGTCAGCGAGGCGATCGAGACGTCGCGGCTGCCGGGCGTCACAGCGAGCACAGCTTTCGCCTCCAGCGGTACTCCCAGGCTGAACTCGCGCACCGCGCGCTGGGTGTGGCGGTCCAGCTCGGCGTCCGTCCAGCGGTAGTTCGCCGAGTCCTGGTCGTGCAGGTCGGTCCGCAGCCGGTCACGCATCTGGCTCAGGTTCACGCCTTCACCTCCTCCGCAGCGGTCAACCGGTCACGGAGGGCCGCTACCCCCGCCGCTACGTCCTCCTGCGCTTGCCTGGTGAGCCGCTCCTGCTCCGCCGCCAGCTCGTCCTGGACGGCGATCTCCAGCGCGTGCAGCTGCAGCCACCCGGCCACGTCGTAGTCCGTCCCGTTGTTCGCGTTGTAGCGGCCTACCACTTTGTTCAGGCCGGCCACCAGCTTCTCCGGGATGGTGATCTCGTACTTCATTTGGCTACCTCCGTTTACCAGATGGTCACTAAACGGTAATCGCACTTCACCAGTTGACGCCTTACGGGGCAGATCCACGCAAATCACGGCACCGCCAGCACGGTCAACGTGCCCGCAGCGCCCCGCGCGATGAGGTTGCCGGTCGCGGCGTCGACGTACAGGATTACGCCGGCCGTCGGGTTCGCGGCCGGGTTTGTGGCCGCTGCGTGGATGTGGACGACGCCGTCGCCGTTCCCGAAGAGCCCCGCCGTCGCGACGGTGCCGAACGCGGTGTTACTCCGGAATCGGTTACCGCTGGTGTCGTTCTTGTTGCCGGCGATGCCGGCGTCCCAGAATGGCCGCTTGTTGGCTCCCTGGACCAGCGCGGGCGAGTAGTAGCCGTACACGGTGGTGAGGGCGCCGCCGAGGGCGAGCGAGGCGTCGCTGAGTGCGTAGTGGTAGAAGTCGGTGATGGTGGAGCGGACGACGACGATCTCGGACAGAAAGGCTTTGTAGTCGGTGTACGTGGCGCTGACGCTGGCGGAGAGGACGCTGTAGTAGCTGCTCCGCCGCGTTGCGGTGTTGTC
>DATKKM010000133.1:0-6030 GCA_035542855.1 Dehalococcoidia bacterium
CGGGGGTGTAGTAGCGGACGAGCGGCAGGTGCTGCGCGCTTGGGCGGAGGTACTGGCCGAGGGTGAGCACCTCCACGTTGTTGGCGAGCAGGTCCTCGAACACCTGCAGCAGCTCGTGCTCCGTCTCGCCGAGGCCGACCATGAGTCCGGTCTTGGTGATGGTGCCGGGGTCCAGCTCCTTGGCGCGGCGCAGGAGCTCCAGGGACCGCTCGTAGCGGGCCTTGGGGCGGACGCGGCGGTAGAGGCGGGGGACGGACTCCGTGTTGTGGTTGAGGATTTCGGGCCGGGCCGACATAACGGTGGCCAGGGCGTCCCAGTTGCCCATGAAGTCCGGGATCAGCACCTCGATGCTCGTGCCGGGGGAAAGACGCCTGATCCAGCGGATCGTCGCGGCGAAGATGGATGCGCCGCCGTCCGGCTGGTCGTCGCGGTTGACGGAGGTGACGACGGCGTGGGCGAGGCCCATCTGGGCGACGGCGTTGGCGACGCGCACCGGCTCCAGCTTGTCGGGCGCGGCGTCAGGGCGGCCGGTCTTGATGGCGCAGAAGCCGCAGGCGCGGGTGCAGGTGTCGCCGAGGATCATGAAGGTGGCGGTGCCGGCCTCCCAGCACTCGCCGATGTTGGGGCAGTGGGCCTCTTCGCAGACGGTGTGCAGGCGCTCCTCGCGCATCAGCGACTTAAGCCGCATGTAGTTGGGCCCGCCGGGGAAGCGCACCTTGAGCCAGGGAGGCTTCCGTCCCTCGGCGATCCAGTCTGTTTGCACGCGTCCATTGTACCGCCGGCGGTAAGCGCGCATGGCCGCAGATCCTCGGAGATTGTTCGCGGATTGGCGCCGACGGGAGATTGGCCGCGAGATGTTTGGAGATGGGGCGCGAGATGAGGAGAAGCCGGAAAATCTGCGCCAAAATCTGCGCTCATCTGCGGTTGATGGTCATAAGATTGACGTTGGAGGAAACCACATGCCGCACGCGAAGATCAACGGGATCGATATCTACTTCGAGCAGCACGGGGAGCAGGGGGAGCCGCTGTTCTTCGTGCACGGGTACACGGGCGACGTCAGCGATTGGCGACACCAGGTGGCGGAGTTCGCTTCGACGCACCGGGTGCTGGTGATGGACCACCGTGGGCACGGGCGCTCGGAGGCGCCGACGGACCGTTCGTCTTACACGATCGAGCAGATGGCGGCGGACGTGGAGGCTCTGGCGGAGGAGCTGGGGTTCGAGCGGTACCACCTGGTCGGTCACTCGATGGGTGGCGCCGTGGCGCAGGAAGTGGCGCTGCGCAGCCCCGGGCGCCTGATCTCGCTGACGCTGCACGACACCGGCCACGTGTTCGAGCTTTCGAGGGTGGAGATGATCGCGAAGTTCACGGAGTACCGCCACATGGTCGCGGAGACGCAGGGGATGGCAGCGGTGGCGGCGATCAAGATCCCGGCGCCGCGCCCCCCGCACGCGAAGCCGGAGCGCGAGGAGGAAGAGCGAGAGCGGCTGGCGCGGATGTCCGTGGACGCCTTCAT
Source organism: Dehalococcoidia bacterium (assembly GCA_035542855.1). GTDB lineage: Bacteria > Chloroflexota > Dehalococcoidia > SM23-28-2 > RBG-16-64-32 > DATKKM01. The sequence goes on from DATKKM010000133.1 coordinate 1,517, forward strand.
CGGCGCGAGCAAGGGGCTGGACGCCTGGCAGGGGACGCGGGAGAGGCTGGGCTCGATCGTGACGCCGACGATGGTGATCTACGGCGACCTGGACTTCTTCCTGCTGATCGATTCGGCGAAGCACATGGCGAGGACGATCCCGAACGCGGTGCTGGAGGTGGTGCCGGAAGCGGCGCACTCGCCGCAGTACGAGCGGCCGGAGCTGTTCAACGCGGCGCTACGCCGGCACCTCGAGCGCAGTACAGGGGGCGCTGCAAAGTAACAAACGCGCCTGGGTGGGGGTTGACTCTATCGCAACAAGCGCTCAATATTGACACATTCTATGCGGAACGTGCTTCTCATCGGCGATGTCGAGACGCTGACGCCCTACGCTGAGGCGCTGGAGGCGGACGGCTTCTTCCCGATTGTCCACCCGCCGGGGGCCGAAGAGCCGCAGGACGAGGACTTCGACATCGCGGTCATAGACCTGAGCAGCGTCGGCGAGGACTGGACGGCGGTGTCGCTGATGGACGCGGCGGGCGCGGCTGAGACGAAGCCGGTGCTGGTGATGGCCGGGCCGGACCAGGTCTCGGCGTTCGATCCGATCCGCGACGTGGACGACTACGTCCGCCTGAAGAGCGCGCCGGACGACCTGGTGGTGCGGGTGCGGCGGCTGCTCTGGAAGAAGCACCGCGTAGACTCCCGCAACGTGCTGAAGTGCGGCGACCTGATCATGGACCTGGGCAACTACACGGTGCAGGTGGGCGGACGCGCGGTGGACCTGACGTACAAGGAGTACGAGCTGCTGCGCTTCCTGGCGACGAACCGGGACCGCGTCTACAGCCGGGAGACGCTGCTGAACAAGGTCTGGGGCTACGACTTCTACGGCGGCGCGCGCACGGTGGACGTCCACGTGCGGCGCCTGCGCTCCAAGATCGAGGACCGGCACCACACGTTCATCGAGACGGTGCGCAACGTGGGGTACCGCTTCCGCGCGATGGCGTAGCGGCTGCGGGGTTAGTTTAGCCGCATATTATTCGCAGATTGATTTCGGCGGCCGATGGTGTCCGCTCATCCTGGGGTTCACGAAGGACGAGTGGTGTGACCTGACTCGCGGCGTTCGCCCCCCGGCCCCGCCTGATCCTGTCAGGATGACACTTGCTCAGCCTTTCGGCGGTAGCGGGAAGAAGGCGCTGGTGCGGCGGACGTACTCATCGTAGCCGGGGCGGCGGCGGCCGATGGTGCGCTCAAGCATGGCGACGCCGGAGACGCGGGTGAGCATGAAGGTCATGAGGGCGGGCGCGAAGATGGTCGCGAAGCCCCAGGGCGTGCCGGCAGCGATGATCCAGTAACCCCACCAGAGCGTCGCATCGCCGAAGTAGTTGGGGTGGCGGGTGTAGCGCCAGAGGCCGCGGTCCATCACTTTGCCCTTGTTCGCGGGGTCGGCCTTGAAGCGCGCGAGCTGGAAGTCGCCCATTGCCTCGAAGCTGATGCCGATCAGCCAGACGGCGCCGCCGGCGAAGTCGGGGATCGCCAGGTGGTCCGGCGAGTCGCTGTGGACCGCTACGAGGAGCGGCCAGGCGATGACCCAGAGCAGCGCGCCCTGCAGCCAGAAGACGGTGATCAGCGATCGCCACCAGAAGGCCGGGCCGGCGTGCTCGCGCATCTTCACGTAGCGGTAGTCCTCGCCGTGTCCGGCGTTGCGGCTGAGGATGTACCCGCCGAGCCGCAGCCCCCAGACGAGGACGAGCGCGCAGACGAGTAGTTGGCGGCCGGAGTAGCCGTCGTCAGACAGCAGCGAGTAGACGACGGCCAGCAGCGCGAAGCCGGGGCCCCAGAAGATATCGATGATGCTGGCGTTGCGGAGCGCGAGGCTGAGCAGCCAGACGGCGGTGACGTAGGCGCCGGTCACGCCGAGCCCGACGGCGGCCAGCGCGATGAGGGACATCAGCCGCCGGCGTTGGGGTGGATTCGCCGCTCCATCCCGGCGAGGACGTCGTACAGCTCGCCGGTGATGGCCTCCCAGAGCTTGGCGCCGCCGGTCGTGTCGCCGATGCGCCGGCGGGCGGCGGCGTCGATCCACTCCGAATCGCAGTCCAGCGGCTCGCCGAAGAGGACGCGGACGCGGTTGCCCGGGCGCGGGAAGCCGCTGCCGACGGGCAGCACCCTGTGCATGCCGTAGTGGTAGAAGGGGAGCACCAGGGGCTGCGCCTTCTCGATCAGCCAGCCGCAGCCGGTCTTGAACTCTGGCATCAGGCGGCCTTCGGGGTCGCGGGTGCGGCCGCCTTCGGGGAACATGTGCACCCAGTCGCCGGCCTGCAGGCGCTCGCGGAGGAAGTGCATGCCCGGCTGGTCGATGCCGCTGCCGCGGACGATGGGGGCGAGCTTGCCGGCGGTGTAGAACCAGGCCCGGGGCCGGTTGCCGAAGAAGTTGATGGCGTCAGCGCCTACCCAGCGCACGGTGCGGTACGGCATGTGCACGAAGTTGCTGGTGATCAGGGGATCGTCGAAGAGGGAGACGTGGTTGCTGATCGTGAGGAGGCCGCGGCCGCCGCGCTCCCGCACGGCTTCGAGGTGTTCGCGCCCTTCGACGTCCAGGCGGTTCATGACGCGCGTGACGAACTTCGAGCCGGCGATAACTGTGCGCCCGATGATCGGGTGGTACCAGCGCATGCCGGGATGCCAGCGGGCGACGGCCTTCTCCTCGGCGCGGCGCAGGCGTTCGGCGGAGTCTGCGGAGGCGGCGCGGATCGTCACAGCGCGGCCCCTGTGACCGGCGCACCCTCGGCGCGGAGGAGCGCAGCTTTCATGGGAAGGCCGCCGCCGTAGCCGTGCAGCGTGCCGTCGCTGCCGACGACGCGGTGGCAGGGGACGAGCAGCGGCCAGGGGTTCGTCGCCATCACGCGGCCGACGGCGCGCGCTGCGCCTGGTCTGCCGACGCGGGCGGCGAGCTCGGCGTAGGTGAGGGTCTTGCCGGCGGGAATGCGCATGCACTCCTCCATGACGGCGCGGCGGAACGGAGTGATGCCGGTCCAGTCGATGGTGATAGCGGCCGTGAGCGGGTGACCGGCGACGATGCCGGCAATAGCCTCCGGGATCGCGCCGAGTTCATCGGCGGAGGCGGGTTCGCTGGCGCCGAAGTCGAGCATGGCGTCGATGGCCTGCTGGCGGGACTTGCGGGGGAGGGTGATTGCGCGCAGGCCGGCGCCGGAGAGGACGAGGCCGACCCAGCCGAGATCGGTCTGGCAAACGTGGAAACGCAGGCTGGATGACATGGCGCGCACCTCCCCTTTAGTGGCCACGATTATAGACCCGCGGCGCAAGGGGGTCTTCCCGGATGCGGCGGTGGAATCGATCCGGGCCGGAAACCGGGCCCTGACCCACGGTGGGAATCGCTTGCCGGGCTGGTTCGTTACCATGGGTGGTGGTGAGAGTTTCGATTCTGGTTGGCGTGGTCATCCTGGCCCTGGTAGTCGTGGGCTGCGGCGGCGGTTCGTCCGGGACGACCGCATCGCCATCGCCATCGCCGAGCCCGACGCGGTCAGCGACGCCGCGGCCGACGCCTTCGCCCAGCCCGACGGCTTCGCCGGCGCCGTCACCAACTGTCGCGCCTGAGGCGATCGACATTACCGGCAGCCAGCCGCGGCAGGGTGGTTTCCTCTTCGTGCGTTACCCGGACGACGGCAGCGCGCCGGCGCCAATGGCGTACTTCGCCGCGACCGGCTACGGGATGCAGCGGCAGGGAGGCGTCTGGTTCGCGTTCATCGGCCTGCCCACGGACACCGTGATCGGCGATCACCCGCTGGAGGTGTGGGACGGCGACACGCTGCTGGCTTCGACATCGGTAGCCGTCGTCGATGGCGCGTTCACGCACGTCTCGTTCGACGTGCCGCCGTCCAGCGTGGACCTGCTGACGGACCAGGCGCGGATCGATGCGGAGAACGCACTGCTCGCGTCCACGGAATCCGTGGTAACGCCTACGAAGTACTGGTCGGGCCCGTGGCTGACGCCGACGGTGGGCGAGATCAGCAGCGAGTTCGGGGAGATGCGGTCGGAGAACGGCGGGCCGTTCTTCCCGCACCTGGGTGAGGACATAGCCAACGATGTGGGGACGCCGGTCTACGCCGCCGCCGACGGGGTCGTGGCGCTGAACCAGGCGCTGCTGCTCTACGGGAACGCTATCGTGATCGACCATGGGGTTGGGGTGTTTTCGGCGTACTGCCACCTGGACAGCTCGCTGGTGACGGCAGGGCAGATGGTGCACCGGGGCGACCTGATCGGCTACATGGGGCAGACAGGGTACGTGACCGGCCCGCACCTGCACTGGGAGGCGATCGTCCACGGCACGCGGGTGAACGCCAGCCTCTTCACGCTGGCGGCTACGGACCCGTAGCGAATCGCTGCCGCGTTCCACTTTGCTGTAACGCGAACGCCGTGCGGCCCACCTGCCCGCCCGGGAGGTTTGGATATTCCGGGGGACACCCCCGGGCCCCCGGCAGAGATGGGGCTGCGCCCCTTCTCTGCACTCTTCCCCG
>DATKKM010000134.1:0-5587 GCA_035542855.1 Dehalococcoidia bacterium
CGGCGTCCTCTTCGGCATCATGGTCAACGCCCCCTCAGCCCCCGTCCCCGACGAAATGCGCCCCGCCATGAAGGAGCGCGTCTTCAGCGACATAGGCTACGTCGAATCGCTCGTCCGCAAGCACGGCCTGGCCTAGTGGACGGCGAACAGCGCGCACCCACCGCTCATCCTGAGCCTGTCGAAGGACGAGTGGAGCCAGGTGCGCCGCACAGGCGGCGTCGCAGCAAGTGGAGTCCTACAGAAACGTAGCTGCAGGGCTTCAGCCCTGCCGGGGCCGGGGTGCCGCAGACCCTCCACCGTCCATTAACCGCTAAACACTAACTAGCCCGCGCCGCAGCCTTCTCCGCCGCCCGGCGCATGTTCTTATCAGCGTACATGTCCACGTCCGCAGCCTGCACCAGCGTATCGACCGACGTCCCGGACTTCGGGAACGTCGCCACTCCCAGCGAGGCCCGCGCCCGTATCGGTGTGTCGCCCGCCGGCAACTCCGTCTCCTGCAGGTTCCGGGCCAGCCGCTGCTTCACCGCCAGCGCCCCGGCTTCCGGCGTATCCGGCAGGATGATCGCGAACTCGTCGCCGCCCGTGCGGGCCGGCACATCGCTCGCCCGCGTCATCGCCAGCAGAAAGCGCCCGAAAGTCGAAAGCAGCTGGTCGCCGGCCCTGTGCCCGTAGTTATCGTTCACCTGCTTCATCCCGTCCAGGTCGATCACCATCAGCGAAAGCGGCCGGTTGAACGCCCGCGCCGACTCCAGCTCCCGCTCCAGCCGCTCGAAGAAGTAGCGCCGGTTGAACAGCTGCGTCAGGTCGTCCTGCATCGCCATGTTCTCGAGCTCCATGTTGTGAACGAGAAGGCTCAAGCGCAGGCGCTTCTCCAGGGCCACCGTCGCCCGCCGGGCCTGCAGCTCGGCGAAAAAGACGTAGCCGGCGAACGCCACCATCACAGTGGCCGATATCCCGAACGACCCGCCCGTCTTGGCCAGCACGGCCAGCGCGACAAGCAGGAACAGCAGGCCCAACCCGCGCGCCACCCAGATGCGCCCGGATATCGCACGCGGGTCCACAGCGGGCGAATCGGCGGCCACACGGACCGCCCTGTCTGCCGCATATTCGCTACGTGTGTTCACAGTTCCGCCTTCCATAGGCACGCGCCCACTTCCGGTCGCGGCTACCTAGTAGGACGGCCCCGCAGATAGGCGCGTTACACACGCCACGTTGCAGTTACGCTTCAACGATTGGGGGGCACGAAAGGACGTAGCAGCAGGGCTTCAGCCCTGCCCTCACACCTGACACCTGACACCTGCGTTAAACTGCGTACGGAGGGCCCGTAGCTCAAGGGCAGAGCGCCCGGCTCATAACCGGTTGGTTGCTGGTTCGAATCCAGCCGGGCCCACCAGATCCACCTCAGACCCGTCGACGACGCTCGCCGTCAGCCCAGACAGGTCCCCCTCAGCCGCCCGTAACGGGAGCCGTCCCGTCGCCGCACTCCACCCGCACCAGCGTGCCGTCCGGCAGCATCCGGTACGGGACCGCGTCCGGGGACACGTCCTCGCTCAGCTCATCGCCCACCACCAGCACCGCGCCGTCCGGCAGGTCCCAGCTCGCCTTCGCAGCCTTACGCAGCGCCGACCGGCCCTCCAGCCCCAGCGACGTGTATGTCGGCTCCAGCACGTCTTTCACCACCTGCCGCGGCGAATCGATCCCCGTTGAAAGCACCGCGTCCACAAACGCCTCAGCGTTGGGCAGCTTCACCATCGGCATCCGGTACTTCTCGTAGACGTCCCACATCGCCTGCAGCGCCTTGTCAGGCCACAGGTGCAGGTACGCGCGAGTGATCTTGCGGAACACGCCCTCGTGGTACCCCTCGTCGACTGACAGCGTCTGGCACACGCCCGCTATCGCCGGGTAGACTGGCCGGTCCGCCCCGTCCACCGGCGAGCCATACTCCTGCCAGATGCGCTTCTGCATGTCCTGGTAGTTCTTCTTCGTCTGCCGCTCCTGCGCTATCGCGTAGGCCGCGCCGCGCTCCGGCGTCGCCTCGTGGCCGGTCTGCCGGTCGAACGTCCATGTGTCCTCGTTGCACTCCGCGGCGTACCGGTCGATCTCCTCTTGCGTGTACAGCCCGGAATCGACCAGGCAGTACCCCAGCGCCTTCGAGTGCCGCTGCTCGTCGTACACCCACTGCACGTACGTCTGGCGGGTGGCGTAGCTGTCGCCGGAGGCCAGGATGGCCATCCGCGCGTAGTCCTCGATGAACGACTCCACGCCGAAGTCCCCCAGCAGTATCTCCTTCGATTCGCCGCTTAGCTTGCCGGAGTAGTCGCGCATCTCGTTGCGCTGAGGCAGGTGCTTGGCGATCCAGCGCGGCCCTTTCGCAAAGTAGCGGTCGTAGATCGCCGCGACCGCCTTCTGAATCGCTATGTTCCGGCCCTGCAGTGTCCAGGGCGTCGCCATCACGTACGTCAAACCCAGCTCCTCGCGTGGTGCGCCCCGCGCAGTATCACGGCTCGAAATCAGAATTAGTGTTACCTAATGGTAACCGGCCCGCCGCTTACGATCAGCCGAAAACACCTCGCGTTTGTGAAGATTGCGATTCTGTTGAGCGCGCGGCGCCTACCTTCTCCCGCGGCGAGAACCTGCTCTACCGCAAGACATCCACGGAACGGCCACCCTAGATCGCCCCTCGGGCGAGGGGCAGGGGACGCCGATTCTGTTGACACTCCCGTAACACCTGCTACCCTTGCGTCACAATGCAAAACAAGCATCTCCCCTCGCCCGCAAAGCGCGAGAAAGGCCGGGGGTGAGGGCCTTGCTCGAATCGCGCATCGCCCAGTACCTCGCGCCCCGCCTGGGCGCCGACAACGGCGTCGCCGTCTCCGGGCTCTTCCGCATCCCCGGCGGCCAGTCCCGCGAGACCTGGTCCTTCGACGCCGCCTGGCGCGAAAACGGCGCCGAGCTCACCCGCGGCTTCATCCTCCGCCGCGACCCCGACGCCTCCCTCCTCGAATCTGACCGCGACCTTGAGTTCCGCGTGATGGATGCCGTCCGCGCCCACGGCGTCCCCGTCCCGGAGATGTACTGGATGGAGCAGGACGCCTCCTACCTGGACCGGCCGTTCGCCCTCATGCAGCGCCTGGACGGCTGCGAGGCCAACCCCACCAAGGTGCTGATGGACCCCGCTTACTTCCCCGCCCGCAACCGCATGGCCGAAGAGTTCACCCGCATCCTCGCCCGTATCCACGCGATCGACGTCGCCGCCCTGGACCTCGGCTGCCTGGGCCACCCGCCCGCGCCCGCCGCCTGCGGCCCCATGGAAGTCGAGAAGTGGGAGCGCATCGTCGCCCAGGAAGCGCTCGAGCCGCAGCCCGTCCTCCGCGCCGCCTTTCGCTGGCTGCGCAAGCACCCGCCGAGGCCCGCCCAGAAGATCGTCCTCGTCCACGCCGACTACCGCACCGGCAACTTCCTCGCCCGCCCGGACGGCGAGATCGTCGGCATCCTGGACTGGGAGATGACCCACGTCGGCGACCCCCTGGAGGACGTCGCCTGGGCCTGCATCCGCCCCTGGCGCTGGATCGGCACCGAGCACGTCGGCGGCCTCATGGACCGCGCCGATTTCTACCGCATGTACGAAGAGGACTCCGGCCTCAAGATCGACGAAGAGTCCGTCCGCTTCTGGGAGATCCTCGGCAACGCCAAGCTCGCCGCCATCTTCCTCACCGGCGGCCGCTCCTACTGCGAAGGCCGCACCAGGAGCGCCATGATGGCCTTCCTCGGCCGCAACGTCTCCCGCCTGGAGCTGGAGATCATGGATCTGATGAGGGTGTGATGCGCCCTACCCCCGCCGAAGCCCTCCGCGCCATCCAGGGCGCCGTCGCCGAACAGCTCGCTCCGGAGATCTCCTCGCTCTTCGCCCTCGAAGCCTCCACCGCCATCACCATGCTTTGCGAATCCCTCGCCGCCGAAGCCGACACCATCGTCGAAGACCTGGCCGCGGACAACGCGCGCATCCGCGACGTCCTCGCCGCCGCCCGCGACATACTCCGCTCGCTGCCGGACGGTACCCCCCAACGCAACGGAACCGCCGCCGGACTCGTCTCTCACATCGACGGGGTGTTGCAGGAGGCTGGAGACCGGCGCCTCGCCGTCTCCAGCCTCAGCGCAGAAAACCACCGGCTCAGCGAAGCGCTCGCCCGCCTCCTCGAGCTGATCGAGGACCGCGCAGACGAATCGCTGGCGTCGATCCGGCGCGCGGCCTACCTCCACCTCCGCCGCGTCGCCGTCCGCGGCTGGACGTACTTCGACGTCTCGGCCTTTCGCCAGCGCATCGTCGAGGCCCGCGCCGAACTGGGTCGTGACGACCCCGGGGAGGCGATATAATGTCGGTGCTCATGAATGACCTGCTGGAACGCGTCGAGTCGGCCCTCTCGGACTACACACCGCGCAAGATCGAGCATCCCTCGGCTGCTGCGGCCGCTGTCCTCATCCTCCTCCACCCGCGCGAGGGCGACGCCCACGTCGTCTTCACAGAACGCACCAACCACGTCGAGCACCACAAGGGCCAGATGTCCTTCCCCGGCGGCGCCTGCGACGACGGTGACGACTGCAGCGAGACCACGGCCCTCCGTGAGACCTGGGAAGAGATCGGCGTCAAGAAAGACCACGTCCGCCTGATCGGCTCCCTCGACGACATGGTCACCATCAGCAACTTCCGCGTCACCCCCTTCGTCGGCGTCCTCGAATACGCGGAGTCCTATCCATACCGCATCAACGACCAGGAAGTCGCCAAAGTGGTCGAGGTCCCGCTCACCTTCCTCATGGAGGATGGCAACATGGAACTGGAAGTGCGTGAGCACCAGGGCCGCGAAGTGCTGGTCCCATCCTTCTCATACAACGGCCACCGCATCTGGGGCGCCACCGCCCGCATGCTCCACCAGCTCGTAGAGCTGCTGAGGTAATGCCCGGGGCGTCAGGCTTCAGCCTGACAAGTAGCGGCGACCTTCAGGTCGCCAGGGACGCGGGGCCGCCGCCGCTCATGGTGAGGCTCCGCCCGCTCATGGTGAGGCACATCCGCTCATGGTGAGGCTCACGAACCACGAAGGTGACTCATCCCCCAGCATCGTGCCCAGCCGCACAACACACCCCCCGGCGCACCTCCAACGTCCACCCTCCAACCTCTAACCCCCCGTGACGGCACAGAAGCCACCCCCCTGCAAACGCTGCGGCAAACGCGACTGGCGCACCGAAACCCGCCGCAAGTCCGTCCCCCGCTGGCTCATCGAAACCGTCTTCGCCATCCCGGACGTCCTCATCTACCAGTCCGAATCCGCCGGCTGGCCCTCCCGCGCCTACGAACGCTGGACCTGCACCAACTGCGGCCGCACCGTGCGTGTGGCCGTGTAGACCGAGGGTCAGGCTTAAGCCTGAGACCTGCCCGTCTCCCCGAGCGCCAACCCGCTCATCCTGAGGCTCACGAAGGACGAGCGCCCGCTAAACCCCTTCACCTGTCAAACAGACCAACCACCCGAATGCGCACACCAAGAACGTAGGGCCGCAGCGCGCTCCACCCCTACGCCAACCTCTAACCTCCACC
>DATKKM010000135.1:0-44283 GCA_035542855.1 Dehalococcoidia bacterium
CCCAGGTCTCTGGCGGGCGACCGGTCGCCCGTCCGCTCCGTGAGTCCCTTCGGCTGGCTGTTGGCGGCTTCGTCGGAAGCATCGACCACTGTAACGCGGGGTAACGGGCGGGTCAACGGCTTGACGGAAGGCCGCGGGCGTGGGTGGTCAGCGGGGAGCTACGAGGCTCGCTCAACCTCTCGCCAGGTGCTCGGATCGCGCGGATCATGCGGCCGCTGCGTTAGTCTCCACAGCGGTTCGACAAATCCACAGTTCAGCCCTGGCCGAACTGCTGGAGCAGCGCGGCGATGGCCTTGGTGCCCTTGCGGAAGTCCTCCGTGCGGATGTTCTCGTTGGGGGCGTGGATGGCGGCGTCCGGGTAGCCGATGCCGCAGTCGCCGGTGGGCAGGCCGAGGGTGGTGACGAAGGGGTAGAGCGGCCCGGTGCCGGCCATCGTCGGGACGATAAGTGGCTCATCGCCGTAGGCCTGGCGGACGGCGGCGACCATCACCTGGACGAAGGGATCGGTGACGGGGGTGCGGGCCGGGTGCTCGCCGCCCAGGTTGATCATCTTGATGTCGCTGAAGCCGTGTTTGTCCAGGTGGGCGCGGAGCTTGCGTTCGATGTCGTGGGGGTCCTGGTCGTTGACGAGGCGGAAGTCGATCTTGGCCATCGCCCTGGCGGGGAGGACGGTCTTCGGCCCCTCGCCTTCGTAGCCGGAGGAGAGGCCGTCGATCGTGGCGGTCGGCTGGAAGAGGTGGCGCAGCTCGAAATCGAGGCCGCGCACCTTGCCGAGGAACTCCGCGATCGCGTACGTCTTCGCGGTCTCCATCTCGTCGTGGGGGAGCTTCTCGGTGGCGGCGCGCTCCTCTGGCGTGGGGGCGCGGACGTCGTCGTAGAAGCCGTCGATGAGGACGCGCTCGTCGAGTCCCTTGATGGTGGAGAGCGCCCAGACCATGCGCCAGGCGGCGTTGGGCAGGACTGTGCCGTAGGAGGAGTGGGCGTCGCGGGAGATGGACTCGCACTCCAGCTGGACGTAGAGCAGCCCCTTCACGCCGAGCGTGATCTGGGGCAGCCCCTCCCAGGTGACGCCGCCGCCCTCCCAGATGCAGGCGTCGGCCTTGAGCAGGTCCTTGTGGCGCTCGACGAACTCCTCCATGTAGGGTGAGCCGATCTCCTCGTCGCCTTCGATGCAGAACTTGATCGAGCAGGGCAGGTCGCCGCGGGTCTCGCGCCAGGCGCGGATGGCGGCGAAGCGGGCGGCGATGTTGCCCTTGTTGTCGGAGACGCCGCGGCCGTAGAGCTTGCCGTCGCGGAGGACGGGCTCGAAGGGGGGCGTCTTCCAGAGCTCCAGCGGCTCTTCGGGCTGGACGTCGTAGTGGTCGTAGAAGAGGAGCGTCTTCGGCGATGCGCCCTTCGCCTGCGCGTAAACGACGGGCTGGGCGCGGCCGCCCTCTGGCTTGGGCAGCACCTGCACCTCGAAGCCGAGGCCGCGCAGTTGCCCGGAGACCCAGTCGGACGTCTCCTTGATGGCGCGGGCCTGGGCGCTGACGGTGGGGAAGCTGCAGAGCTCGATGAGGGACTTGATGGCGTCGTCGTGGTGGTCATCGATGTACTTGAAGACGTCGTCCATCAGGCACTCCTTGCTTCTTCGCGGCGGAAGAGAGCCGGCAGCTGCCGCCGCAGGGCTTGGAACGGCTCGTGGGAGATCGCCCACTGGCCGTCAAACGGGTTGTCGATGTCCTCCATGACTTCGATGGTGAGGAAGACGACGGCTGTCGTGCCGACGGTGACGGCGACGGCCAGGAGGTCGTTCTGGATTGCCATCATGAAGAAGCCCAGCAGCAGCAGGCCGGACACCATGTAGAGGAGGCCGCGCATCAGGGCCGGCATGCGCTCGCCGGCCAGCTCGATGCGCTTGTCGCGGGCGTCGGAGACGGCTTCGAACTTCTGGATCATGCGGCTCCAGGCAGTGCTGTCGCGGTCGTCGTCGAAGCGGACGCTGTTGACGGCGGCGAACACGCCCTCCAGCGCACCCTCCGCGGCCGGGTGGGCGCGGCCGGCGGGCATCGTCGTCCACTCGTCCTCGCAGACCGCGCTGGCGTAGCGGCCGACAGCGGCGGTCACGGAGTCCAGCGCGGCGGGATCGTTCAGGTAGACGGCGTAACGGCAGAGGTCCAGCAGCTCGTTGGCTTCCAGCTTGATGGCGTGGTCGGCTTCGATGAACTGCGACCAGACGACGTAGATGATGAAGGCGGCGAGGATGCCGAAGAGGGTGCTGATGGCCGAGATGTACGCTCGCACAGCGCCGCCGTCAGACGCGAAGTGGGACTCTGTGTCGAAGCCGTAGCGGGCAAGCAGGATGACGGCAGAGGTGACGGTGGTGAGCACCCAGAACCGCGGGCGAACGGCAATCGTCTTGCGCAAAGTATCGAGCATGGTTGCGGATGTTCCAGACTAACCGGGGTGGCTCCCGGAATCACGGATCATGGCGATGATACCGCCGTCATTCGGGACGCGCCAGAAGACCTCGTCCGGGCGAGCCGGCCTGTAACCGAGTCGTAGCCAGAAGTAGAGGGCGAGGCCGTTGCGCGGGTCGATCCGGGCGTGGAAGCGGGCGTTGCGGTGCCGTGACTCCAGGAGGCGCATCGCCTCGGAGCCGTAGCCCCAGCCACGCTGCCCGGCCGCCATGGCGATGAGGACAGTCGTCAGCCAGCCGTCCGCCGGGTCATTCAGCCGGTAGTCGAGGAGGCCGCGGACTGCGCCGTCGCCGCCGGCGATCGCCAGGAGGTCGCAACCCGCCGTCTTTGCGTCCGCGAACCGCTGCTCCAGCGACCGTTCGGCGTAGGCGGCTGCCAGCGCTTCCGCGCACCAGGGCTCGATCTGTGGAAGATCGCCCGCCTTCACGGGGCGCAGACGGACGCGGTAGGTCATGCGTGGCGCGCGGGCGCGGCGAGCCAGGCCTCGATGAGGTCAGGCATCTGGCGGACGGAGGCCTGGCGGATGGGGCACGGCGGCAGCGCCTGCAGGAAGGCGCGGCCGTACTCCTTGCCGACGATGCGCTGATCGAGGACGACGAGGACTCCGCGGTCGGTCTTGGTGCGGATGAGACGCCCGAACCCCTGCTTGAAGCGGATGACGGCCTGGGGGAGGGCGTACTGGCTAAAGGCGTCGTCGTACATGGCGGCGCGGGCGGCGTAGACGGGATCGGTCGGCACGGCGAAGGGCAGGCGGGCGATGATGATCAGCGAGAGCGCCTCGCCGGGGATGTCGACGCCTTCCCAGAAACTGGAAGTGCCGAGGAGCACCGTCTGCGGGTTGGCAAGCAGCGCACGCACGAGCTGGCGGGGGGAGCCGTCGATGCCCTGGGCCAGCACCTCGATGCCTTCTTCGTGCAGAGCGCCCACGGTGAGGTCCTTGGCGGCGCGCAGCATCGCGTGCGACGTGAAGAGCACGAGCGCCCGCCCGCGCGAGGCGCGAGCCAGGTCAACGATGGCCTGCGAGAGGTGGTCCGTGTAGATGGGGGTCTGCGGCTCCGGCATGTCGCGCGGGACGAGGACGAGGGCAGCGTGGCGGTAGTCGAACGGGGAGCCGAGGGCCAGTGTCTCGCAGTCCTCCAGGCCGAGGCGCTGCTGGAGGTAGGAGAAGCCGCCCTGCGTGCGTAGCGTGGCGCCGGTAAGGACGACGGTCTTGCGGTCTGAGTAGAGGCCGTCGCGAAGGAGGTCGTGGACATCGAGGGGGACCCAGGAGAGCGTGACGCCGCCGTCATGGCGGTCGCTCTCCAGCCAGACGACGCGCTGTGGGTCATCGGTCTCGAGGCCGGCGCCAAGGCCGTCGGCGTAGCGCTGGACGTCTTCCAGGCAACCACCGGTGTCGGCGACGACGAGCTCCTGGTTCAGCATGCCGAGTTGCTCGGCGTCGGAGAGGCGCTCCTGCAGCCGCTTGAGGGCCTCCGCGGTCTGGCGGAGGGTGACGCGGCAGTTGTCCCAGGCGATCTCCACGCCGGGCCAGTCCGGCTGCACGCGCATGGCGCGGGTCAGGTGGAGCTTCGGCTCGTCGCCGGGAGCGGAGTGCTCCGAGAGGAAGGCGGAGAGCGCCTCCAGCAGCTCGCGGACGCGGGAGCGGGCCGGGCGCACGGCCTCGCGGACGGCGGAGGCCATGGCGGCGAGCTCCTGGCGCGCGTCGAGCATGACGGGAGCCGTGCGCAGCGTGTTCTGGAGAGCGGGTGCGATGGCGTCGCAGCGGTCGAGGAGCGAATCGAGGTCCTTGTCGCGGCAGGAGAAGCCGAACTGGCGCGTGGCCTCGTCCTCCAGGTGGTGGGCCTCGTCGATCACGAGATGCTGGTACGGCGGCACGACCCGCCCGCCCGTGCCGATGTCGGACAGAAGCAGGGCGTGGTTGACGACGACGATGTGCGAGGCCTCGGCCTTCTTGCGGGCGCGCATCAGGAAGCAGGAGCCGTCGACGACGAAGGGGCTGTTGTCGGACGTGCACTCGGCGCGGTCGGCGCTGATGCGCGACCAGATCGCCTCTTCTTGCGGCGAGAGGCGCAGCTCCGCGCGGTCCCCAGTCTCGGTCTCGCCCAGCCAGACGAGGATGCGGGAGGCAAGGTAGGCCTCGTCGTCGGAGAGGGCCATCTCGTGGCGGAGGGCGTCGAAGCGGCGGAGGCAGAGGTAGTTGCGGCGACCCTTCAGCTGGCAGGCGAGGAGGCCGCTGGCGGGCATCAGCTGCTGCAGCGCGGGCAGGTCTTTCTTCGCCAGCTGCTCCTGCAGGTTGATCGTGGACGTGGAGACGACGACGCGGCTGCTGTTGGGCAGCGCATGGCAGGCGGCCGGGATCAGGTAAGCCATCGACTTGCCGGTGCCGGTGCCGGCCTCCACCATCAGGCGCTGTCCCTCGTTGAGGGCGTTAGTGACGGCTTCCAGCATCCGCTGCTGCTCGGTGCGCTCGTCGAAGTCAGGGAAGACGTCCTTGCGCGTGGCGCCGGAAGCCAGGATGCAGGCCGGCTCCTGGGCGGGGACCGGCGCTTCTTCCGGCGCGGGCTTGAGCGGGCGCAGGTCGCGGCCGTTGTGCTCGCGGATGGTGGGACGGCGGACGGAGGGGCGGCCGGCGGCGAGGTCGTAGGCCTCACGGAAGAAGCCGCGCCAGGGGAACTGCGTTGGTGTCAGCCACTGGGCGACCTGGGCGATCACCTCGCCCGGCAGCTCGGCGGCGCGCTCGAAAAGGGCGAGGAGGAGGGAGCGTGAGGCCTCGGCGTCGGCGAGGGCGCGGTGGTGGACGGGGAACCCGATTTCGAAGTGCTGAGCCAGTTCGGCGAGGCCGTACTGGCCGATCGCCGGCAAGATCAGCGAGGCCAGGCGCTGGGTGTCGTACGCCTCGCCGGGGTGGCGGATGCCGTGCGTGTCGAGGACGGGGATGTCGAAGTTGCAAACGTTGTGTCCCACGAGGATCGAGCCGGCGATGAACATCTCAAAGTCCGCGGCGACGACCTCCAGCGGCGGCGCCTCGGCGAGCATGTCGTCCGTGATGCCGCAGAGAGTTTGCACCGGCGCCGGAACGGAGCGGCGTGGGTTGACCAGCGTCTCGTAGCTGCCGATGACGCCGTCGCGGGTGAAGCGCACGGCGCCGATCTCGATGATCGAGTCGCGGGAAGAGTCGAGTCCTGTGGTCTCGAGGTCGAAGGCGACGTACTGGGGGCCCAAGTTGGCGCCATCGTAGCACGCGGGGCAAGCGAAGCCGGACGGGGCGATGTCAGCAGCCGCAACGGGTCACGTTATAATCCGCGCATGCCGCTTTCCCGGGAACAGATGCGGGCCACGATCATCGAGCACGTGGAAGCCGAGAACGACCACGACGCGGCGCGCGTTCTCGCGACGTACAGCCGGGTAGACCCTGTGTTCGAGGACGTGGCGGCGGGTGTGCGCTACGAGGGCGGGGCGGCGATCGTCGGCGACAACTACCGTTACCTCTGGGAGGGCTTCCCCGGCCTGAAACGGGAGATCCTGCGCTGGACGATGGGCGACGACGCCGTCGTGATCGAGCTGCGGCTGAGCGGCCGGCATGAGGGGACGTTCCGGGGAACGCCCGCGACGGGGCGGGACCTGGAGTTCCGGATCATCGCCCACTTCCAGTTCGACGAGGAAGGGCGGATCGCGCAGGAGACGGCCTACTACGACCGGCTGACGTTCATGAAGGCGCTTGGCCGGTAACCCGGCGCTATAATCGGGCCGATGGCCCCTGAACCGCCCCCGCGCCGCCTCGTCCTCATCGACGGGCATTCGATCATCCACCGCTCCTTCCACGCGATGAAGCAGCTGGCAGAGCCGCTGCGCGTCCGGGCCACCGGGGAGCTGGTGGGCGCGCCGTTCGGGTTTGCCAACACGTTCCTGGCGATGTTCGGGGAGCTGAAGCCGACTCACGTGATCGTGACGCTGGACACGGCCGCACCGACGTTCCGGCACGAGATCACGGAGACGTACAAGGCGACTCGCGTACCCATGGCCGTCGATGAGCGCGAGGAGTTCAGCCGCCAGATGATGCGCTGCCGCGAGGTGATTGGCGCGTTCGGCATCCCGGTCTACGAGCTGCCCGGCTATGAGGCCGACGACCTGATGGGCACGCTCTCCACTCAGGCAGCGGCGGAAGGTATCGACACCTACCTGGTGAGCATGGACAGCGACATCGCGCAGCTGGTGCGAGATGGTGTGCACCTCTGGATGTACCGGCCGTACCAGCGCGATTCTGTGATCTTCGAGGAGGCGGACGATGTGAAGGAGCGCTACGGGGTGCTGCCGCCGCAGATGACGGACCTCAAGGCGCTGAAGGGCGACGTCTCCGACAACATTCCGGGGATACCGGGAGTGGGAGACAAGACCGCGGTCAAGCTGATCGACGAGTGGGGCTCGATCGAGAACATGCTCGAGCACGCGGGCGAGGTGAAGCCGCCGAAGGTGCAGGGCCTTGTCCAGCAGTACGCCGACCAGCTGCGCCAGTCCAAGCACCTAGCGACGATTGTGTGTGATGCGCCGGTGACGCTGGACCTGGAGGCGGCGGACTTCTATGCGCACTACGACCCGGCGCGCGTGCAGGAGTTGTTCCGGGAGCTGGAGTTTAGGACGCTGATCCCGCGCCTGCCGGTGAAGGAAGGCGCGCCGACGGCGGCTGCAGCCGCGCCCGCCGCGTCCGAGCAGAAGTTCGCGACGGTGCGGGACGAGAAGCAGCTCGCGAAGATCGTGGCGGCGATCAAGAAGCAAGGTTGGTTCGTCCTGGACGTGGAGGCGGTGACGCGCGAGGCGATGACGACGGACATTGCCGGGTTCACGCTGGGCCTTGGCGGCGGCGAGGCGTACTACGTGCCGGTGGGGCACGCGCTGCGCCTGGAGGACGGGCCGCCGCAGCTGCCGATCGCCGTGGTGCTGGAGAAGCTGGCGCCGGTGATCACCTCGCCCGAGGTGAAGGTCACGGGCCACAACTGCAAGTTTGACATCGTCGCCCTGGCGAACCACGGGATCGAAACGAAGGGCGTGGCGTTCGACACGATGATCGCAGCGTTCCTCGTCGGCGAAGGTGGGGGCGCCGGGCGGCCGGAGGAGGGGAACCTGGCGCTGGGCTGGCTGTACGCCAAGCGTTTCGGGACGGAGCTGCCGGACCGCGGGCCGCTGCTGGGCCAGGGCGGCAAGAAGTCGCAACAGGTGACGATCGACCAGGCGGCGATCGATGACGTGGCTGCCGTCGCCTGCGCCTGTGCCGACGCTATCGCGCGGCTGCGGGCGGTGCTGGAGCCGGAGGTGGCGGAGAAGGGGATGGGCCGGCTCTTCCACGAGATCGAGATGCCGCTGGTGTCTGTGCTGGCGGCGATGGAAGTGCACGGCGTCGCGATCGACACGGGCACGCTGCACGAGATGGCGGAGACGATGTCGGGCGAGATCCACCGGCTGGAGGAAGAGATCTACAAGTCGGTGGGGCACGAGTTCAACATCGGCTCCCCGATCCAGCTTTCGTCGATCCTCTTCGAGGAGATCGGCCTGCCAAAGACGCGGCGGCTGAAGACGGGCGCGCATGCAACGGACAAGGACTCGCTGGAGGGGCTGCGCGGCGTGCACCCGGTGGTGGACCTGATCTTCGAGTACCGGGAGCTCACGAAGCTGAAGTCGACGTACCTGGACCCGCTGCCGTTCCTGGTGAACCCGCGGACGAAGCGCATCCACACGGAGTACAACCAGACGGGCGCGGCCACGGGCCGCCTTTCGTCAAGCAACCCGAACGTGCAGAACATCCCGGTGCGCGGCGAGATCGGCGCGCAGATCAGGCGGGCGTTCATTGCGCGGGACGCCGGCAAGGACCCGATGCTGCTCTCGGCGGACTACTCGCAGATCGAGCTGCGGATCATGGCGCACATCACCGGCGATCCGGGTCTGGTGAGCGCGTTCGAGAACGACGAGGATATCCACGCGGCGACGGCCTCGCAGGTGTTCGGCGTGCCGATCGATAAGGTCACCCCCGACATGCGGCGGCGGGCGAAGGTGTTCAACTTCGGGGTGCTGTACGGGCTGAGCGCTTACGGGCTGGCGACGCGGGAGAAGATTTCGCAGGAGGACGCGGCGACGTTCATCAAGACATACTTCGAGAAGTACCCCGGGATCCCGGAGTACGTCTCGGAGACGGTGGCGAAGGTACGCCGGGACGGCTACGCGGAGACGCTTTTCGGGCGGCGTCGCTACATTCCGGAGATACACGCGGGCAACTACAACGTACGCAACGCGGCGGAACGGGCGGCGATCAACATGCCGGTGCAGGGGACGGCTGCCGACATCATCAAGATGGCGATGAACCGCCTGGACGCGGAGATGAGGCGGCGCAAGCTGGGCAGCTGGATGATCCTGCAGGTGCACGACGAGCTGATCTTCGAGTGCCCGGGCGCGGAGGTGGAGGAGATGCGGGGCCTCTGCCTGGAGATCATGCCGCAGTCCCTGGAGATGCGGGTGCCGCTGAAGATCGACACGAAGGTGGGGCGCAGCTGGGGAGAGATGCAGTACGGGGAGGCGGTTGACGTGGGGACGTTCCCTTAGGGTCAGGTCCTTACCCGCGTTAGTAAGCGATTGTTTGTAAGGGGTGGGGTTCCCTTGTTCCTCCAGCGTTTGCCTCATACGCTTAGCTCACTGTGTGGGACCTGCTCGTCACCATCGGCAACCTGATTGTGATCCCGGCACTGCTGGCGATGGTGCTGGACAAGAAGTTGTACGTGCCGCGGATCAGCTCCGGGGGGAGCCTCGTGGGGCTGGCGCTGGTCATCGCCGGGCTGATCGGGGGCGGGTTCGTGCTGAGCCCGATCGTCGTCAGCGTGATCGCGGCGTTCTGGCTGTTCATCTTCATCTTCCGCGGACAGCCGGTGGGGCATCACCAGGCGATGGTGGTGCCGGAGATTGGCGCGGAGATTCACGTGGCGGACGAGGAGAAGGTCTCCGGGCAGAGCTAGATGGCTGCTTCCCGAAACTGGCGGGTCTGAAGACCTGCGGCTACATTTAGGGCGATGCCTGAGCTTCCGGAAGTCGAGACGATACGGCGTGACCTGCTGCCCCTTGTGAAGGGGCGCTCCATCACGGGCGCGTGGGTGTCGGAGGACGCGCCGCGGCTGGTACAGCTGATGTCTCGGGAGGAGTTCGCGCGGCTCTTGCCGGGGCACCGGATCGAGGGTGTGTCCCGGCGGGGGAAGTACCTGGTGTTCGACCTCGACCGGGGGATGCAGTGGGTGGTGCACCTGCGGATGACGGGGCGGCTGCGGCACTCGGCGGCGGAGTGTGAGGAAGATCCGTATCTTCGCGCTAAGTTCAGCCTGGACGACGGCGCCTGGCTGTGCTTCAACGACGTGCGCAAGTTCGGGATGATGTGGCTGGTCGACGACTGGGCGCTGGTGCACGCGGGGCTGGGTCCGGAGCCGCTGGAGGCGGAGTTCGAGACGGCGGCGTTCGCCGGGTTGCTAAAGCGGCGCTCGGCGCCGGTGAAGGCGCTGCTGCTGGACCAGACGGTGCTGGCTGGAGTCGGGAACATCTACGCGGACGAGGCGCTGTTCGCGGCCGGGATCGACCCGCGCAAGGCGGGGAACAAGGTCTCGCGGCCAAAGGCGGCGCGGTTGCACGATGCGATCATCGAGGTGTTGCACGAGGCGCTGGGCGACCGTGGGTCCAGCTTCCGCGACTATGTGGATGGGCAGGGTAACGAGGGACGCCACCAGCTGAAGGTGAAGGTGTACCAGCGCACGGACCAGCCGTGCTACGTCTGCGGAACGCCGATCCGGCGCGTGGTGGTAGGCGGGAGGAGCACGCACTTCTGCCCGAAGTGCCAGAGGTGATCCCCTTCGGCTGCGGCTCACGCCGCGCTCAGGACATGCTTCGGGAGCCTCAGGATGAGCGGAAAGACAAGCCGGGGCAGACCTCCTGGCCCACCCCGGCGGTAGTTCAGCGACGTTCGGCTAGAAGCGGAGATTGCGTGGGAGCTCCTGGTGGTGGAAGCGGCCCGGCGGTGAGCGGAAGCCGTCGAAAGGCTCTTCCCGGCGCTCCCAGCGCTTCGCGATGGTGTGAGCGGTGTGTTCGGGAGGCGCCGAGCCGGCGTGTTCATCGGAGGGCGACTCGGCTTCTGACTCGGTAGTCACCGGTTCGGGCCGCTCGATGATGACTGTGGATCGGCCTGCCGGCTTTCCCAGCGAGATTTTCGTCTTGCCCTTGACCTTGCGATCCACGGCGGCGATGAGCCTCTTGTCCAGGCCGGCGTGGAGGATGCGCAGCTTGGCCTCAGCGACGATTGCTTCCATGAGGGCGGTAGTTGCGTTGCGCCAGCCGGCGATGATCCGGCGGCGGCGCTGATAGGCTTCCTGTGCGGCGACTGCTGCGTTCATTGCTCCTCCGATGTTTGTCCAGGCGGCGATGGCCGCATCACGCCTGAACTTTGCTTCCAGCGCTCCGTTGATTGCGTTGCTGATCTCGTGCCAGGCCGCCCGGGCTCGCGCGCGTCGTTCGAAAGCTGATTCGGCTTCGCCCAGCGCGCGGGCCGCGTTGGCCCAGCCCAGCCTGGCGGCTTTCTCACTGGCCTCACGGGTCTGGACTGCTTCGGCGATGGCCAGGCCCGCGGCGCCCCAGGCGTGGGTGACTCGCGCCCTGGTCTCCAGGCGGTAGGCGTAGACGGCCTCTTCGATCGCCCAGGCGGCGTTCTGCCAGGGCTTGCGGAAGGTGATCCTTGCGGCGGCCAGCTCGGCAGCCTCTGCGAGCGCGGTGGCAGCGGTGAGCCAGACGCGCCGCATCGTGCCGTCTCCGCCTGAGGCGATTGCGGCGGCCGCCGCCAGGGCCCTGGAGGCGTTTCCCCAGGCGTTGGCCGCGGCGTCTCTCCTCTTCTGTAAGCGGGCTGCCTCTGTGAGGGCGCGCATGATGCGGTTCCAGGCCAGCTTGTTGCTCACCTGGATGGCAACGTGGACGTCCAGCGCCTCGTCGAGAGCGAGCGCGAAGTTGCTCCAGGCGTCTGCCGCCTGGCGCGCCTGCCTGGCACGCTGGATCTGCTCTGAGGCGGCCGGGAAGTCGATGATCGGCGCCGGCTCAGGGATCGGCCTGGCGGGCGGCCGCTTCACGAACTCGTCCATTTCGCGGATGGCCTCCGCGATGTCGGCTTCAGTGAGGTAGCGCTGCCCCGTGACCGGAGCCGCTTCGTTCGGGCTGAACGGCACGACGGTGGCCACGGGCTCGTCGCCGGAGGCGTCACCGGCGGGACGCTGCGGGGCCGCGGACGGGGCTACGAAGGCGGCGCCCCATTCGTCGAACCCGACGCGCGCCGGGACGGCCCAGTAGATCATCACCTGCGCCAGGTCCAGGCCGCGCTGCATCTCGTAACGGACGAACTCGTGGCAGGCGTCGAGGTCCAGGAACGAGAAGAGGTAGACGAGGGGCCGGGCGCCGTCGCGGATGAGGACGAGCGGCTCGGCGTCGGGCGACGGCTGCCAGGTGAGGGCCCAGAAGAAGACTGTGCCTTCGTTGACCTGGCCGCGCAGCGTGGAGTCGACGAAGAGCTCGGCTGCGCGCGCTGAATCGAAGCTGTGCAACTGGTACGTGGCGATGCCCGCCGCGTCCGGCAGGAGCACCATGAGATCGGGCGCTCTGGCCGCGCTGGGGGCAACCGGCGCGGCCCCTGCGCTACGCCGATCCCTCTTGCGAAGGCTCTGCATAATGCCCATGGCTCAAACCCTCCCTTTTGGCCTCGCCAGGGGGTTGAGTCCGGTCAGTTCGGCATAACCGGTCCCTGTGATGCCTGCAGACAGTGTCCGCGACGAGGGTGAACAGGACGGTGAAGGGGAATGCTATGCGGGTGAAGGATTGGTAAAGACCGTTCGAGCCGCCTATCTGAGCGGCCGGCCGAATTTTTCGCCTGAGATCACCTCATCGAACGGCTTGCGGCTCTTCCTCGTGCCTTTGCGGGCGCGGACCGGATAGCCGAAGGGGACGATGGCCAGGACCGTCTTGCCCGCCGGCAGGCCGACGATGGGGTTGATGGCCTGCAACCAGCTCCAGCCCGACCATGTTGAGCCGACGCCCTCCGACCAGGCGGTGAGGATCATGGACTGCACGGCGCGGCTGACGTCCGAGACGCCGAAGCGGCTATCGCTGTCATAGGCGACGACGACGGCGAGCGGCGCCTGCGCTACAAAGGGGCCGTGCGTGTTGACCTCTGCGATCTTGCGGAGCGTTTCGCGGTCCTGGACGAATATGAAGTGCCAGGGCTGGGCGTTCATGCTGCTGGCGGTGAGGTGCGCGGCCTCGGCGATACGGCGGACGGTCTCCGGAGGGATGGGCTTGTCCTGGTACTCGCGGACGGCGAGGACGGTGCGGACGGCATCGAAGGTCTCCATGGGGACTCTCCTTCTGATTGGTTAGCTGCTCACCCATTCTCTCACGGACGGCAGTCCGGCGAGCGGCGTGGCGTTGGAGACGGCGGCGAGGACGGCGCGCTCGACCGCTCGGGCGGCCAGCGCTCCGAGCTGGAGCACGTCCGTCGGCGAATCGTTGCGGCAGGTGGCGAGGGAGAAGATGATGTCGCCGTCCACAGGGGTGTGCACCGGGCGGATGGTGCGGGCGAGGCCGGTCTGGGCGATGACAGCGAAGCGGTAGGCCTGCTCCTTCGTGAGCACGGCGTCAGTGGCCACGACTCCGATGGTGCTGTTCTCTCGGGAGAAGGGAGAGAGCGGCGGCTGGGCGCGGAGAGCTTCGATGGTGGAGGCGAACGCGCCCGGGCGCTCGCCGCGCGGGCCGGCCACGGTGCGGCCGGTGTCCGGATCGATGACCTCGCCCCAGGAATTGACGGCGACGAGCGCCCCGACAGCGATGCCGGAAGCGGTGCGCTCCAGAGCCGAGCCGATGCCGCCCTTCAGCGCGTGCTCGATGCCCAGCGCCTTGGCGACGCTGGCTCCGGTGCCCGCGCCTACGGAGCCTTGCTCCAGCGTGGCGGACGCGGCCTCGCAGGCGGCGTAGCCGGCGTCGGCGCCGGGGCGGATGTCGGTGCGGCCGATGCTGAAGTCGTAGAGGCAGGCCGCGGGGACGATCGGCACGACGGCGTTGGTGACCGGATAGCCGTGGCCCTTCCGCTCCAGCCAGCGCATGACGCCGGTTGCGGCGTCAAGGCCGTAGGCGCTGCCGCCGCTGAGGAGGACCGCATGGACTTGCTGGACGAGGTTGCCGGTGCGGAGGAGGTCGGTCTCGCGGGTGGCGGGCGCGCCGCCGCGCGCGTCTGCGGAGGCGACGGCGCCCTCCGGGCAGAGGATGACGGTGCAGCCGGTGGCTGCCTCGCGGTGGGTCCAGTGGCCGGCGGTGATGCCGGGGACGGCGGTTATCGAATCGATTTCGGGCATTGCACGTTGAAACTATACGGGGTTTGTTGAACGTCTACCTGAAGAGACTGGTGGCTAGGAGCCGCCGACATATAATAGCTAGCAGATGCGACAGGTTATCGTGGCGGCGGACAAGAGGCTGTGAAGAAGAAGTTCCTACCTAAGCTGAAATTCCCGCGGTGGAAGAGCTTCCGCTCTCCGATCAAGACCTTCAAGGCGGCGAACACTCCCCGCAAACTGCTGTTCGGGCTGGGAGCGGTGTCGTTTGTGGGGGGCGTGACGCTTCTCGGGTTCGCCTTCGTGTCGGCGATCTCCGGCGGGGACGGCCGAACCGAGGGCCCGCCCGTTGTGCAGGTGCTGACTTCGCCGACGCCGACGATTGCCCCGCGCACAGACACGGCGACGCCGGCCCCAACGCCGGTGCCTTCGCCGCCGCTGGGCGATAGCCCGTACCAGATGATCATCAGCAAGCTGGGCGTGAGCGCGCCCGTTGAGACGTTCGGGCTGGACGACAAGCAGGCGCCCGAAGTGCCGACCGGCGACGACGCGGCGGACGTTGTGGCCTGGTATAACTTCTCCGCCAGGCCGGGGACCGGGAGCAACGCGGTGTTCGCCGGGCACGTGACGTGGTTCGGCCCGGCTGTCTTCTACAACCTCACGAGCATAGCGGCGGGTGACGAGATCACGTTGCTTGGCCAGGACGGGACGAAGCTGGTGTACAAGGTCTCGGACATCTTCAGCGTGGACCCGACGACGGACCCTCACGCGGTGGACGTGATGTTCGCGACGCCTAGCGACGTGCTGACGATCATCACCTGCGACGGCACCTTCACGAAGGACCCCAACGACCACGTCTTCGGCGGGGACTACAACCACCGCCTGGTGGTGAGGGCGGCGCTGTCCAGCGTCACCCCCGGCTCCGCGAACGCGGCGGCAGCAGCCGGCTAGAGCAGATAAGCGCGTTTGCAGTTTTCTTCAACAAAGCGGCAACCGGCCGCCGTTGGCGAGCGTTACCCCTAGTAGCACATGGATTTCGAGGACCGCAGGCGCCAGTACTTCGAACATCGCTTCGGGACACCCGATGAGCGCGGCAGGACAGGGAAGAGACGTCTCTTCTCCATCCTGGCCGCGTTCTGGCTGGCCGCGGGGCTGATCTTCTTCGGTTTCGCGGGCTACCGGGTCCTGCACAAGACCCCGCAGGACGTGCAGTGGGTGTTCGCCAAGCCACTGGCCGATTCGCCGGTGGCTGTCGCCGCGGCGTCCGGCCTTTCGGCACCGCCGCTGGGCGACCAGCCGATGCACATCGTCATCGACAAGATCGGCGTGAACGCACAAGTCGACGCCTACGGCCTGGACGACGACGGCACGCCGGAGGTGCCGTTCCGCAGTGACCAGGTGGCCTGGTACACCTTCACGGCGCCGCCCGGAGCCGGCGACAATGCCGTCTTCGCCGGGCACTACACGTGGAACGGCGATGCTGTTTTCCGGCACCTGGGCGACCTGCAGGTGGGCGACCGGATCGCCATAGTTGGGGATGAGACGGGAGAGCAGCTGATCTACCGGGTGTCGGAGGTGACGCTCGTCGACCCGAATGACCCGGCAGCGGCGGGGCACTGGATGACGCCGACCGGCAAGGACGAGGTGACGGTCATTACCTGCGGCGGCGAGCATTTCGTTACGAACGACCGGTTCGGCGGCGGCTACACCAAGCGCCAGATCGTCCGCGCGGAGTTCGTGGCGAAGTCCTAGGAGAGCCGCGCGAGGGCGGCGCGCAAGCGTTCCAGCGTCACGTCCCGGCCCAGCACTTCCATCGTCTCGAAGAGCGGCGGTGTGGCGGTCTTGCCCGTGACGGCGACGCGCACGACCCCGAAGAGGTCGCCGGCCTTAACGCCGAGCCCTTCGGCGAGCGGGCGGATGGCTGCTTCGAGCGAGTCGTGCGTCCATTCCGCCGTGCCTTCGGCCGCGGCGACGACCTGCAGGAGGGCGGCCGCGGCCTCCCCCGGCCGGCCGGCGAACTTTTTGCCGAGGAGCGTTCCGGTGTCATACGCGAGAGGTTCATCGGTGAAGAAGAAGTCCGCTATCTCGACGATCTCGGAGAGCAGCCGCACACGCTCCTGGACGAGCGGAACGATGCGGTGGAGGAGAGCGTCGTCGATGCGCTGGCTCAGCGCTTCTTCGAGGTACGGCTTGACCGCCTCAGCGAAGGCATCGGGCGATAGCTCGCGGATGTAGACGCCGTTCATCCAGAGGAGTTTCTCGGCGTTGAAGATGGCCGGGTTGGGGATCAGGCGGTCGACATCGAAGCTCTTGATCAGCGTCTCGCGGTCGATGATCTCGGTGTGGTCGTCGAGGGACCAGCCGAGGAGGGCGAGGAAGTTGACGACGGCGTCCGGGAGGTAGCCCTTGAGGCGGTACTCGAGCACGGAGTCGGCGCCGTGGCGCTTGGAGAGCTTGGCCTTGTCCGGGCCCAGGATGCGAGAGACGTGCGCGAAGAGCGGCGGCTCCCAGCCGAACGCCTGGTAGATCAGGAAGTGGCGCGGCGCGCTGGGCAGCCACTCGTCGCCGCGGATGACGTGGGTGATCTCCATCAGGTGATCGTCGACCATGGCGGCGAGGTGGTACGTGGGGTAGCCGTCCGATTTCAGGATCACGAAGTCGTCCAGCGTTGAGTTCTGGAAGACGACAATGCCGCGGAGGACGTCGTGGGTGACGGTCTCACCGCCGAGCGGAGTCTTGAACCGCACCACGGGCCTGGCGCCGCCCGCCTCCTGCTCGGCGCGCTGCTGCGGCGTCAGGTCGCGGCAGTGGCGATCGTAGCGGGGCGGCTCCTTGCGCGCCTGCTGGGCCTTGCGCACCTCCTCCAGGCGCTCCGGCGAGCAGTAGCAGCGGTAGGCGTGATCATGCTCGATCAGCCAGTCGGAGTGCTGGTGGTAGATGTCGAGGCGCTGGGACTGCACGTAGGGGCCGAACGGGCCGCCTTTAGCCGGGCCCTCGTCCCACTCCAGGCCGAGCCAGCGCAGCGCTGCCTCCAGCGCCTCCACGCCGCCTTCCGTGTAGCGCTGCTGGTCGGTGTCCTCGATGCGCAGGATGAACTGGCCGCCGTAGTGGCGCGCCAGCAGCCAGTCGTAAAGGGCGGTGCGGATGTTGCCCAGGTGCGGCTCGCCGGTGGGCGAGGGGGCGTAGCGGGTGCGGACGGTCATGCTGTGATGATACGGGGCGGCGCACCGACAAACCAGCAAGCGGACAAACCGACGGGCGTTCTTCCACAGACGAAATTCCAACCGTTGGGCACCTGTTTGCCGGCGCGCCGATTGACGTAAGATTGGGGCGATATGGCAAACGGGGAGCTTGTGGAACGAGTCGATCCGGCGCTGGTGCGGCGCATATCGGAGTTGTCGCCGGGGGCGCAGCGCTGGCTGAAGACGGCCGTGCAGACGATCCGCACGATGCCGACGTCCAGCGAGATCGAGGACCAGCCGCCGGCCCACCTGCGCCGCCGTGAGCCGCAGCGCCTGAGGCCGGCGCCGGAGTCGGAGAAGCCCCCGCCGCCTTCGCTGGAGGATGTGATCACGGGCAAGGCGAAGCTGGAAGAGGCCGAGCAGTACCCAGAGTTGGCCGAGGAGCTGGAAGGCCTGGGCGAGATCATCGACATGCTGCGCGGCCTGGGCGAGTCACGCCGCAAGCGCGGGGAGCAGATCCTGCGCGAGGAGATCCTGGGAGGTAAGCCGGCCGATGAGGAAGAGCCGGCGGAGGACGAGGACGACTTCGGGTTCTAGCGGCCGGTGAATCGGCGCCTGAAGGCGCCGGGCTACGGACGTTCTTCCGGCGGGATGGCGGCCACCTGGGCGGCCAGGACGTGCGTGCCGCTGTCCACGAAGATGATGTTCCCCGTCACCATCCGTGAGAGGTTGCTGGCCAGGTAGACGGCCGTGTTGCCGACGTCCTCCAGCGTGATGTTCTCACGCAGAGGGGCGATCTCCTCGGTGAACTTGCGCAGCTGCTGGATGCCCTTCACGGCGCTCGCGGAGAGGGTACGGACGGGGCCGGCGCTGATCGCGTTGACGCGGATCTTCTGCGGCCCAAGCTCGACAGCCAGGTAACGCACGCCGAGCTCGAGGGCGGCCTTGGCGGCGGCCATGGCGTTGTAGCCGGGGACCGTGCGCTCGACGGCGTTGTAGGTGAGGGTCATGATGCTGCCGCCGCCGGTCATCAGCGGGGCCGCGGCGGCGGAGACGGCGCTCAGGGAGTAGGCGCTGATCTCCATCGCCATCTTGTACCCGTCTCGGGAGACCTGCGAGAACGGCTTGTTGAGGTCGTCTCGGTCGGCGTAGGCGATGCAGTGGGCGAGGACGTCGAGGCCGCCCCACGTCTCGCGTACGGAATCGAAGGCGGCGGCGATCGAGGCGTCGTTCGTGACCTCGCAGGGGAACATCGGGAACTCGTCCGGGCCAAGGGATGAGGCGAGGTCGCGGATGTTGCGCTCGAATCGGCCCTTCTCCTCAGGCAAGAAGGTGAAGGCGAGGCTGGCGCCGTGCGCGTGCAGCTGCTGGGCGATTCCCCAGGCGAGGCTGTGCTTGTCGGCGACGCCCATAACGAGGGCACGCTTGCCGGTGAGGAGATCGGAGGCTTTGGCGGTCATCACTTGCGTCTCTGTCATGGTACCTGCTCCTTTGCAGCGCTGGCCGATCGTTCCGGCCAGCGGGCGAGGCAATCGCCGATGGCGGCGGCGGTCCGCGCGCGCTCCTCCTCCGGCTTGACCAGCGGCGGCAGAACGACGAGCGTTCCTTCGCCGAGCGAAAGCTCGAAGCCGATGGCCTGGCCACCGCTGCTGCGCGCGAAGGCGCGGGCCTGGCTCGCCGAGTCGGCGGCTTCGTTCAGGTATACCCGGTAGGCGACGTGGGGCGCAAGCTGCTGGACGTACGGCGCGAACGGGTGGTCCGCGTCGACGAGCACGGCGCCCGGACGCCCGAAGCCGGCGAGGAGGTCTGTCTCGTACGAGAAGCCTTCTGCCGGGGGAAGCCAATCGTAGCTGCGCCACGGGCCGCCGGCGACGTCCGGCTGCGCGACCTCCGGGTAGGCGAGGAGCACGACGAGCCCGCCATGCGCGAGCACCCACTCAGTCTCGCGGCGGCGCATGTCCAGCAGGGCGCGGAGGGAGAAGGCGTGGGCGGACGCCTCGCCGTTGACGATCGCCTGGCCGCCGTACGTCGTGTGCGCGGCGGTCGCGTTCACGACGTCGTCGACGGCGCGGGAGACGGCAGCGGTGTCGACGACGAGCTGGTGGTACTCGGCGAAGGAGGGTGCGTTGAGGAAGGTGTGGTTGTCGAAGTCCGCGCTGGGGAGCGAGAGGCCGATGATGAGGGTGCGCATGCGTTCAGGTTACACGAGTTGCTAGGTGTCGGTGTTAGGAGTTAGTGCTGGCCCTTCGAGAGCCTCAGGATGAGCGGTGGCCTAGAGTTCCAGACCCCGCAGGTACTCTCGCAGCGCGGGGGCGATGTCCGGGCGGCGGAGGGCTTCGTAGATCGAGGCCTGGAGCAGGCCCAGCGGGCGGCCCGTGTCGAAGCGGGTGCCCTCGTATTCGCAGGCGTACAGAGGGACGCCGGCCTGCATGGCGAGCGTGAACGTATCGGTGAGGAACATCTCGCCGTTGGGGGCAGGCGGCGTCTTCTCCAGCAGCTCCCAGATCTCGCCGGTGCAGACGTAGCGGCCGACGGTACCGAGATCGCTCGGGGCCTCGTCGGCGGGCGGCTTCTCCACGATGCGGCTCACCTTGTAGACGCGGTCCTCGACCTGCTCGGCGTCGATCGAGCCGTAGTGGACGATCTCGCTCATCGGCACGCGCTGGACGGCCAGAACGTTGCCGCCGTGCTTCTCGTGCACGTCGAGGAGCTGGCGCATGGCGGGCTTCGCGCCGAAGATCACGTCGTCCGGGTAGTAGAGGGCGAAGGGCTCGTCGCCGAGGAGGAAGCGGGTCTCGGCGATGGCGTGGGCCTGTCCGCGCATCTCCTTCTGGCGGACGAAGGCCACCTTCATCTCGCCGCTGCGGACGATTTCGGCGAGGACATCGGGCTTTTTGGTGAGGGCGGCCTCGAGTACCTTGTTGCGGTCGAAGTGGTCTTCCAGGGGCTTCTTGGAGTCGCTGGTGACGATGACGATCTGGTCGAGGCCGGAGGCGATGGCCTCTTCGACGATGTACTGGATGACGGGCCTATCGAAGAGCGGAAGCATCTCCTTGGGCACGGCCTTGGTGGCGGGCAGGAAGCGGGTGCCGTAGCCGGCGGCGAGGATGATGGCAGTACGGATGCGCGGCATGTACTGGAAGTGTGCCAGTAGCCAGTAGCCAGTAGCAAGTAGCGGGTTGCTGGATACGTTTGCGATGCGCGGGGCGCGGCGGCCGTTGTTGACACCATTCAGGCGCGGCCAATAGCATGACTAGAGGTCGTGCTAGACGGGGAGCTAGCGGTGCCCTGTACCCGCAACCCGCTATAGCGGGGTCGAATTCCCGCTCGAGGTCTGGTACCGCAGGGACTATCCGTAATAAGCGGCGTTGATAGCCTGGCCCTGCGCGGCAGGCCACCGTGAACCCCGCCAGGTCCGGAAGGAAGCAACGGTAAGCGGCACGGTCTGGGCGCCGCAGGTCCACCGGGCAGGAGCTGGCTGTTACGGGAAAGCCTGTTGGGCCAGATCGACAGCGGGTGCACGACCGGATTGAGCCGTACGCTGCGCGGGCGCTACTTGCCCGCGACTTCCTTCGCCGCTGTCTTGATGGCCGCCCAGGCCGCCTCCACGTGGCGCTTCTCCGTGGCGCGCTGGCCGATGCACATGCGGATCGCCGCGCGCTCGCCGAGGCGGGTGTGCGTGAGGTAGAGCCTGCCGGAAGCGTTCAACCGATCCAGGATGGCCATTGTGGCTTCGTCGCCGGACTTGTGGCGGAAGCAGACCAGGTTAAGCGAGGGCGGCGCGGCCAGCTCGAATGCTGGATCGGACTTGACCCAGGAGGCGAAATCGCGGGCGAGCGCGACGTGCCGGCGGACGATCTCCTGGAGACCGCTGACGCCGTATGTCCGAATCACGAACCACAGCTTGAGTGCGCGGAAGCGGCGCCCCAGCGCGATCTGCCAGTTGCGGTAGTCGATCACGTCGGCGGACTCGCTGGCCTGGTTGCGGAGGTACTCGGGGACGATGCTGAGGGCCGAGGTGAGCGCTGCGCGGTCGCGGACGAAGAATGCGCTGCAGTCGAAGTTGGTGAGCATCCATTTGTGGGGGTTGAAGACGTAGCTGTCGGCGAACTCGAGGCCGGCGTGGATCGAGCGGAGCTCCGGGCAGAGCGCGGCGGTGCCGGCCATCGCCGCGTCGACGTG
Organism: Dehalococcoidia bacterium; assembly: GCA_035542855.1. Taxonomy (GTDB): domain Bacteria; phylum Chloroflexota; class Dehalococcoidia; order SM23-28-2; family RBG-16-64-32; genus DATKKM01. The sequence continues at coordinate 21,202 of DATKKM010000135.1, forward strand.
GAGCCAGGCGCCGGCTTCGCGGCAGATGGGGCCGATGGCGGGCAGCGGATCGATGGCCAGCGATGACGTGGTGCCCACGGTCGCGCAGACGAAGGCGGGCGTGCGGCCGGCGGCGCGGTCCTGCGCGATGAGGGATGCCAGGTGGTCCGGCTGCATGGCGAACGAAGCGTCGACATCGACGAGGCGGAGGTTATCGCTGCCGAGACCGGCTATGCGCACGGCCTTCTCGGTTGCGGAGTGGGCCTGGTTGGAGGCGTAAACGGTGAGCGCGCCGGCTTGGACGCCGGACATGTTGGTGCGGCCGCCGGTGGCGCGCTCGCGGGCGGCGATAAGGGCGACGAGCGTGGAGGTGGAGGCGGTGTCCTCGATGACGCCGCCGGCCCGCGTTGCCGGCTCGGCTCGTCCCTGGGAATCCTCAGGATGAGCGGAAGTCGTGCTGCGGAAGGCGTCCGGAAGGGCAAGCATCTCGACGAGCCAGTCCATGACGTGCGTTTCGAGCTCGGTGCAGGCGGGGCTGGTGGCCCAGATCATGCCCTGCACGCCGAGACCGGACGAGAGGAGGTCGCCGAGGATGGAGGGGTACGAGTTGTTGGAGGGGAAGAAGGCGAAGAAGTTGGGGGACTGCCAGTGCGTGAGGCCGGGGACGATGATCTCCTCGACGTCACGCATGATTGCGTCGAATGGCTCGCCGGCCGGCGGCGGCGCAGCGGGGAGCCGGCCTCGGACGTCGCCAGGCCTGACCTGCGAGAGGACGGGGTATGCCTCGACGTGCTCCAGGTAGGCGGCGATCCAATCGATCAGGTCGTGGCCGCGGCGACGGAACTCGTCCGTGTTCATTTCTGCTATCGAAGGGACGCGTCAGTTTGCCGCCGCCGCGCCGGCGCTGGTGCGGCTGGCCAGCTGGCGGTCGACGATGAGGAGGCCGGAGGGGCTGTCGCCGGCCAGCTCGAGCATGCTGATGATCTCTGCCGGGGCGTTCTCTTCCTCGACCTGCTCGTTGACGTACCAGTCGAGGAGCGTCTGCGTCGCGTAGTCCTTCTCCCTGGCCGCCTGGTCGTAGAGGTTGTTGATGGCCACGGTCACCTCCTCCTCGTGGCGGAGGACGGCGCGGAAGCAGTCCAGGAGGCTGGCGTAGGACATCGGCGGCTCGGCTATGGCCTTGAGCTGAAGGCGGCCGCCGCGCTGGGCGATGTAGTCGACGAGCTTGGTGGCGTGGACGAGCTCTTCCTGCCACTGGAGACGCAGCCAGCTGGCGGCGCCGTTGAGGTTCTGCTCGTCGGCCCAGGCGGACATCGCCAAGTAGACGTAGGCGGAGGCCAGCTCCCGGTTGATCTGGTCGTTGAGGGCGTCCTGGATGGTCTGGGAGATGCGCGGCATGCTGTGGTCTCCTTGCAGCGTGTTACGCGCACAACGATAACACCGTGAGACGCCGTCCGAAAACGGCCGCCTCAGATTAACGGCCCTTAATGTATGTCCAGAAGAGGCGAGTATCATCGGTCTTTAGGGCGGTTCGGCCGCGCCGGTGGATACGAAATTCGGAGGGTAGTAGCGGTGCTAAAGCAGCTAGCCGTTGGTAGTTTTGTCGGGCTCGCCTTTTTCCTGGCCGCGTGCGGCTCATCATCGGACAATGCAACACCCACGCCCACTCACCTGGGCAACGGGGACGGGTCCACGACGAGCGCCGCCACGGCGACCGGCGCGGCGACAACCCCGGCCACGACGGAGAACGGCGGGGTCCCCACGGTGCCAGCGGTGCTTGACCCGTGCCAGCTTGTGACACAGCAAGAAGCGGCGCAGGCAACGGGCGAACCGGTAGGGCCGGGCATGGAGCAGAACGATGGGAAACAGTGCGAGTGGGACTACACCGACCCCAGCGACGAGTTCTCTGGGCTGAACATCAGCTTCTCCGTGGACTCTGACCCGGAGGCCTTCCGCGAGGACCAGCAGGGCGGCCTCGGCACCGTTACCGTGAGCGGCGTCGGCGATGAGGCGTATTTCGATCCGGCCGGCATTGCGAGCATCCTCACCTTCCGCAAGGGCGATCTGCTATTCGACGTGGGAATGAACGTGGCGGGCAACGTGGCTGACCAGTTCTCGGCAGACGCCCAGGAGGCGGCGGAGAAGCAGCTGGCGTTGTACGCGCTGGCGCGCATCCCCTAGCCCACCGTCGCTGTGGGCCAAGGCGCGGCTGTGTATACGGACCTCGGCGGAGGGCGCTACGGGGGCCAGTGCGTCGTACACGCGGTAACGCTACGGCTTCGCCTCGACGCCCAGCTCGCTGAGCAGGCCCTCCACGCGGCCGCGGATCTCGTCGCGTATGCGGCGGACGGTCTCGATCGGCTGGCCGGCTGGGTCTTCGACTTCCCAGTCCAGGTAGCGCTTGCCGGGGTAGATGGGGCAGGCGTCGCCGCAGCCCATCGTGATGACGACGTCGGCGGCCTGGACGACCTCGTCGGTGAGCGGCTTGGGGAACTCCTGCGAGAGGTCGAGGCCCACCTCTTCCATCGCCTGGACGACGGCAGGGTTGATCTCGTCCGCGGGGGTCGAGCCGGCTGAGCGCACGTGGACGCGGCCTCCGCTGAGGGAGTGCGTGAGGGCGGCGGCTATCTGGGAACGGCCGGCGTTGTGCACGCAGACGAAAAGTACTTCCGGCATCTCTTTGTTCATCTTACCCTCCACCTGCGCGGCCGCGAGCAGCCGCTCCCGCGTGAACCGATAGACCAGCAGCGACACGTACTGTTTGAGGCTGGCGCCGCGGCTGAGGACGCTGAGGCTATCGAGCGCGTAGCGGCGCACGGTTTCCGGGCTGAAGGTGCCCTTGAACTCATCTGCCAACTTTTCGACCGTCGGCTCCAGACCTGACCGGCGTGATGCTTCCTGCATCAGACTCCTCCTTTCCAAGAGCAGGCGCGGGTTCGCGCAGTATTTCGTAGACGAGCACGGCAAGGCTGGCGCCGGCGATTGGGCCGAGCCAGTACACCCAGTGGTAGTCCCAGACGCCGGAGGCGACGGCGGGGCCGAACGACCGCGCCGGGTTCATCGAGGCGCCGGCGACGGGGCCCCAGCCGGTGGCAGCGACGGCGACGTAGCCGCCAATGGCAATGGCCGCGAAGGCGCCCTGCGCGCGGTCGTCCGTGGCGACGGCGAGTATGACCATCGCCAGGAAGAAGGTCAGGATCACCTCCGCGGCGAGCGCGGAGTCCCAGCCGCCGATGTTGGGGACGGTGGCTGCGGCGTCGACCTTGTCGCCGAGGATGGCGTAGATCGCGAGACCGGCCAGCGCCGCGCCTGCGAGCTGGGCCGCGATGTAGGCGACGAGGCGCATATTGTCGATGCGGCCCAGGAGGCGGAAGGCGATGGAGACCGCCGGGTTGATGTGGGCGCCGGAGATATGCCCGAAGGCGAAGATCGCGGCCATGACGACGAGGCCGAAGCAGAGGCCGACGCCGACCGTCTCGACGCTGCCGCCTGAGGCGGCGTTCACGGCGGCAGCGCCCGGGCCGCCGAAGATGAGCGCGAAGGTGCCGAGCGCCTCGGCGAGGTAAGGGGCCATGGGGTGCCGGTGCGAGTTGTGCACGCTTCGAACGTAAGGCGGGGCGGACGGCGCGACAACGGGGCGGGCGCGGATGTAAACAGATTTTACAGAACGATAACAGGACATATTGACAACTCTCTATATAGCCCGTTAGGATGGCGGCATGGCAACACAGCTCAAGCCCGAGCCCCTCTGCTGCCCGATCGACGTGATCATCCCCGAGGATGAGCAGACGCTGGAGCAGACCGCGGGTGTCTTCAAGGCGCTCTCTGACCCTACGCGCGTGCGCATCCTGAAGACGATCTCCCACATGGAGCAGATGTGCGAGTGCAATATCGTGCCGGCGTTCGGCCTGTCGCAGCCCACGATCTCTTATCACCTGAAGGTCCTGCGCGAGGCCGGGCTCATCACGTCTGAGCGGCGCGGGCAGTGGGTCTGGCACCGGGTGAACCAGCGGGCGGTGCTCCGGGCCGTTCGCAGCCTGACGGAGTTAACGGAGTAGCGGGAATGCGGCGGGTCCCCCACGCTGACGTGGTGCAGGTGCTGCGCTGTGAGATCGACCAGCGGCCCATCAGGGCGCCGGGCATCGACGACCTGGCGCGAAGGCTGGTGGGCACTTCAAGGGGCGCCGCCTCGCTCGACCTCGTCTTTCCGGCGAGCGCGCGCGAGATGGTGGAGGCGTTCGTGGCGGCAGAACGGCGATGCTGCCCGGGCATTGGCTGGCAGGTGGAAGCGGGCAGTGACGTGGTGAATTTGCGGATCGCAGCGGACAGCGTCGCGCTCGATGTCATGAGCAAGATGTTCGGCAATATAGACAGCACTCGATAGGAGGTTCCCGATGGCAACTCAGAGCGAGATCAAGCAGGAAGTGCGCAAGCGGTACGGCAAGGCGGCGAAGCGCGCCCAGGAGGTCAGCGGCAGCTGCTGCGGCAGCGCGTCCGAGGACGCGATCACGTCCAGCCTTTACACGAGCGATGAGTTGCAGCACCTGCCCAACGAGGCGGTGGTGGCATCGCTGGGCTGCGGGAACCCGGTCGCCGTGGCCGATCTCCACGAGGGCGAGACGGTGCTCGACCTCGGCTCAGGCGGCGGGATCGACGTGCTTCTTTCGGCGCGGCGTGTCGGGCCGCAGGGCAGGGCGTACGGCCTGGACATGACGGACGAGATGCTGGAGCTGGCGCGGGCCAACGCGGCGAAGGCCGGCGTATCGAATGTGGAGTTCCTGAAGGGCGAGATGGAGGACATCCCGCTGCCGGACGGGACGGTTGACGTGATCATCAGCAACTGCGTGGTCAACCTCTCGCCGGACAAGGATGCGGTGCTGAGGCAGGCGTTCCGCGTGCTGAAGCCGGGCGGGCGCATCGCCATCGCCGATATCGTGACGCGGCAGGACCTGCCGGCGCCGGTGAAGGAGAGCATGGCGGCGTGGACGGGCTGCATCGCCGGCGCGCTGGCCGAGGATGACTACCGGGCCAGGCTGGCGGCCAGCGGCTTCGAGGATGTGCAGATCGAGTCGTTCCGTGAGTACACCGCTGACGATGCGAAGGCGGGCGGCCTGGGCAAGGACCTGCGCGAGTACGCCGGCGCGGACGGCGGAATCGGCATCTTCAGCGCGGTGGTGCGCGGGCGGAAGCCCGGCGGTACCGCGAAGGCGCGGGACTGGGAGCCGATCAAGGTGGTGGCCGGCGACGTCAGCCAGGGCGCCTGCTGCGGGGCGTCTAGCAACTGCTGCTGAAGCCCGCCAAGCCGCTACAATAGCGGCATGTGCCGGAGCATCAAGCAGCTGCGCAAGGCGGATGAGCCCGCGACCGACGAGGAGATCCACGCTGCGGCGCTGCAGTTCGTGCGCAAGGTGAGCGGGTTCCGGGCGCCCTCGCGGGCCAACGAGGAGGCGTTCGAGGCGGCGGTGGACGAGATCGCGCGGTCGTCCGAGAAGCTGCTGAAGTCGCTGAAGACGGGGCGTTAGCGGCTCAGCCTTCGGCTTCGACTAGTAAAGGGAGTCCTTCGACAGGCCCAGGACGAGGGTTGACTGTATTGTGGGTAACCGCCGGTTGCGCCTTCTGCGTATGTCGCACGCTTGTACAATTGAAAGGTGACCGTCCCCAGCTCGCCGATTCTCGAGAACCTGAATGACCGCCAGCGTGAGGCGGTTGAATACACGGAAGGGCCGCTGCTGATCCTGGCGGGGCCCGGCTCCGGGAAGACCCGCGTGATCGCGCACCGCATCGCCTACCTCGTGCGGGAGAAGCGCGTGCATCCGCGGCGCGTGCTGGCGGTGACGTTCACCAACAAGGCCGCGCGGGAAATGCGCGACCGCGTGTTCGGGCTGGTAGGGGAGGACGCCGGGCGTGACATAAGCCTGGGGACGTTCCACGCCGTGTGCTCACGCATCCTGCGCATCGACGGCGAGGCGATCGGAGTACCGCGCTCGTTCACGATCTACGACGACGCGGACCAGATCGCCGCGGTGAAGCGGGCGTTGGACGACCTCGGCCTGGATCCGCGGCGGGTGGCGCCCCGGGCCGTGCTCTCGGCAATCTCGAAGGCTAAGAGCGAGCTGCAGGGGCCGCGGCAGTTCGCGGCGCTGGTGGGCGACTACTTCCAGGAGGTGACGGCGCGCGTATTCCAGAGATACCAGGACGTGCTGGAGCAGAACGATGCGCTGGACTTCGACGACATCCTGACAAAGACGGTGCAGCTCTACCAGGAGCGCGAGGACGTGCTGGAGAAGTACACGACGCGCTGGGAGTACGTGCACATCGATGAGTTCCAGGACACCAACGTGGCGCAGTACGTGCTGAGCAAGCAGTGGGCGTCGCGCAGCCGCAACATCTGCGTCGTCGGGGACCCGGACCAGTCGATCTACACCTGGCGCGCGGCGGACATCCGCAACATCCTGAACTTCGAGCACGACTTCCCGGAGGCGCGCGTCGTCATCCTGGACCAGAACTATCGCTCGACGCAGACGATCCTGGACTCGGCGCACTCTGTGATCGCGCTGAACAAGCAGCGCAAGGAGAAGAACCTCTGGACGGAGAACGGCCCCGGTGAGCCGATCGTCGTGCACGAGGCGTACGACGAAGAGGACGAGGCGGCCTTCGTCGCGGAGGAGATCCGGCGGCTGGTGCGGGAGGAGAAGCTGCGGCACCAGGACATCGCGGTGATGTACCGGACGAACGCGATGTCGCGGCCGCTGGAAGAGGCGCTGGTGCGCCGCTCGATCCCGTACCGGCTGATTGGCGGGACGCGCTTCTACGAACGGCGCGAGGTGAAGGACCTGCTGGCGTACCTGCGGCTGATCCAGAACCCGTTCGACTCCGTGGCGCTGATGCGCGTGATCAACGTGCCGCACCGGGGCATCGGCGACCGCACGGTTGCCGAGCTGAACCGCTGGGCGCGCGAGAAGGGGATACCGCCGTACGCCGCGCTGCAGGTCGTCGCCGAGACGGAGCGCGATTCGCTGGACGGGCCGCCGACAGGCGCGCACCCGTTCCAGAAGCGCACGGCCGGGGCGCTGCTGCGCTTCCTGGGGATGCTGAACGAGCTGATCGAGCTGGCGCGCACATCGACGCTGTCGGACCTGACGGACGCTGTCATCGACCGCACGGACTACCGCGCGCACATCATGGCGGAGGAGGACGGCGAGGACCGCTGGGAGAACGTGCAGGAGCTGCGCGCGGTGACGATCCAGTACGACGAGCTGAAGCCGGAGCACGCGCTGGCCTCGTTCCTGGAGGACGTGGCGCTGATCACGGACGTGGACACGATGGAGGAATCGGACTCGGTGACGCTGATCACGCTGCACGCGGCGAAGGGGCTGGAGTTCCCGGTGGTATTTATCACCGGCCTGGAAGAGGGTATCCTGCCGCACATGCGGTCGATCGAGAGCGGGAACCCGGAGCAGCTGGAGGAAGAGCGGCGCCTCTGCTACGTGGGGATGACGCGGGCTAAGCTGCATCTCTACCTTGTGCGGGCCTTCCGGCGGCCGTTCAGCGGCCACAACCCGCCTTCGCGGTTCCTCTCGGACATCCCGCCGCAGCTGGTCAAGCACAGCCAGCGGGCCAGCCAGCGCGAGATGTTCGGGCCGGCGCGCTATCGCGTCGCTTTGCCCCGCGAGGACGAGAACGCGCGGCCGTTTGTGCCCGGGGATTCGTTCCAGCCGGGCGACCACGTGCGGCACGAGCGTTTCGGGGAGGGCGTCGTCGTTTCTTGCGAGCCTTCGGGCGGGGACTACCAGGTGATCGTGGCGTTCCAGGGGGAAGCGGGTATTAAGAAGCTGCTGTTGTCATTCGCGCCGCTGGAGAAAATCGCGTAGGCTAGCGCCCATGCGCCCCGGCTGGAAGTTCTTCGCGCTGCAGGCACTGATCCCGGCGGCGGTCATCGCGCTGCTGCTATGGCGGGTGAACCTCGGGGAGCTGCGGGACACGATCCGCGGCGCTGACCCGTGGTGGCTGGCGGTGGCCTTTCCGCTGTTCCTGGCGTCCAACGGGCTGGGGGCGTTGCGCTCCAGCATGTCCGTGCGGAGCCTGGGGCGCGTGCCGTGGGCCCCGTTGTTCGAGACGTACCTGGTGGCGTACATGGTGAACTCGCTGGTGCCGCTGCGCATCGGGGACGTTCTGCGCATCCAGGTGATGTCCAACCGCTACGGTCTGCGGCGCGCCGGCGTGATGAGCGCGGTCTTCGTCACGGAGACGCTGCTGGACGGGGCTGCGTTCACGCTGCTGTTTCTGTGGACGCTGGCGTTCTTCGGGGTTCCGGGCGTGATTGTAAGCATCGCCTGGACGTTCAGCGCGCTGCTGCTGATCGGCGTGATACTGGCGGCGATCTTCGCCCGCGTGGAGCTGCGGGATGGCTGGGAGGAGCGGGGCCTGGTGCGGATCCTGCCGCCGCGGTTGCGCGGCCCGCTGGGGCGGCTGGTGCCGGAGGCGCTGGGCGGCCTGGCGATCCTGGCGGAGGCGCGGCTGGCGCTGCGCGCGTTCGGGCTGACGCTGCTGGGCTGGACGATGCAGGCGGTGATGTACTGGGCGTTCGGGCGCGCGGTGGGCGTGCAGCTTTCGCTGGCGGACGCGGTGCTGGTGATGATCGCCGGCGCTATGATCATGTCGGTGCACTTCGTGCCGACGAGCATCGGCATTTACGAGGGTACGATCACCGGCGTGCTGGCAGCGGTTGGTCTGTCCGGCGGTGAAGCGCTGGCCTATGCGCTCAGCACGCACCTGCTGCTGATCGCGTTCGGGCTGGCGAGCGGGGCCGTTTCCATGTGGCGGCTGCGGCTCTCCGCGCACGATCTGTTCGTGCTCAGCCGGACTCGCCTGGAGGCGCCGTCCGTGGACGCGCGGGTCGAGGTGGGTTAGAAGGCGAGCCGCGCCCAGACGGGCAGGTGGTCCGAGAGGCCGCCCCAGATGCAGCGCGGGCCGATGCCGGCGGCGGTGAAGCGGACGCCGCGGCCAAAAAGGAGATCAATGGCGACGCCGGAGTCCGTGGTGGCGCGTTGGTCGGGCGGGAGCGCGGCGTGGGCGTCGGCGTAGCCGGCGGCGAACAGGGCTGTCGTGGCCGGCTCCTCGGCTGGCTCGCCGGGGAAGTGGCGCAGGCCCAGGTAGCGGCCGACGTTCATGTCGCCGCCGGCGAGGACCCCGTGGGGCACATCGGCCGCGTCTTCGATCAGCTCCTGTGCCTGCGCCAGGCGGTGCGGATCAGCCCGCCCTGACTCGAAATGGACAGCGTAGACGCGGAGAAGACGCCCGCCGATGCGGACGTCGGCCGTCAGAGCCATGCGTCCGCCGAGGCGCGGCTCGCCGATGTGTAGCACGCGCTGCCAGGCGCTGTTCCAGCTGCGGCTGAACCGGTGGCGGACCAGGCGCACGTTGCCCAGCGGGTAGCGGGAGACGATGGCGTTGCCGTGCTCGCAGCGGCGTGCCACTCGGCCGCCCGGCCCCCAGAGCCGCGGCAGCTCGATGAACTCGACGCCGTAGACGTAGCACATGCCGAGGGCCTGAGCGTACTCGCGCGCGACGTTGCGGTTGCCGCTGCGGGTGCAACCGCGGTCGGCCTCGCTCAGGAGGAGGATGTCGGGCGCGGGCATGCCGGGGTCGTCGGTGAAGGCACGGAGTTGGGCGTCCAGGCGCAGGCCGCGTTCGACGTTGTAGGCGCAGACGACGATCTCGTCTTTGGCGGGCGCCGGTTCGCGCGCGAAGTTCGCGCCTTCGATGCGGCAGTCGAGGAGCTTGGCTCGCCCTGAGCAGAGCCGGTCGCGCGCGGGGTCAGGATCGCCGGCCTGCCAGGGGAACTCCTGCCAGCCACTCACGCCGTGACGGTGGCGCGATAGCGCAGGCGCAGGCGCCAGGCGAAGGCGGCGAGGAGGATTGCCGCGATGATCCCCAGTGTGAATGGATCGCTGTCGCGCCCGCCGAGGTCAGAGTCCGCGATGTGGGCGATCTCGTGGGCGGTGGCGCCGGCTGCCGCGCCGCCGAGGACGGCAAGGATGGCGTCGTCGCGCCAGGCGAGGGCGAAGAGGAGCGCGCCTCCAATCCCGATCTGGAACGCGCCGACGTCGTGCAGGAAGTGGCGGTTGTACGGCGGGAAGTGGCCGATGTTGTCGAAGAAGGACGAGGTGTCGATAAGCGCCCAGAAGCCAAGGACGAGCGTGAAGACGCCGAAGCCGGCGATGACCAGCGTGGAGACAAGGTCTGAGCGGGAGCGGGCGTCAGTCATGGTCTTCTCGCTGGCAGATTAGCATTCGCCGTCTGCGACGTACAGGAAGCCGCCGTCTTGCCACGCCGTTTGCGTGAAGGGTGTATCATTGCGGCGCAATACGTCCTGCCAGACGTGGGATTTCGGCTCTCCACGCATCCGCACGAAGGCTAACCGCCTGGCAGTGGCGCGCAGCGATCACAACCGCACAGGGGGCACACCATGGAGAGTCCGCGTATTCACCGGCAGATCCTTCGCTTGCTGCGTGAGGCCGATGAGTTCATCGGCACAGATTGGGCGCGGGTCAAGCAGCTGGCGGAAGAGGCGCTGATCCTTTCGCCGGACAACCCGGACGCGCAGGCGTACCTGGCCGCGGCGGAGCGAGGCCTCGCCGGCACGGACGGCGACTCGTCGCAGGTGTCGCTGGTCCCGGTCGAGCCGGAGCGGTCCGGTGATCCCGGCGACCTCGTGCGCTATCAACTGGTGCTGGGCAGCGAGCTGTCTCACCCGGACTTCTTCGGCCTGGGCGTGGAGCCCGTGGACGACGGCTTCGATCCCGAGTGGGGCAAGGTGCTGCAGCCCGCCTGCCGGCTGGACCCCGGCGCCGAAGCGCCCGTCGAGATCGATGTCCAGTTGCCCAAGGGCGCGAAGGCGAAGCCGGGCAAGCACCGCTTCATCGTCTCCGCGGCGTCGCGGACAAACCCTCACGTCGTCGCCCGGGCAGAGTGCGTGCTGGTGATCGAAGAGCACCCCTGCGGCGTCTTCATCAAGAAGCCGAAGGTCAGCGTTGAGAAAGACGGATCGCTCAGCGTCGACATTCACATCTTCAACTGCGGGAACGTCGACCTCTCGTCCCACGTCAGCGTCCGTGACAAGGACGGGAAGCTGCAGTTCCACATAGACCGGCCGGTGGCGACGTTCGCGGCGCAAGAGGGGCCGATCGCCTACATGGTGAAGATAACGACAGACGCCGGCGGCAATGTGGACGCCGAGGTTACGGTGTCGTTGAAGGTCGCGGGCATCACAGTGAAATCGGAGACAGTCCACGCGCCGCGGGTCCCGCTGGCGCGAGTGCTCGCGGCGGCCGGCGGTGGCGTGGCGGCGCTGGCGATCGTCGCGGCAGTCCTGGCGGGAGGAGGCGACGATTCCGCCGGGCCCGGCACGCCGACGGTTGGGGGAGTTACGACCGTTCCGTACCAGTCGGCCACGCCCACACCGACGGCGACGTATGTGGTTCCGGTATCGGGCACGCCGACACCGACAGAGACGGGCACCCCAACGGCGACGCCGACGAAGACTGCGACGCCTGAACCGACGCCCACGAAGACCGCGACGCGTACGCCGACGCCGACGAAGACGGCTACGCGGACCCCAACGGCGAGCCCAACACCGACGGCCACGGCAACCGCAACCGCCTCGCCCACCCCGACGCCGACGCCGAACATGGCCAGGCCCGTCTCAATACGCGTGGATGCGCCGGCAAATCCGCCGTTTTGCGATCATGTGACAGAGATCGTCTTGACCGCGACCCTGCTCGATGCGGAGGGCAACGTCACGCACGCGGCTGACGGCAATGTAATGTACTTCATTGCCACAAACGGGACCGCTGACTCGCTTCAGGCGCCGATCCATGACGGATCTGCTTCCGACAGGATCCGCTGGGAGGGCAACCCCGGTCAGGTCTCAGTCTCGGTTGAGTTTTCAGGAAGTGTAGTCGGTCCGACGGTGGCGCCAACGCACGTGGTCCTCTGCGAGGGACACGCGATCTCCTGAGCACGTTAGGTTGACGTCGCCGCCCAGCGGAGGAACTCCAGGACATGGGTGACCTGCGTTTCGTCATGGGTCAGGTCGCCGCGGTGCTCGTCCGCCCATGCGAGGAGCGGCTGCCACTCGGCGGGCAGGTTCGCGCGCGCCCAAGCCGTGGCCTGCGGCTTCGTCGCGACCTCGCCCGTGGCGAGGGTGTGCAAGGCGCGGCACACAGTGTGCACCTCGAAGGTCTGGGCGCCGCGGTGGGCTATCTCGCTGCGCGGCCAGGAGCCGTCGTGCCAGTGGCGGTCGCGCTCAGCGAGCTCTTCACGCACAGCCGCGCGAATCTCGGACGGTGAGATTGGGTCGATCAGCGTCCTCGGCTCCGGTCCCATGAGCGTGACACCGTGCTCGCGGACCGTCCAGCGTTCGAGCACCCAGTTGTGGCGGTGTCCGGTGAGGGCGAAGGGTGGGTCGTCGGTGCAGATCGCCGGGTGGGTACGCTCGCCGGGGCGGAAGCGGCGGATTGACCGCCGATCGATGTACGAGACTTCGTAGCGCCGATTGAACGCGTGCTGATCGATGCGGTCGTGCAGGCGGGCGAGGGCGGCGAACTCGGCGTCGGACAGCGGGCGCTCGGTGACGACGAGGAGATCGACGTCACTGCTGGCGGGATCGAAATCGCCGAGGGCGAGGGAGCCGCGCAGGTAGACGCCGACGATATTTTCGCCCAGGGCGTCGCGGATCCCGGCAAGGAGAGCATCGAGCAGAGGGACGACTTCGGGTGGTAGGTCCGGCATGCGCCCATAGTACGGCGCGTGCCAGGCACCACGCGCTACTTGCGGAAGAGCGATATGAAGCCGCGCCGGGTTGCGGGCTCCGGCTGCGGGACCGGCTCGGAGTCCAGGTGCAGCGCGGCGTCCCGCGTCATGGGCTCGGCAAACGGCTCATCGGCGGCTGTCACGGCGGGCGGGGCCATCACGCGCTCGAAGTACCAGCGCAGGGTGCGCTCTGAGATCGCGCCTTCGAAGCGCTCGACCTCGATGCGGCCGCGCAGGAAGACGATCGTCGGGATGGTGCGGACGCCGAAGTCGCGGGCGAGCGGCGTCTCCTTGAAGATGTCGACCTTGGCGGAGACGACGGTGTCGCGGAACTCTTTCGCCGCTTCGTTGAAGACGGGCGGCATGACGTCGACAAAGCGCTGGCCGCAACGGTTGGGCGGCGGGTTGCCGGTGAAGAGGATCGCGATTGGCTTACCTGAGTCGAGCGCTGCCTTGAGTTTGCCGTTGGTCTTGCCCCTGAACGTGACTACCCTCCGCGTATTGGACGCGGCGGGCGCTTGACCGGTTACGGGGCATTCACCGGTTGTTCACGGGATTGCGGCGGGCTAGTCCTCCAGCGTGCTGGTGTCACCTTCCGGGAGGCCCAGCTCCCGAGCCTTGAGGAGGCGGCGCATGATCTTGCCGCTGCGGGTCTTGGGCAGGGACGCCACGAACTCGATCTCGCGGGGAGCGACGCCGGGGCCAAGCTTGTCGCGGGAGAAGCGGAGGAGCTCGCGGCGGAGCTTCTCGTCGGGCTGAAAGCCGTCCTTGAGGGCGACGAAAGCCTTCACGACTTCCATGGCCACCGGGTCCGGCTTGCCGATGACGCCGGCCTCGGCAACGGCGGGGTGCTCGATCAGCGCGCTCTCGACCTCGAAGGGGCCGACGAGGTGGCCGGCGGTGTTGATGACGTCGTCCGCGCGGCCGACGAACCAGAAGTAGCCGTCGGCGTCCATGCGGGCGCGGTCGCCGGTGATGTACCAGCCGTTCTGAAAGCGGGAGTTGTACAGCTCGTCGCGGTGCCAGTAAGTGCGGAACATGGAGGGCCAGCCGGGCTTCACGGCCAGGTTCCCCTCTTCGCCGGGCGCGACCTCGCGGCCTTCGTCGTCGATGATGGCGGGGTTGATGCCGGGGAAGGGCCGTCCCATGCTGCCGGGGCGGATCTGCATGATCGGGTAGTTGGCGATCATGATGGCGCCGGTCTCCGTCTGCCACCAGTTGTCGTGGAAGGGTAGCCCCAGCACTTTCTCGCTCCAGACGACGGCCTCAGGGTTGAGCGGCTCGCCGACGGACATCGTGTAGCGCAGGCTGGAGAGGTCGTGCTTTTTCGGGACTTCGTCGCCGGCCTTCATCAGCATGCGGATGGCGGTGGGCGCGGTGTACCAGACGGTGACCCTGTACTTATCGATGAGGGAGTACCAGTGACCGGCGCCGAACCCGCCCTCGTAGACGAGGCTGGTAACGCCGTTGGACCACGGCGCGAACATGCCGTAGGAGGTGCCGGTGACCCAGCCGGGGTCGGCGGTGCACCAGTAGACGTCGTCGTCGTGGAAGTCGAGCACGTACTTGCCGGTGGCGTAGTGGCCGATGACGGCATTGTGGACATGCGCCGCGCCCTTCGGCTTGCCGGTGGTGCCAGAGGTGTAGTGCATCACAGAGTAGTCCTCGGGGTCAGTATCGAGCGTCTGGAACTCGTCCGGCTGGCCGGCGATCGCCTCGTCCCAGAGCACTTCGCCGGGGCCCGGCTCGGCCTGGTGGCGGCGGGTGACGAGCACGACGTGCTGCAGGTCCGGCAGCTCGGCGCGGATGTCCTTCACCCTGGCCCAGAGGTCCGGGCTGGTGACGAGCACCCTGGCCGCGCTGTCCTGGAGGCGGTCTTTGACGGCGTCCGGTCCGAAGGCTGAGAACAGCGGGCCGATGACCGCACCTAGCTTCAGGGTGCCGAAGACGGTGAAGTAGCACTCCGGGACGCGCTCCAGGAAGACGAAGACGCGGTCGCCCTTCTGGACACCGAGCGCGCGGAGGCCGTTGGCCGTCCTGTTGGCGCCCTTCACCATATCCGCGTAGGTGTAGGTTTCGGTTTCGCCGGACTTGCCCTCCCAGAGCATCGCCGGCTTGTCGCCGCGGCCGTGCTTGAGGTGCCGGTCGAGGCACTCGTAGGCGAGGTTGAGGCCGCCGCCGGGGGTGCCGTCCAGCTCGGCGCGGATCTTGTCCCAGGTGACGTCGCGGCGGGCTTCGTCGTAGTCCCAGAGGTTGGGCTTGACGGCGAACTTATCGAGCGGTGGCTTGTCGATCGGGGCGTAGTCCATGGCGGGTCCTCCAGAGGGCGTTTGATCGGGTTTGTATCATACCGCGAGGGCCAGCTTCGAGCCTCATCGGTTGCCGACATTCACGAGTTGGGGCGTAACGGCCTGTCGCTCGCCCTCCGTCGAATCTATGATGGATTGGGACTCGTAGTCCCAAGAGAGACGTATGAACCTGTTTGACGTTGGTGGCGTGAGCATCTTCGTCGCGTTTGCGGCCGGTCTGCTCAGCGTTGCCTCGCCGTGCGTGCTGCCGCTGGTGCCGGCGTACCTGGGGTACCTGACCGGCGCCGCGCTGGAGGGTGCGGCCGGCGGCGCGACGATGGCGATGCAGACGGCGGGCGGCGGCGTGGCCGTGGCGGGCGCGCGGCCGCGGCTGCGGGCGGCCTCGCCGTTCCTGCACTCGCTGGCGTTTGTTGGCGGCTTCACCGCGATCTTTGTGACCTTCGGGGTATCGCTGGGGCTCGTCGGCTACGCGCTGAAGGACAACCAGGAGCTGATCCTGAAGGTGGCCGGCGTGATGCTGATCGTGATGGGTCTGCACCTGGCGGGCGTGATCACGATACCGTTCCTGGACCAGGAGCGGCGCTTGGAAGTGGGCGACGGCGCGAAGGTGGGATACGCGCGCTCGTTCGTGGTGGGCGCGGCGTTCTCCGCCGGCTGGAGCCCGTGCATCGGGCCGACGCTGGCCTCCATCCTGGCGCTGGCGGTATCGAGCAGCACGGCGTTGAAGGCGGGCGTCCTGCTGCTGGCGTACTCGGCCGGGCTGTCGATCCCGTTCCTGGCGATGGGGCTGGCCTACAACTCCGTGCAGCCGTTCTACAACCGGGTGAAGCGCTACACCGGCGTGATGTACTACCTGAGCGGGGCGCTGCTGATCATCATTGGCATCCTGGTGTTCACGGACAGCGTAGCGAACCTGAACAGCAGCTTCGATTTTGGGCTGCCGGCCTCCAACCTCTAGATGTCCGTTTCAGACTTCCCGCGCCGGACGCTGCGCGGCCGCATACTGGCCCTCGCCGGCGTCGCGCTGATCGTTGGCGCGGCGATGCTTGGCCTGTGGGCGGCGGGTGTCTTCGATACGGCGGCGGGCGAGGCGGCGACGCTGGTCGACACGCCGAGCGTTGACGGGGTGAGCGACGTGGGGCCGCTGAAGGGCCAGGTGGCGCCGGACTTCGAGATCACGGACTTCAACGGCAAGCGCCACCGTTTGAGCGACTACAGGGGCAAGGTGGTCTACGTGAACTTCTGGGCGACGTGGTGCGTGCCCTGCCAGGCTGAGCTGCCGGAGATATATCGCCTGCACAAGGAGTACGGCGACCAGCTGGTGGTGATCGAGGTGAACAAAGCGGAGTCAGCCGGCAAGGCGCGCGACTACTTCGACAACCTGGGGAATCTGGACGGAGGGAAGGGCGTGAGCTACACGGTGGACGGGATCGACCCGACGGCGACGCTGTATGCGCGCTACCACACGCTGCCGATCGACTCGCTGCCGATCAGCGTGTTCGTGGACGCGCGCGGGGTGGTCTCGAAGCTCTACAACGGCCAGCTGAACTATGACGACATGAAGGCGGCCGTGGAAGAGGCGCTGGCGAGCGGGTGATTCTCGCGTATACTGGCGCTGTAGAACGCTAAGGAGGCGAACATGAGGGACGTCGCTATCGTCGGCGCGGGGATGACCAACTTCGGGAAGTTCCTGGACCGCAGCATGAAGGATCTCGCCGGCGAGGCCGTAAGGGGTGCGCTGGACTCAGCCGGGATCGACAAGTCGAAGCTGCAGGTGGCGGTCGTCGGCAACGCCACGGCGGGGCTGATCACCGGCCAGGAGATGATCCGCGGGCAGGTGGCCCTGCGCGATATGGGCATCGGTGGCATCCCGATCATCAACACGGAGAACGCCTGCGCCAGCTCTTCGACGGCGTTCCACGTTGCGTGGATGTACGTGGCGTCCGGCATGTACGACATCGCGCTGGCGGTGGGGATGGAGAAGCTCTACCACGAGGACAAGCGGCGCTCCTTCCAGGCGATCGGCGCTGCCGTGGACGTGGAGTGGGTGCAGCAGATGGCGGCCCAGGCCAGGGCAGCGCAGGAGAAGCAGCGCGCGGACAACCCGGACGTCGCCGAGGGCGCGGGCGAGAAGCGCTCGATGTTCATGGACTTCTACGCCGCGTTCGCGCGGGCGCACATGGCCAAGTACGGGACGACGAAGGAGCAGTTCGCCCGCGTCGCCGTCAAGAACCACTACCACGGCTCCCTCAACCCGCACGCCCAGTACCGCGAGGTCTATTCGTTGGAAGACGTGCTGGCCTCGCCGCCGGTGGCGGAGCCGCTGACGCGCCTGATGTGCTCGCCGATCGGCGACGGCGCTGCGGCGACGGTGCTGGTCTCCGCAGAGATGGCCAAGCAGTTCACGACGAAGCCGGTGTTCGTGCGGGCGTCCGTCCTGGGCTCCGGGTTCGACCGCGCGCCGGGCGAGCCCGACGTCACGCAGACGGTGGCCAAGAAGGCGTACGAGATGGCGGGCGTTGGCCCGCAGGACCTGAACGTGGTCGAGTGCCACGACGCGTCAGCGCCGGCTGAGCTGGTGCTTTACGAAGAACTCGGCCTCTGTGCTCCCGGCGAAGGCGGCAAGCTGATCGACTCCAAAGCGACCTACATCGATGGCCCCATCCCGGTGAACCCCAGCGGCGGTCTGATCTCCAAGGGTCACCCGATCGGCGCGACGGGCGTGGCCCAGATCTACGAGATCTTCACGCAGCTGCGCGGCGAGGCCGGCGACCGCCAGGTCAAGAACCCCAAAGTGGGGATGACGGAGAACGGCGGCGGCATGGTCAAGGGCGACCCGGCGGCGCTTTCCGTGCACATCCTCACGGTCTAAGGGAGATATTCGGAAAGAAGAGGTAGGGGCGTAGTGCGCTACGCCCCTACGGCATTTGTATGACAGATTTCGAATCGATCATCCTTGAGCAGCACGACGCGGTCGCGCTGATCCGGCTGAACCGGCCGGAGAAGCACAACGCCATCAGCCGGCAGATGTCCGCCGAGCTGATCGATTGCCTGGACGCGCTGGAGGAGGACGATGGCGTGCGCGTGGTCGTCCTGACCGGGGCGGGCGAGAAGGCGTTCTGCGCGGGCGCGGACATGGCGCAGGCGGCGCTGGAGGAAGGCCCGGCTGACTGGTCGCGGGACTGGGCGGCGCAGGCGGCGGTGCGCCTCGCTCGCGTGCGCAAGCCGCTGCTGGGGGCGATCAACGGCTACGCCTACGGCGGCGGCGCGGTGTTCGCGCTGCAGTGCGACCTGCGCATCTGCTCCGACGATGCGAAGTTCCGCTTCGTGGGCGCGGTCTACGGGCTGGTCGTGGGGGCGAGCCGCCTGCCGAGCCTGGTGGGGCCGGCGGTGGCCAAGGAGCTGATCTTCACGGCCCGCACAGTGGACGCCGAGGAGGCGCTGCGCACCGGGCTGGCGAACCACGTGCTGCCGCGCGCAGAGCTGGAGCCGTTCGTCATGCGGATGGCCTCGCAGATCGCCGAGCATTCGCTGCCGGCGTTGATCGCTTCGAAGGAAGTGATCGACATCGCGTCCGGCTTCCGGGAGGCGGCGAAGCGCGAGTACGAATACAACTCGGAGCTGCGGCAGTCGCAGGAGCACCTATCGCGCTTCCGGGCGGCGGCGGAGCGCGTCGTGCGGCCTGACTAGGGTGGACATCACCTTCCATGGGACGCTCGCCGCGCACTTCGATTCGCTGAACCCACAATCGCCGTACGCGCCGCCGGACTTCGAGTGGGAGGGGTTCATCCACTGCACGGATGGCGAACGGCGGCTGGCCGACACTCTGACGGCGTACTACCGCGATTCGCCCGGCGACTGGCTGGTGCTGTACATCGACAAAGGGCGGGTGGAGGCGGAGATCCGCTACGAGGACCCGGAGCGCGTCTTTCCGCACATCTACGGGCCGTTGAACCGCGACGCGATCGTCGCCGTGCGGGCGCTCGGGCGGACTAGCGACGGCGCGTTCCTGGCGCCCCAGCGGCATGCGTCACAGACGTTGACCCCGCCGGCAGAGCGCGGGCAGGTCTGAAGACCTGCAGCTACATCTCGTAACGCAACCCAAGGATCTGTTTCCCCAGGGTCTTGCCGGCCCGTCGCGCTGAGGGGTCCTCGCTGACGGCGAGCGCTTCGAGGGCGCGGATGGCGACGGGCGTGTCGAGGTCGTTGGCCAGCGCTGCCAGGAAGGGGCCAGCGTGGGCAGCGATGTCCGCATCCGTAGCGTCTTGTACGCCGGCGAGGGCTGCGGCGAGCTTCGCGGCGAGGTCTGTCGTCGGCACTTCGGCGTCCATGGGGTGGTTCCAGGGCTGGCGGTAGGGGTGCGATAGCAGGTAGAGGCGCAGGGCGTCGGCGGAGTAGCGCTGTAGCAGGTCGGTGACGAAGACCATGTTGCCGAGCGACTTGCTCATCTTGTGCTCGCCGCAGTAGACCATCGCCGCGTGGGCCCAGTGGCGGACGAACTGGACGCCGGTGTAGCCCTCGCTCTGCGCGATCTCCGCGTCGTGGTGGGGAAAGACAAGGTCTTCGCCGCCGCCGTGGATGGTGACGGTCTGGCCCAGGTACTTCATGCTCATCGCTGAGCATTCGATGTGCCAGCCTGGGCGCCCGGGGCCCCACGGCGAGTCCCAGGCCGGCTCGCCGGGCTTCTGCGCTTGCCAGAGCACGAAGTCCAGCGGGTCGCGTTTGAGGGGGTCGGCGGGGAAGTTGCCGCGCTCGTTGGCGATCTCCAGCATGGCGTCGTGCGGGGCGTGGAAGAGGCGGCCGAAATCGTGGTCCTTCCCGACCTCGAAGTAGACGCTGCCGTCGTTCACGTAGGCGAAGCCCTTCTCGATCAGGCCGGCGATGATCGTCTGCATCTCGGTGATGTGCCCGGTGGCGCGCGGCGCGACGTCGGGGTCGAGGTTGCCGAGTGCGGCCATCGCCCTCCGGAAGCTGGCATACTCGCGGTCGCCGAGGTCCTTCCAGTCGACGTTGTCGCGGTGGGCGCGCTTGAGGACGTCGTCGTCGATGTCGGTGACGTTCTGGACGTAGGTGACGTTGCGGCCGAGGAAGCGCAGGAAGCGGATCAGGACGTCGAAGACGGTGTAGGTGAAGGCGTGGCCCAGGTGCGAGGTGTCGTAGGGGGTGACGCCGCAGACGTAGATGCCGACGTCCTGCTCGGTGACGTCTTCTATGGCGTGGTTCTCTGTGTTGTAGAGGCGGGGCGTTGGCACGGCGACAATCGTATCCGGTGCGAGCTGATCGTGATAGAGTCCGAATCGGCAGGAGGTACGCGAATGACGGACGTTTGCGGCGTGCGCGTGGGCGACCACGCGGACTTCGAGAAGACGGTGACGGCGGAGGACATCCAGAAGTTCGCCGAGGTGACAGGCGACACGAACCCGCTGCACAGCGACACCGAATACGCGAAGAAGACGCGCTTCGGTGAGTGCATCGCGCACGGGATGCTGAGCGCGGGGTTCATCTCCGCGGTGCTGGGCACGAAGCTGGCGCCGAACGCCTGCGCGATCTACCTGAGCCAGTCGCTGCGCTTTCTGCGGCCGGTGAAGGTCGGCGACACCATACGGGCGACCGTCGAGGTGAAGGGCGTAGAGCCGGAGAAGCGCACGCTGACGCTGGAGACGGAGTGCTTCAACCAGAAGGACGAGCTGGTAACGAAAGGCGAGGCGGTGATCATGCTGGACCCGGTGAACGCATGACCCTGCCCGAAGGCGTTAGCAAGATCCGCGTGCCGCTCGTAGGCAGCCCGCTGGGCTGGGTGAACTCCTACGTCCTGAAGACGGACGAGGGGTACACGCTGGTGGACTGCGGCTGGGACACGCCGGACTCGCTGGAGGCGCTGCGCAAGGGGCTGGACGGGCTGGGCATCCCGCTGGAGGACATCCGGCGGCTGATCATCACGCACAACCACCCGGACCACTACGGGTTGGCGGGGCGCCTGGTGCAGCTGGCGAAGTGCGGCGTCACCATGCACCGGCTGGACGCGGTGCACATCGAGAGCCGCTACGTGAACATGGGGCCGCTGGAGGAAGAGATGGAGCGCTGGCTGCGCATCCACGGCGGCCCTCCGAGTGAGCTGATGGAGATGGTGAAGGGCTCGGAGGCGATCTTGAGCCGGATCAACATCGCCAAGCCCGACATCGAGGTCTCAGGCGGCGAGAAGATCGCGGCCGGGCCGCTGGAGTGGGAGATCATCTGGACGCCGGGGCACTCCGTCGGGCACATCTGCCTGTACGAGCGCACGCGCAAGGCGTTCCTCTCCGGCGATCACATCCTGGACCCGATCAGCCCCAGCGTCGGCCTGCACGCTGAATCGATGGGCAACCCGCTGGCGGACTACGTGAGCTCCCTGGAGAACATCCGCCACCTGGACGTCGAGATGGTGTTGCCGGCGCACGGCGACGAGTTCCCCGGATTCCGGAAGCGCATTGACGAGCTGCTGGCGCACCACAAAGAGCGGCTGGACGAGGTGTGCGATGTCCTGGCGCGGCGGCCCGGCCAGACCGCGTACGAGGTGGCGTCACAGATGCACTGGAACCTGCCGGAGTCATGGGAGGAGTGGCCGCCGTTCATGCGGCGGATGGCGCTCACGGAGGCGCTGGCCCACCTGGAGCTGCTGCACAGCCGCGGCGAAGTGCGGCGTCAGATTGCCGAAGGCGGCCTCGTTCGCTACGCTGTGACGAGCCCCGCGCCCTGACCACCGCGCCGGGACACGGGGGCATTGGAACATGGGAGCATCGCTCCGCCTCCGCCGGAAGCTACGTGTTCCCGGAGGGCCTGCAAAGCGCATGTTCGGACGATCCGACGCCTGGAGCACGGATAGCCTCAGCGCGCGCCGGCTGGCAAGGAAGGGGGCGACAGCCCCATATCGGGGGTCTGGGGGTGTCCCCCAGTCTCCCTTTCCTTATCGGGGTGGGGCGGAGAGAACCAAGCCTCTAGAATGGTGAGACACGACGCATGACCATCGAAAAGACTACCGGCGGCAACTTCTTCGAGGACTTCCAGCGCGGAAGCGTGATCACGCACGCCGTGCCGCGCACCGTCTGGGAGGGCGATATGGCCCTCTACATCGCGCTGACCGGCGACCGCCGGCCCCTGCACTGCGCGCGGGAATTTGCGCAGTCGCTCGGCTTTGAGCGGGAGGTGGTGCACGACCTGCTGACGTTCCACATGGTGTTCGGGCGGGCGGTGCCGGACGTGTCGCTGAACTCGCCGGCGAACCTGGGCTACGCGGACGTGCGCTTCCTGCGGCCGGTGTACCCGGAAGACACCCTGCGCGCGGAGACCGAGGTGATCGGCAAGCGCGAGACGTCTCGCAAGGATGTGGGGATCGTCTGGGTGCACACGAAAGGGTACAACCAGCGCGGCGAGACGGTGCTGCAGTTCTACCGCTGGGCGATGGTCAACAAGCGCGACCCGGAGGTGACGACCGGCGACGATGACGCGCCGGAGCTGCCCTCCCGCGTAGCGACGGAGGACCTGTACGTGCCGCCGGAGCTGGACCTGGCAAACTTCGATCCCGTGGCGACCGGCGGCCGCGCGTTCTGGGAGGACTACGAGCCTGGGGAGCGCATCATGCACCCGCAGGGGCTGACGGTGGAGGACGCCGAGCACCAGATGGCCACGCGCCTCTACCAGAACAACGCGCGCGTGCACTTTAACGACGTGCTGCAACGGAAGTCGAAGCTGGGACGCCGGATCATCTACGGCGGGCACATCATCTCGCTCTGCCACTCGATCTCGTACGACGGGCTGGAGAACGCGATCCGCATCCTCGGCTTCAACGCCGGCGCGCATGCCAACCCAACAGTGGCTGGGGACACGCTCTTCGCCTGGACGGAGGTGCTTGAGCGCATCGACCTCGGCCGAAAGGACGCCGGGGCTTTGCGGCTGCGGCTCGCCGGCGTCAAGAACACTGACCCGCGCGAGGAGGACGTGCCGC
>DATKKM010000136.1:0-11063 GCA_035542855.1 Dehalococcoidia bacterium
TCGTCTCCACCGGCGACAGGTGGTTCGTCTTCCAGCCAGAAGACGTCTCCCACGAGTTCACGACCCCGCCATTCCCGGGCTTCGAGGGCACCGTCATCTCGCTGTCGTTCATCGACCAGCAGCGTGGCTGGGCGCTCGTCACACAGTTCGGCTGCCGCAGCTTCAAGGCGGACTGCTGGCAGGTCCAGTACATAGAACAGACCGAAGACGCCGGCCAGTCTTGGTCTGCGCTAAGCGCGCCGGAAGTGGCGTCGCCCACTCCGTGATGCACCTGTCAACGAATACGGACCGGATCGCCGAATTCACGTCATCCATCCGGATTCGATAATTCGTTCCGCCGAAGGCCATTCGTTGACAGACCCCCGACCTTCGCACCTAATACCTCTGTCACCTGTCCCCTGTACCCTGTAACCTAATCACCATGGCCATCCAATGGCAGATCACCACCCTCTCTGACGGCCTTCGCGTCGTCACCACCCCCGTCCCCACCTCCGAGTCCGTCAGCGTCAACCTCTTCGTCGGCGCCGGCTCCCGTGGCGAGAGCGAGCGCAACAAGGGCGTCGCGCACTTCCTGGAGCACATGGCCTTCAAGGGCACAACGAAGCGGCCCACCGCCATCGACGTCGCAGAGGCGATCGAGGGCGCCGGCGGCGTGCTCAACGCCTACACCTCCAAGGAGCTCACCTGCTACTGGAACCACGTCCCCTTCGACGAGATCGAGACCGCCATGGACGTCCTCGCCGACATGCTCCACAACTCCATCCTCGACCCCGCCGAGATCGAGCGCGAGACCACCGTCGTCCAACAGGAGATCAAGCGCACGCACGACCAGCCCGGCGCTTTCGTCGGTGAGTTGCTGGGCCGCGCCTTCTACGGCGACCACCAGATGGGCTGGTCCACCGCCGGCACAGAGGAGTCTGTCGCCGCTCTCCGCCGCCAGGACTTCGTGGACTGGATCGACACCTGGTACGGCGCGCCCAACATGGTGCTCAGCGTCGCCGGCAACACCACCCACGAACGCGTCGTCGCCCTGGCGGAGCGCTTCTTCGTAGACGGCCGCACCGCGGCGGCCCCGGCCATGCCCGCGCTTGGCCAGCAGCCGCCAGCGGAGCACCTCCTCGGCGATGCGCGGCCCATCAGCCAGTCCAACCTCGCCCTCGGCATGCCAGCCCTCGCCCGCGACGACCCGGACCGCTACGTCCTCATGATCCTCAACGCCGTCCTCGGCCGCGGCATGAGCTCCCGCCTCTTCAAAGAAGTGCGCGAGCGCCGCGGCCTGGCTTACTCCGTCGGCTCCAGCGTCAGCCGCCACTCGGACTGCGGCATGCTCGGCGTCTCCGCCGGTGTCTCACCGGAGAACGTCACCGAGGCCACCCGCGTCATCCTCGACGAACTCGACCGCCTGACGCAGGAGCCCGTACCCGCCGACGAGCTGAAGAAAGCGATCGACTACACCGTCGGCAGCTTCCGCCTGAGCCTCGAATCGACGATGGCGCTCGGCCAGCGCGCCGGCGAGAGCCTCCTCACCCTCGGCGAGATCGAGCCCGTGGACAGCGTCGTCGGCAAACTGCGTGCGGTGTCGTCGGAGGACATATTGCGCGTCGCAAGGCGTATCGTGAACAGGGAGAAAGTGGCTATCGCGCTCGTGGGGCCGGATATTCCTGAGAAAACTCTAACGGACTTACTCATAGCCGGGACTTGATTTCCAGTGCCCGGCACTGGCAATAATGGCTATGGCAAAGGCTGGCAAGGGCGCTATCCTTTTGCCGGCCCCGTGTGGTGGCAGACACACGGGGCCTCTTCTTTTTCCGCCCCCGGACAAAGCGAGAGGCCCTTCCCGCGTCAAGGAAGGGCCTCCGTGAGCCGCACCCCTCGTATTGTCAGAACTTGCCGCTGAGGGCCAGGACTATCACCCATACCCAGAAGAGGACCACCAGCGCTGTGAGAGCGAAGCGACGCAAGAACCGGTAACTCCAGTGCACTCTTACGTCCCCCTTCCAGGCATGCTCCGTATTCATTTCGGGGAGGAGGCGGGCACGCACCCCGTGTCCTAAGAAGGACGGTCACCAGCCCCGCAACTGGTGATTTCCGAGAACCGCACCTCCTCCAACGCTTAATAACAGGCCCCCCAGACCGCGTATTACGTCTACCACTACCCGTTTCCGTCTACGAAGCAGCCAGGTGCAAGTAGCACGTAACAAGCACTACCCATTACCCATCACCCACCGCGTATACTGAGCGTTGCCCAAGGAGGCGCGCACACATGCCCGACTACTCGAACATCCTTTACCGCACGGAAGGCCACATCGCCTACGTCACGATCAACCGGCCGGAACGCCGCAACGCGATCGACCCCGCAACCAGTTACGAGATGAAGCTGGCCTTCGAAGACTTCAAGGCCGACGACGACGCCTGGGTCGCCATTCTCACCGGCGCCGGCGATCAGGCCTTCTCCGCCGGCGCAGACCTCGTCGCCATGTCCGCCGCCCTCTCCGGCGGCGAAAGCGACCCCGTCTCCCGCGCCGCGCCCTTCGGCGGCATCACCCGCGGCTACGAGTGCTACAAGCCGATCATCGCCGCCATCAACGGCTACTGCCTCGCCGGCGGCCTGGAAGTCGCCCTCTCCTGCGACATCCGCGTCGCTGCCGAGCACGCCGAGTTCGGACTGCCGGAGCCCAAGCGCGCGATCATCCCCGGCGCCGGCGGCACCCAGCGCTTGCCGCGTGCCGTACCGCTCGCCTTCGCCATGGAGCTGCTCCTCACAGGTGACCGCTTCGACTCCGCCACCGCCCTCCGCTTTGGCCTCGTCTCGCGCGTCGTCCCGGCCGCCGAGCTGATGCCCACCGCGCAGGCCATCGCCGATCGCATCCTCCAGTGCGGCCCTCTGGCCGTCCGCACGATCAAGGAGACCGTCATGCGCGGCCGCGAGATGACCCTCGAAGACGGCCTCCGCCTGGAATCCTCAATGATCGGCCGCGTCTTCAGCTCGGAGGACGCCCGCGAAGGGCCCCGCGCCTTCGCGGAGAAGCGCAAGCCGGTGTACAAGGGCCGCTAGCCGTGACCGAGAACCAGGACGCCATCGAAGACCTCCGCGCCGGAGTCGACGTCTACAGCGCCGACGGTGAGAAGCTGGGCAAGCTCTACGCCATCGTCATCGACCCCCGCACCAACAAGGTCACCCACCTGGCCGTGGACGCCGGGCCCCACTTCCCCGAGCCCGGCTTCGGCGCCCCCAAGATCGTCAGCGTCGAGATCGAGCACCTGCGCGGCGCCGACGGCGAGTCCGTCGACCTCGACGTCACCGCCGCCGCCTTCCGCGGCCTCCCCCTTTACGAGCACGAGCACTTCTTCGCCGTCCCGGAGGCGGAAGCCCCGAAGGACACCGGTGCGCCGCGACTCTGGAACGTCGGCGTCACCCTGGCCGCCGCGCTGGCCGGCCTCGGCACCGGCCTGGCCGTCCCCGCCGAGCACTTCACCCGGGCCAGCTTCGAGCGCCACATCCTGGACGACGCCCCCGTCTGGCGCGACGAACCCAACGCGCACATCGGCGACGTCGAGCGCGTCCTCATCGACGAGTCGGACGTCATAACCGGCCTCGTCATCAAGCGCGGCGTCCTCTTCCGCCACGAAGTCGTCCTGCCCATGAGGCACGTCAAAGAGGTCCGCGACGGCGCCATCGTCGTCCACCTCACCGACGAAGAGCTCGAGGGCCTCAAGCCCTTCTCCGGCTGACAGCAGGGGCGCGGGCCGTCCTTCTGCGGGGGCGCCAGGCGCCGCGCCCAACAAACACAACCCGAAGTCCATGCAGATTTGCGCATACAGCGCAAGCAAGCGTGACTTTCACCGCCCGAACCCCCTTGACAGGCTTTGCCGAACCGCTTATGCTCATATCTGCATAAAGAGATGGAGTAGCCCATGCCACGTCTTACCGCAGTCCAATCACCGCCCGCTGCCCCCACAATCGAGTTCATCGTGTCCGTGCCGCTGGACCTCATGAACTCCATGTACTTCACCCACCTCGCTAAGGACCACGAGGGCCTCGAAGGCTGGGCCACCGAGACCCGCCAGAGCATGGCGCCCGATCTCCTCGCCGAGTTCGATTTCCTCTACGATTTCCCCTTCGGGGAGCCGGGCCTTCTCGGCACCCTCGGCGACTCACTCTGGAACCAGCCCCAGACCTGGCGCAGCGTCGACGCCCTGCTTGACTACGTGCGCAACCTCCCGCTCGGCATCGGCGACCCGGAGCGCGGCCTCGGCGTGGAGGGACTCGCCTTCAACATCACAAACTGCGACATCACCTGGCCCGACGTGAACAACCTCACGCGCGACCAGTTCGCCGCCCAGCTCGAAGCGCGCGGCATCGAAGTCGCGCCCGTGCTCGACGTGCTCTCTCGCCCGGAGGAGTTGCGGGAGCGCATGGCCCGCGTCATCGAGCGCGTCTACAACGGTCACTACAAGGCCACGCTGCCCACGCGCCTGCCGTGCCTTGAGCGCAGCGTCGCCGCCCACCGCGGCGCCGTGACCGCCGCCAACGTCACTGAGACGCTGAAGCAGATCTCCGGCCGCGACCACGTCTGCCTGGAGCCGGAGGGTGTCTGCAGCGCCCCGTACAAGCGCCTCCGCTTCGCGCCCTCGCTGGATATGGGCCCCTACATGTCCTGCGCCGTCCTCGGCGCCACACACGGCATGTTCTACCCGTGCGAGCGCCGCTACATCGACGGCGATGAGCAGGGCGACGAGACGGTCCGCATGGCCCGCATCTACAGGGCCCTCTCCGACGAACAGCGCCTGCGCATCCTGGACATCCTCCGCGAGCGCGAGATGTACGCCCAGGAGATCGTCGACCGCACGGGCCTGGGCCAGTCAATGGTCTCCCGTCACCTCGGCTTCCTCAAGGCCGTCGGCCTCGTCAACAGCCGCCGCAAGTCGAACATGAAGTTCTTCTCGCTCAACCCGGACGCCCGGCGGCAGCTACAGAAGACACTCGAACTGTTCCCACAGGGAGGTACGCGATGAACCTCTACACCATCGAGAAACTGCAGGAATTCGAGCGCGAACGCTTGGAGAACGCCGCCCGGTCCAGGCGGCCCGCTCCGCGCCGCAAGTCCGTCTTCGGCCCGCTGGCCGCCGGCGCCGGCCGCACTCTCCGCCGCCTTGGCGAAGGCCTGGAGTCCTGGGGCGCCGCGCCCGCGCCAGAGCACGACCACCGCTCCCGCGCGCCGCAGGCATAGCCGCCGCCCCACGCCAGCCACGCCACGCCGTTTGATGTAAAATCTCGGCAACCCAATCAGGGAGGCCGGCCATGACCAGACTCGCCCGCTTCGCGCTCGCTCCAATCCCGCTCCTTCTGCTCGTAGGCGCATCCTGCGGCGGTGGTGATGACTCTACAGAGACAGCGTCGCCACCAAACAGCAACGCCACCGCTACAGAGGCGTCGGCCGCCACCGAGACCACGGGCGGCGACGGCGGCGAAGAGACGGACGGCCCTTCCTCCGGCCTCCAGGAGTACTTCGCGGCGATGGAGCAGGTCGCGATCACGACCGACACCCGCCTGGAGGAGATCGGCGCCGAGCTCAATGGCGCCACATACAGCAGCGATGCCGAAGAGATTGCCGCCAACGCAGACGGCATCCAGCAGAGTGGCGAGGCGATCGAATCGGCCCTGCTCAACATGTCCAGGCTCGATCCCCCCGGTGAGGTCGGAAACGCGCACAACGACTTCGCAGACGCCCTGGACACGGTCCTCCAGCTATTCGCCGCCATGGCCCTCGACATCGACGACGTATCCACCTCAGCACAGCTCAACGCTCTCACCAATCAGTACAGCAGCGATTTCTCCGACGCCGACGCCGATTTCGACGATGCCTGCCTCACCCTGCAGGGCATAGCCGGCGATAGCGGCATCAACGTCGATCTCCGCTGCACCGACTAGATTCGGCCAATCGCCCGCTAAACCTGCAACGCTGCCCGTCCCAGGGCCGTCCAATCATGGGCGGCCCTTTATGTGTAGCCCCCCCGTAGATCCGCCCCGCGTACACATGTCTGAGAATACCGCGTACCGCACCCCTGCCAGGAGCTGGAGCACGCCGTGGCGCGAACGCCTCGGCGTCCGCCTCGATGCGCGCGTCGTACCGTGGTCCCTGTTCATCGGCGTCACCCTGCTCGCCCTCGCCCTCAACACTTGGAACCTGACCGAGTCCGGATACGGCAACACCTACTACGCGGCAACCGTCCGCTCCATGACCCTTTCCTGGAAGAACTTCTTCTTCGGCGCGTTCGATCAGTATGGCTTCATCACCGTCGATAAGCCGCCGTTCTTCCTCTGGGTGGGCGCGCTCTCCGCCCGCATCTTCGGCTACTCCTCGCTCTCCATGCTGCTGCCGGGCGCGCTGGCCGGCACAGCGGCCGTCTCCCTCCTCTGGCTGATCGTCCGGCGCTGGTTCGGCCTCATCGCAGCAACCATCGCTGCCCTCGTCCTCGCCCTCTCCCCAATCTCCGTCGCCACCACCCGCCTCAACCTGCCGGAGCCGTTCCTCATCCTCGCACTGGTCGGCGCGGCCGGCTGCATCATGCAGTCCATCGAAAGCAGGCGCTGGTGGGCCTGGATCGCCGCCGCGGGCCTCCTCGTCGGAGTCGCCTTCAACACGAAGATGCTCGCCGCCTGGATCCCCGGCCCGGCCTTCGCGCTGGCCGTCCTCGTGACGGCGCGCGGCATGGGCAACGAAGCGATGAAGCGCGTCATCCCGCGCATCGCCTTGCTCGGTGTGGCGACGCTGATCGTCTCCGGCTCCTGGATCGCCGTCGTCGACGCCTGGCCGGCCTCCGACAGGCCGTACATCGCCGGCAGCACGAACAACACAGCGCTGAACCTCGCCTTCAGCTACAACGGCATCAACCGGGTCAACGGCGATGGCCAGGCCCCCGGCTTCAACACTCCCGGCGCGCCCGGCCAGTTCCGCGGCGCCGGCGGCGTCGTGGCCGGCTCTCCCGGCTTCCTCCGCCTCTTCGACAACGCCGACGGCGGCCAGATCGGCTGGCTGCTGCCCTTCGCACTGGCCGGCGGCTATCTGGCCGTCCGCCACTGGCGGAAGGACCCCACCCGCAGGGCCGGCGTCGTCCTCTTCCTCGGCTGGATCCTCACCTACGGCCTCGTCTACTCCTTCGCCCAGGGCATATACCACGGTTACTACACCGCCACGATGGTGCCCGGCGTGGCGGCGACAGCCGGCATCGCCGCCGCCGCCGTCATTCAAGACGTCCAGCGCAACCGCCGCTGGCTGCTGGCCTGGGCCGGCCTCATCGCACTCACCGTCTACGTCCAGCTGGTCATAGCCGGCCGCGAACCGGACTACTACGGTTGGGTGCGCCCGCTCACGGTAGCCGCTGCCGTCGCCGGCGCCGGCCTCACCGCCTGCCTGGCGTGGCGCCGGCTGCCGATCGCCGCCGGCCTCGCTCTCAGCTTCGGGGCGCTGCTCCTGCTCCCTGGCGCCTGGGCACTCGGCGAGGCCAGCAACGTCTCCCTCAACGCCACGCTGCCTCAGGCGGGGCCACGCACCGGCTACTCTTCAACGACCTTCGGCTCGAAGGCCTTCGACGCCGGCGAGGACGAGCTTGCCGCCTGGCTGAACGCGCACAACTCCCCGCCAACGAAATGGCAGCTCGTCGTCAACAGCTCACAGTCCGGCTCGTATCTCATCGCTGCGCATAACATCACGGTCATGTCTCTGGGCGGCTTCAGCGGCCACAACCGGGCGATTGACGCCGACCAGCTAGCCGATTACGTCGCCGCCGGCGAAGTCCGCTACGTCGAGACAGAGACGCCGGCCGGCGCCATCGGCAAGAACCCGGTGCTCCTCATGGCCGCGCAGACCTGCCCGTATGTGAACGACCCGACCGTGCCCAAAGGCTTCGTGCTCTACGACTGCGCCGACAAGGCGGACGCCCTCCACGCGACAGCCGCCCAGCCGATCCTCGACTAACCCGCTTGCTTGCGAATCCTTAATCCCCTCTACGGCTGCTCAGGCCGGTCCAGCGCCCGCCACGCTGCCGGCTAGCGCGGGCCACTGACAGAACGCTGTCAGTGCTGGCCCATACATTGGGGGCGGACCACGTGACCGTGGTCATAGCCCCGGCTCCAGCCGCGATCCCATAATCACGAGGCCGCGCCGATCGGGAGCCGGAGGCGGAGGAATGCAGATGAACCCTTACGTCCACGAGAAGACGCGCGAACTCGAACGGGAGTACCTAGCCAAGCGCGTACTCAACGAACGCCCGGCCAACAACCGCAAGCCAGTCCTGGCCCCGCTGGCCACCCGCACAGGCCGGGTCCTGCAGCGCCTCGGCGGCGGGCTGGAATCCTGGGGAAACGCCGCTTCTGGCCACAACCGGTAGCGTCCCGCAACCATAGCGCCAGGCTGCGCTCGCCCAACGGCATCCGCGCAAACCAAAGGCGCCGCCCCAGCCGGAGCGGCGCCTACTTCCGTCTTTCGATTGTTTCGGGAGGCGCTAGACCCCCATCAACTCGGCAACCTTCTCCCGGTGGTAGTCGCCATCGCCCCACATCAGCTCCATCCACTTCTGCCGCCGGAAGTACAGCTGAATCTTGTACTCCTTCGTGAAGCCGATGCCGCCGTGGATCTGCTGCCCGTGCGCCACCACGCGCCGCGAAGCGTCGGAGGCCCAGGCCTTCGCCATGGAGATCATCAGGTCCGCGTCCGGCTCGCCCTCGGCCATGCTCCACGCCGCCTTGTACGTGATGAACCGGCTGCCATCGACGTCGATCACGGCGTCGGCCAGCTTGTGCTGGATCGCCTGGAACGAACCGATCGGCCGCCCGAACTGCACGCGCTCCTTGGCGTAGTTCAGCGTCACGTCGAAGTCCATCTGCGAAAGGCCCACCAGGTACGCGCAGGCGGCGATCGTCGCCACCTTCTCCGTCTTCTCGACGATCGGCCAGCCCTTGCCTTCCTTGCCCAGGATGTTCGCCGCCGGCACCTTCACGTTCTCGAACGTCACCTCGCACTGCTTGTCCGCGGCGATCGTCTTCAGTTGCTCGAACTTGATCCCCGGCGACTTGGAGTCGACGATGAACAGCGTGATCCCGTCCTCGCCCTTCCCGCCAGTGCGCGCCACGACGATCATGTAGTCCGTCACGTGCGCGTCCGGCACGAACAGCTTCGTCCCGTTCAGCACGTAGTCGCTGCCGGACTTCTTCGCCTCAAGCGTCACGCCGTCCGCGCTCCACTTGGCGGAGGGCTCGGTCAAGGCCATCGTGAAGATCGCCTCACCGGACGCGATCTTGGGCAGGTACGTCTTCTTCTGTTCGGCCGTGCCCGCCTCCATAATCGGCGTTGCGCCCAGCACCACAGTCGAGATGAACGGCCCCGGCACCAGCGCCCGCCCGAACTCCTCCAGCAGCACAACCAGCTCGCAGATCGTCAGGCCCACGCCCCCGAACTCGTCCGGGATCGTCAGGCCCATCCAGCCCTGGCCGGCCATCTTCTGCCAGAGGTCAGGCGAATAGCCCTTTTCGTCCTCTTCCATCTGCCGCACCAGCGACTCCGGGCATTCCTTCTCCAGGAAGTCGCGCGCGACGTTCTTCAGCATCTCCTGCTGTTCGTCTAGTCCTAGGTCCATCTGGGGCGTCCCTCCTTTGGGTACTCTCTACTGCCGCGGAAGCCCGAGGCCCCGCATAGCGATGATGTTCTTCTGGATCTCCGTTGTCCCGCCGCCAACGGCCAGCCCCGTCTGCCACAGGTACTGGCGCTCAAACCGGCCCTTCAACGGCGCGAATTCGTCCTTGTGGTCCAGCTGTCCGTACAGCCCCATGATCTCGAGCCCGCTCTTCGCCATCCGCAGCTGCATGTCCGTGTTGAACAGCTTAGCGATGGACGACTCGTAGTTCGGCACCTGGCCGCGCGCCTGCAGCGTCACCACACGGTACGAGAGCAGCTTGCCGAGCTCCGCCTCCACCGCCGCCTCGCCCAGCCGCCAGCGCACCGGCGGCTCGTCATACAGGCTGTGCCCGTTGCTGCGGGTCCCCTTGCACCAGACCACCAGGTCGTCCAGCATCCGCCGCGCGCCGACCGCCCCGCCGATGGACGAGCGCTCGAAGTCCAGCGTCGTCGTCGCCATGTACCAGCCGCGGTTCTCTTCGCCCAGCAGGTTCGCACGGGGCACCCGCACGTTCTCGAAGAACACTTCGTTGAAGCCGTGGTTGTTCATCATGTCTATCAGCGGCCGCAGCGTGATGCCCGGCGTCTTCATGTCAACCAGGAAGTACGAGATGCCCTTGTGCTTCGGCGCCTCCGGGTCCGTGCGCGCGATCAGGATCATCCAGTCGGCGTAGTGCGCGCCGGACGTCCAGATCTTCTGCCCGTTGATCACGTAGTCGTCCCCGTCCCGCACCGCCCGCGTCGAAAGGTTGGCCAGGTCAGAGCCCGCGTTCGGCTCAGAGAACCCCTGGCACCACATCACCTCACCGCTTGTGATCGGCGAAAGGAAGCGCTTCTTCTGCTCGTCCGTGCCGTAGACGATGATCGTCGGGCCTGCCCAGCCCACGCCGATGCTCGAATAGCCGATCGGCGCGTTGGCATTGGCCATCTCTTCGTTGAAGATCAGCTGCTCGACGACCGACAGCCCCAGCCCGCCGTACTCCTTCGGCCAGTGCGGGGCCACCCAGCCCTTCGTCGCCAGCCGCCGCGCGAACTCCGCGTAGACGTTCATCCCCTCGGCGTCCTCACGCCCACGCGTGAAGCGATCGCCCGTCCAGTTTTCGGGCAGGTTGTCCTTCAGCCAGTCCTTGATCTCCTGGCGGAAGGCTTCCTCGGGCTCAGAAAAACGAAAGTCCATGGGCAACCGTTACCCGGCGCGCGTGCATACGCCGCCAAGCGACGCGTACGATACCATGACGCGTACGTAAGGTGCAACGTATGCAGGCCTTCGGGCGAACCTACGGCGCGCAGCTCTTCCCGAACAACGCGGAGTACCGCGACACGTCAAGCACGTCGATGTGACCGTCCCCGTTGAAGTCGAGCCGCGATTCGTAGGGCGGCCCCGGCGCT
>DATKKM010000137.1:0-17243 GCA_035542855.1 Dehalococcoidia bacterium
GTGGACGAGGACGATGGGCGGGCCCTCACCGCCGGTGTCACGGTAGTTGATCTTCAGGCCGCTGACGGTGACTTCTGGCATGCTGAACCTCCCGGCGCGCCGAGTATAGCAAATGTCATTCTGAGGGACGAAGAATCGTGCCCAGCCCGCGACACCGCTTCGCGCTGGGACGACGCTCCAGGATGCGGGGCCCGATAGCCCGCGAGCGATATCCTCCGCTGCGCTCAGGGACGGCAAATGTCATTCTGAGGGACGAAGAATCTCGCCGAACCGCGATGGCGCTTCGCGCTGGGACGACCCTTCAGGATGCGGAGCCCCATAGCCCGCGAGCGATATCCTTCGCTGCCCTCAGGACGACAGACGCTCCTCTCGTCCCGTCGTATAATCCCGGTAATCCCCGCAACGGAGGTCGCATGAGCAACTCCTACAACTACCGCCTTCCCGTCAAGCAGGAGCCCGCGCGGCATCCGGCGCCGCTCTGGCAGCAGGCCGCGCCCGTTGTCGTGCGTGGTGCGGCGCTCGTGGCGGCCGGTGTGATCGGCGAGTGGCTGCTGCGCTCCGCCGCCCGGAAGGCCACCGGGATCCCCTTCTCCGGCCGCAAGAGCCGCGCCGTGGCGGCCAGGGAGCCGGTCATCGAGGCGTTCCAGGAAACGATCGTGGTGCGCCGCACTGTAGTCCGCCAGAAGTAGCTCCCGGGAGAAAAGAGCAGTCCGGCGGAGGGGGCAACATTCCGCCGGACTATGACAACCGCAGGGGAGTGCGGCTATGGTTTCATTCAAGCGCGTGCACCATGGCGGGCCCATCCGTCATCCGACGTATTTCGCCTCAATCAAGTCTGGACGATGGTTTATTGCCGCCTAAACCCGCCCGCGTGAACGCCGCAGCCTGCTGCGATATAGTGTGGTTTGCCCCATGAACGTCCTTCTCGTCGGCTCCGGCGCCCGCGAGCACGCCCTGGCCTGGAAGCTCCGCCAATCGCCACGTCTGAATGATCTCTTCACAGCACCTGGCAACGCCGGCACCGCCGCCATCGCCACAAACGTCGACGTGAAGGCGTCTGACGTCGACGGCCTCGTCGACCTGGCGAAGGAGCGTCGCGCTGACCTGGTGATCGTCGGGCCGGAGGACCCGCTCTCGCGCGGGCTCGTCGACCGCCTGGCCGTGGAAGGGATCGCCGCCTTCGGGCCGACGCAGGCCGCGGCGCGCATCGAGTCGTCGAAGGCTTTCTCCAAGGACCTCATGGTGCGCCACGGCATACCGACCGCCTCCTCGCGCGCCTTCCAGAACCGCACGGACGCGCGCAACTACGTCGCGTCGCTGCCGGAGCGCGGCCTCGTCGTGAAGGCGGACGGGCTGGCCGCTGGCAAGGGCGTCTTCGTCTGCGACACGAAGGACGAGGCGCTGGCCGCGATCGAGAAGATGATGGGCGGCGAGGCGATCGTCGGCGCATCCGGCAGCACCGTGCTGATCGAGGAGCGGCTGACGGGGCGAGAGGTCTCAGCGATGGCGTTCACGGACGGCCTTACCGTTGCGCCGATGCCCTTCAGTTGCGACTACAAGCGCATCGGTGACGGGGACGAGGGGCCGAACACGGGCGGGATGGGCGCCTACAGCCCGGCGCTCTGGCTGGACGAAGCGCTGGAGGCGGTGATCCATGAAGGCATCACGGAGGCCGCCGTGCAGGCGATGATGGGCGAAGGCGTGCCGTTCCGTGGTGTGTTGTACCCGGGCCTGATGATCACTGCGGACGGCCCGAAGGTGATCGAGTTCAACTGCCGCTTCGGCGACCCGGAGGCGCAGGTGCTGATACCGCGCCTGAAGTCGGACCTGCTGGAGATCTGCCTGGCGGTCGTCAACAACCGCCTGGCCGATGCCGAGATCGAATGGTCGAGCGAGGCGGCGATCGGCGTGGTCATCGCCTCAGGCGGTTACCCGGACGACTACACGACGGGCTACGAGATATCGGGGCTCGGCTCGCTGGAGGACGGGGTGCTGGTCTTCCACGGCGGCACCGCCTTCGACGGCGAGGGCCGCGTCGTCACCAGCGGCGGGCGCGTGCTGACGGTTGTCGCCACGGGCCCGTCACTGCCGGAGGCGCGTGCGGCTGTGTACCGCAACGTGCAGCGCATCCACTTCAGGCAGGCGTACTACAGGCGAGACATCGCGGCGCCGGCGCAAAACGCGCGGGTGGAGTAGCGGCGCGCGTGTCAGGCTGAACGCTGACCCCAGGGATGGGGCTACTCAGCGTAGGGCGGGAAGAGCGACTCCAGCTCCGCGCGGACGGGGTCGCCTTCCGGGAGGTAGCGGGAGAAGTCACCGGCGGGCTGCTTGACCTGACGGCCGCCGATCACGCGCTCGTGCTTGATCTTCTCCTGGAGCAGCATGAGCCCCTGCAGCAGCGATTCGGGGCGCGGCGGGCACCCGGGCACGTACACGTCGACCGGCACGACCAGGTTGACGCCTGGGAGCGTGCTGTAGCCGTAAGCGAAGGGGCCGCCAATGGTGGCGCAGCTACCCATCGAGATGACATAACGCGGTTCGGCCATCTGCAGGTAGATGCGGCGCACCGGCACGGCCATCTTCCAGGTGACGGTGCCGGCGACGATCATCAGGTCGGCCTGGCGGGGCGAGGGGCGGAAGAGCTCCGCGCCGAAGCGGGAGATATCGTAGCGGGGCATGGCCGTGGCGATCATCTCGATCGCGCAGCAGGCGAGGCCGAACGCGGCCGGCCAGATGGAGGAGCGCCGCGCCCAGTTGACGACGCCCTCGAGCGACGTCAGCATCAGGTTCTGCTTGACGGACTCTTCGAGCGATTCCTGGGCGGTGTCCGTGACCCGGATGAGAGACGCGTCAGCCATATCTGTTTCCGATTGAGAACTATATCACAAGCAGGGGGCGAGGAACCGACGCTTGTAGGGGCGCAGCGCCCGCGGATTCAAGCCTTCACTGGACCTGGAGAATGCGTCACGAGACCAGATGAGCCTCTGGATTGCCCGGGCGTTACGCCCCTAAAGTGTGTCGTCAGGCGCTGGACCGGGCCGCCGGCCGGGGGTTGGCCAGCACGTCCACGACCTTGTCCGGGAAGTTGGAGCAGATGCCGTCCACGCCCAGCTTGGCCAGCCGCGCGATCTCCTTCTTGCTGTCCGGCGTCCACGTGTATAGCGCGAGGCCGGAGCGGCGGCAGTCCTCCGCCACGCGCTCCTCGACGGCCGGGCAGAAGACGCTGACGCCCTGCGCGCCCAGCTTCAGCGCCCGTGCGCGCATGTCGCGCCAGCGGGGCATGGCATCGCCGGCGATCAGGAGGGCGCACGGGATCGATGGGTCTTCGCGGCGCATGCCTTCGATCGCCTGCGGGAAGAAGGACCAGGCCATGACGTCGTCCAGGGCGCGCGCCTGGTGCACCACGCGGACGATGTGCTGCTCGATGCCCGGGGCCTTGACCTCCATCACCAGCAGGACGCGGCCCTTGGTCAGGTCCAGCACCTCGGCCAGCGTGGGGACGGGCTCACCGCCGGCGTCGAGCTCCCGCAGACGTTTCAGTGAGAGCACCGCGACGCCGCCCTTGCCGTTCGTCGTGCGGTCCACGGTGAGGTCGTGCATGAGGACGGGCACCCCGTCCTCGCTGGCCTGGACGTCGATCTCGATCGCTTCCGCGCCGAGCTCGATCGCCTTGCGGATGCCGGAGAGGGTGTTTTCGGGCGCGTGGCCGCCGCAGGCGGCGTGAGAGATGATCAGGGGTCGCACGCTGCGATTATGCGGGAGGCTGCCGTCCGCGGGAAAGGGGCTATTCGCGGCGGCGGCGGTCTACGGTGACGTTGAGCGAGAACATGCGCTGACGCCGCTCTTCGATATCGGAGGCCAGGTCGCGCGCCACCAGCGCCAGCTCGAAGCGCTTGGGCGACATCGCGACCTTCTTGATGTCGCCGCCGGACACGCGCGAGTAGACGCTCTGGGCCATGAAGCGGATCGCCACCCGCCAGTCGATCGCCTCTTCGCAGTCCGGCTGGACGCCGTTGTCCTCGCAGTAGAAGCGGCAGGCGCGCTCCAGGTCAGAGTCCAGCCTCGCCGCTACCAGGCGGTGGGCCGCGGAAGAGACCTCGCCGTTCTGGGGCGTGCCCGCGAACGGGAGGAACTGCTTCGCCACGCCCCAGACGCTGTTGTCGTCCTGCGGGCGCGTGCTGTCCATCTGCACGTTCAGGCGCCGCTGCTGGGCGATGAAGAGCGAGAGGATGTACGTCTCGTCGGAGTTTAGCGGCAGGCCGCGCGGCAGGAGATCGACAACGCTCTGCGCCCATTGCCGCACGTTCTTGTCCAACTCATCGCCGCGGCGCTGGACGGCGCGCAACTGGCGCTCGTTGGCTGGTATGTAGAGGTCGCCGAGTTCTCGAAGCAAGCGTCAGTCCTCTTTCTCGGATGGCCGCGCAACCGGTTCGTTGGACGCTTCAGAAAGTAGGAGCCGGAAGCAAAACTGCTCGTTACCCGCGGCCTGCCGAGGAGGGGTTAACGTTCCGTTGAAGGTGGCAGCCGGTTCGGTAAAGCGGTCCGGCCTGCTAGAATGCGGCGGCGGGAGACAGCGCAAACGAACGACAGCAATCGACCGGCTAATGACCAGACGGCGCGGCTTAGAAGGAGTTAAGAATGGCCCAGGATATGCGCTTTCCAGAAGGCTTCTACTGGGGGACGGCCACGTCCTCCCACCAGGTGGAAGGCAACAACCGCAACAACGACTGGTGGGCGTTTGAGCAGATCCCCGGCAAGATCAAGGACGGCACCACGTCCGGCCTGGCGACCGATCACTACAACCGCTTCGAAGAAGACATCGCACTGTCAGAGGAGTTCGGGCACAACGCGCACCGCTTCTCGATCGAGTGGAGCCGTATCGAGCCGGAGGAGGGGCGCTGGGACGAGAAAGAGGTGGAGCACTACCGCAAGGTGATCGAGTCGCTGCACAGGCACAACCTGGTGCCGTTCGTGACGCTGCACCATTTCTGTCACCCGGTCTGGTTCGCTGATATGGGCGGCTGGACATCGGACAGGGCGCCGGAGCTGCTGGGCCGGTACGCGGGCTACATGGCGAAAGCGCTGGGCGATTCTGTGCCGTTCTGGCTGACGATCAACGAGCCGCCGGTGCTGCCGGCCGCCAGCTACATCATGGCCGTGCACCCGCCGGCCAAGCGCGACTGGACCCTGGCGATGACCGCGATGCGCAACATTCTGAAGTCGCTGGGCACGATGCACCATGCGATCCGGGAGAACGCCCCGCACAACCCGCAGATAGGGCCGGTGATCAACATGACCTACGCCATGCCGGCCACGGACTCCGAAGAGGACAAGGCCGCCGCCGCCGCGATGGACCAGTACTGGAACCGCTTCTGGCTGGACGGTCTGCGGGACGGCATCATTGGCGCGCCGGCCGGCAGCGGCGAAGAAGTGCCCGGCCTGAAGGGCTGCTGGGACTTCGTCGGGCTCAACTACTACTCCCGGTCTCTTGTGGCGGCCACGGGGCGCGGGATGAACATGCGCCAGATGCCGCCGCCTCCCGGCTCTGAGTGCAGCACCATGGGCTGGCAGGTGTACCCGGAGGGGTTCTACCAGTGCATGATGCAGCTGAAACCGTACGGGAAGGCCGTGTACATCACGGAAAACGGCATCGGCACGGACGACGACGAGCAGCGCATCAGCTACATCGTCCGCCACCTTTACGAGGTGCAGCGGGCAATGAAGGACGGCGTGGACGTGCGCAGCTACCTGCACTGGTGCCAGCAGGACAACTTCGAATGGGCGGAGGGCTACCGGCAGAAGTTCGGCCTCTTCGGGACGGAGGAGGGCACGCTCAACCGCATCCCCAAGCCCAGCGCGTACTTCTTTAAGGAGGTCGCCCAGAAGAACGCGCTGCCCGGCGAGCTGATCGAGAAGTACGTCAAGGACGCGTAGGAGCTTCCGGCGTGGCAACTGCCGTCCGGGCCGTCGGGATCGTGCTGGCGATGGCCCTGGCGTCGCTGGGGGCGTCCTGCGGCGGTGACGGTGCGGCGCCCACTCCCACCGCGCCGGCGACGCTGGAGGTGACCAGCAACGTCTTCCCGGACGGAGGCGACATCCCGGCAGCCTACGGCTGCGACGGCGATGGCATTTCGCCGGACCTGGCCTGGACGGGTGTGCCGCCGGCTACGCGCTCGCTGGCCGTGATCGCCCTCGACCCGGACGCGCACAACTTCGTGCACTGGCTGGTTTACGGCATCCCGGCCGGAGCCGTGACGATTCCCGCCGGCGTCACCAACGAGCCGCAGCTCCTGAACGGCGCGCGCCAGGGGAAGAACAGCTTCGGGGACACTGGCTACGGGCCGCCCTGCCCGCCGGAAGGTTCGACGCACACGTACCGCTTCTACGTC
The DNA here is from genome assembly GCA_035542855.1 of Dehalococcoidia bacterium. Taxonomy (GTDB): domain Bacteria; phylum Chloroflexota; class Dehalococcoidia; order SM23-28-2; family RBG-16-64-32; genus DATKKM01. The sequence goes on from DATKKM010000137.1 coordinate 6,390, forward strand.
TACGCGCTGGACAACGAGGTCACGCTGGACTCGGGATCGAGCCTGGACGACGTCAACGCAGCCATCGCCGGCCACGTGCTGGCGAAGGGCCTCCTGCCCGGACGCTTCGGCCGCTGAGCCGGACGCGAAAGCGCCGCCCCTGCGGGCGGCGCTCTGTTGGTGCGCTAGCGTGGGGTCATTCGACGAGGCGGGAGCCGCCAGCCGTGAGCGTACCGCCAATCGCTCTGAAGACCGAATCCAGGTCCGCGCCAACCGGCTCGTCGAAGAAGTGATTGGCGTCGGTGGCCATGGTTGTGAGGACGTCTCTGATATCCCAGTTGTAGTAAGGACTGGTCACGTCGTCGCTGTTGCAGTACTCCGGAGCTGGATTGTCCAGGCCGTAACCGATCGTGTAGACCTCAATGCCGGCCGCCTTGGCGGTGTTGGCCTGGATGACCGCGTAGTCGCAGGGGCCCTCGCTGCCATCCCAGATCGTCTGAGATGTCGTGGTCGTGGTTGTGTAGGTGACCCTGGCCTCGACGGCGTCCAGGGTGAAGGTCCGGTTCGTCGCATTTGCCACATCGGTCAGGCGGACGCGGAAGTTGGTGTTGCTGAGCTGGCTTGTGGTCCAGCTGTGTCCCCAGGTGTCCGTCTGGGAGCCGAAGGGGTATGTCAGTTCACTGGTGCTAGTAATGGGCATCGACTTGGGGGTTGTCCAGCTCGTTCCGCCGTCCCAGGAAAGCTCCACGCAGAAGGTTGTGCTACTGGTGGAGTTGGCGTAGCCCTTGACCTTGATCTCGATGCCGTCAATGGCGTTGCTAACGCCGCTGCCGCTGGGGAGGTTGAAGCCGTAGTTGTAGAAGCGGTGCTTGTCCTTGCCAGTGTTCGTGCAGCTGGTATTCGTATTGTTACCGCTGTTGGCGTCCGTCGCGCGTGAGTTGTCATCGTTACAGGAGTTGTTGGCGCTGGACTCATAGCCATTGTTGTCGCCTGCGCTGGAGGTCACCGCCTGCTGGGAGCTGCAGTTTCGCCAGCCTGTGGTTAGGCCCGGTTGAACGGTTGTGCTGGTCTGGGTGGTTGTCGGCGCGTTGTTTGCGGCGCCGTCCGTGAAGAGGATGATGCCCCACTTGACGTCCGGCCGCCCGTTAGCGACGAGCTCATCGGTCGCAGCCTTCATCGGGTCGCCCAGGTCAGTGCCGACGCTGGACTTGTTCAGGCAGTTTATGGTCTTGACGATCGTGCTGCTGTTGTTCAGTGAGCCGTTGGTGTTCTGATAGTTGTTCGTCATCTGAACCGGCAGCCAGGTGCCGCCGCTCCCCGTCGCGTTGCCGATGCCTCCGGAATATGATCCTGTGCACAGTGAGCTGGTGCTGCTGGGCCCCAGCACCCCGAAACCGACGCGCTGCAGGCTGGGGTTGAAGTCCTGCAGGATGGTCAGAGCGCCGCTCTTCGCGTTGGCAAGGTCGGAGTCAGACATGCTGCCCGTGCGGTCGATGATCTCCACGGCGTCCACCGGCGCGTTGCCCACGGGGCCGCAGAGGCCTCTGCAACCGGCGGCCACAGCATGCGCAGTGCATCCCTGCACCCAGCAGCTGTTCACCCCGACAAAGCTGAGAATCGGCCCGAAGAACGTCGGCGACGAAACATGGGGCGTCACCCTGATCGTGTCGTAGCGCCCGTCGCCCGGCAGGCAGATCAGCTGGGTGTTGCTGGTGCAACTGAAGCTGATGGTTGTGGTGTTCGGGTCTAGGCCGTTCAGCTCGACGTAGTGGAGCGCATCGATTTCCGCCTGGTCCGGGTTCTCCGGCAGATCCTGTGCGCCGGCCAGCGCTGCCGCGTCCGCGGTCTGCTGGGCCAGTTCCCGGTTGTGCAGGAAGATGCCCACGTCCACCACGCACATCACGCACAGCAGTAGCATCGCCAGGCAGAAGCTGAACAGGATGAGCGCCTGTCCGCGCTCTCCGTCTTCCGCGTTTCTCAGGATAGTTCTCATCGTCTCACTCCGGCTGTGACTCGTCCGAACCCGCTATGGTTTCGCGCAGGCGCAATGACGCCTCGCCTGCTTGACGGAACAATTCACCATAAGCAGAGACGAACACGAAAATGGCGCCGTTACGTTCAGAAACGCCGGTCAACCGAGGTGGCGCGGTATATTCACGGTCCGTTTACGGACGGGGCCGGTTAGTTAAGATCGTCCAGTCCGGCAGCTTCAGCGATCGCCTTCTTCAGCGACTCGCTGAGCTCCAGCCGCGCCCCGCGGACCAGCGATGGGCCGGCGAAGTGGCGGTGGCGGATCGTGCCGACGAAGCGCTTCTGGTAGACGCTGAGGAAGGCGCGCACGGCTGTGGGATCGAACTGGGAGCCGCTGTTACGCAAGATCTCCGCCAGCGCCTCCTCCGCGGGCATGGCGCGGCGGTAGACGCGGTCAGAGGTCATGGCGTCGAAGGCGTCGGCGATCATGAAGATGCGTGCGCCCAGGGGGATCTGCTCGCCGGCAAGTCCGCGCGGGTAGCCGCGGCCGTCGTATCGCTCGTGGTGGGAGAAGACCATCTCCGCCGCCGGGGCCAGGAACTCCACCGCCTGCAGGATGTCGAAGCCGGCCCGGGGGTGGGTGCGCATCGTCTCCCACTCGTCTTCCGTCAGGCGGTCCGGCTTGCGCAGGATGACGTCCGGGATGGCGATCTTGCCCACGTCGTGCAGGAGGGCGCCCCAGCTGATGTAGCGCCAGTGCTCGGAGTCCCGCGGGATGCCCATCTCCCCCGCGATCGCCATCGTCAGATCGGCCACGCGCTCGGAGTGGCCGGCGGTCTCGCTGTCGCGCGCGTCCAACGCCCCGACGAGCGAGCGCAGGGTCCCGTCGTAGGCCTTGCCCAGGCTGGTCATGGCCGTGGTCAGCTGCTCGTGCGCCTGCTGCAGCTGGCCGTGGGCGCGCCGCAGCTCGACGACGTTCTTCGTCGTGTGATCGACGTACTGCTTGATCGAAAGGCGCATCATCAGCGGCGGCACGATGAAGACGGCGAGACCCCAGACGTCCATCGCTTCGTAGGCGGCGACCATCGCCACGCCAATGACGGCCAGGATCACGTAGTGCGGCAGCAGCCAGAGGAAGTTGTCCTTCCAGACGTCGCGGAAGCGGGCGCTTCCGCTGAGGGAGATCGCCACGGCAACCAGGAAGCTGTTCACCAGGAAGTTCGCGGTGCCGGCCAGCGCCGTCGGCGGGATGACCTGCGGCCAGTCCCGGCCGTAGTCCATGGCGGGGAAGCTGTCCAGCACCACGATCGCGGCGCCGCCGGCGATCATCATGGTGCCGAAGTTGAACAGCGTCTTGTGGACGGGACGGCCCCAGGCGGACGCCGCCACTGCCAGCGGCACCACCACGGTCAGGCCCGCGTAGCCGCAGGAGATGATCGCGGCGAAGATCGGCACGAACGCCAGAGAGACGCGGCTGCTGCCGTACATGCTGAAGTCCGTGCGCTCAGCAAGGACCGCGAGGACCGCCAGGACGGCGAGCAGCACCCAGTCCGTGGTGGAGGGCGCGGTAAGGACGCCGCGCACGCTTATCGCCAACCCGGCCAGCGTGACCGTGGCAACGAGCGACAGCAGCAGCTTGCCGATGGGCGGAGAACCGCCGGACGGCTCGTGCGTGACAACTTTTTGCGCAGCCGGGTTCGCTCGCACGAACCCAGCGCCAATCCCCAGGCGCAATGGTCGCATAGCTCTAACTAAAGACTCCTGATCGGGGGGTTTAGTTACCCCGTTATCGCCGTCTCCGCTCATCGGTTGAAGGCGCCTCTGCGGCCGCCGCTGGTGAGCCGGCCGGGTGCGTTACCCGGCCCGGACGTGCGCATTCGGACTGTTCCAGCCATGTCACCCCCCGGTGAGTTAAGACCAACGGGGCGGCCAGTCGCATTGGGAATGCGTTCTGCGCGGCCAACCCGTGAGGCCTCCGGTTAAGGCCCGGTCTCCCTCCCGTTTGGGCCTGGCCACGAGGATCCTTGCGCGGATACTCTGGAACCAAGCTACCGGCGTGAGTCGCGCCTGGTCAATGCGTTTTCGCGGCCTCTTCACTGTTTTCACGCAGCCTGCACTGCGCCTTTCCCGCCGCTCAACGTCTCCGCCCTGACGCCGGCGCCGCGAAGGCCTGTGCGATACTAGCGACGATGAGAATCGCGGAGCAGATGCCGGAGACGCCGGCCACCCAGCCGCTGGACGTCTCCATCATCATCCCCTGCCTGAACGAGGAGAAATCGGTCGTGGAGTGCGTCACCAGGGCCCGCGCCTGGCTGGAGCGCTCCGGGAGGAGCGGCGAAGTCGTCGTCGTCGACAACAACTCCACTGACCGCACCGCGGAGGTCGCCCGCGAAGCCGGCGCACGCGTGATCTTCGAGGAGCTGCGCGGGAAGGGCAACGCCTTCCAGACCGGTGTCCGCGAAACCAGCGGCCGCTACATTGTGATGGCCGACGGCGACGCCACCTACGACCTCAGCCAGCTGGACGAAATGATCGAGCCGCTGACGCACGGGTACGACATGGTGATCGGCAACAGGCTGAAGGGGGCGATGGAGAGCAAGTCGATGCCGGTGCTGCACCGCTACATCGGCAACCCGCTGTTCAACGCTCTGATCGGCCTCATCGCGCGGCAGCGCATGGGCGATGTCCTTTCCGGCCTGCGCGCCTTCACCCGCGATGCCTGGACGAGGATGGCCCCTGTCTCCACGGGGTTCGAGCTGGAATCCGAAATGTGCCTGCGGGCTGGCCGCCACGGCCTGAAGGTGAAGGACGTTCCCGTTAGCTACGCCGTCCGCCGCGCCCCGAGCAAGCTGCGGGGCCTGACTCACGGCTGGGCCATCGCACGGTTCATCATCCTGGAGAGCGCGGACCTGATCCTGATCGCGCCCGGGCTTCTCAGCATCCTGCTGGGTGTGATCGCGCTGACGGGCGCCGTAGCGCAGACGTCCGGCGTGGAGGTGGGCTCCGTGCGCTGGCAGCCGGTGTTCGCCGGCGGCATCCTGGTGCCGGGCGGGATCGCCTTTATCACCGCCGGCATCGCCGCCAAGTGGATCGCCTGGCAGCGCGGCGTGGCCCCGCCCGGCCGCGTCGTCGCCCTGCTGAACGATTTCGATAAGCCGGTGGGGGACTGGGCGCTGCTGGCGGGCTTCTCGTCGCTGGCAGCGGGTGTTGTCATGGACCTGTTCCTCCTCTGGAGGTGGGCCAACGGCGACACGCAGAGCCTGGCCCTGGGCGCCCTCGCGCAGACGCTGGTGGTGTCCGGCCTGGGGCTGCTGGTCATGGCCGTGCTCATCGGGATCCTGCGCAGCGAAGCCATGACCGCGGCCTCCCGCGCCGAGCGTGAACGCTCCCGCCGCAGCGATTAGAGCAGCTTCGCGGTCACCCAGACCCAGTCGTTGAAGTGATTCGGGTCGAACTGGTAGGTCCAGAGCACGCCCATCAAGTTGACGGCGACACCCGCCGCGATCAGCGCGACTAACCACCACCTGAGCCGATCGCCGATGAAGCGCGCGACGAGCACCCAGAGGAACGGCGTGAAGTCCATCGCGTAGCGGTACCCGAACTGCGACCAGCCCGTGGCGCCGAAGTTGAAGATGAGGAACGCCGTCGGGATGATGGCGGCCCAGCAGGCGATGACCAGCCGGTCACGGTTGCGCAGCCCGTAGTAGATGGCCGCGCCGATCATCGCCCAGAAGGGGAGCAGGTGCAGGCCGTAGGGGATGTGCGTGTCCGACTTCGCGTCCCAGATCTTGATGAAGGCCAGCAAGAAGATGACGATGCACGAGTAAGCGATGGCCACTGCGCCGGCCCGGGAGACCCACTTGTTGCTGATCCCTGTGAACATCGAGACGAGGAAGACCGGCGTCGTCGCCCAGATCGCCAGGCCGGCCCAGGACAGGCGGACGGGCGCGCAGTCCATCCGCGGGGAGAATGAGCACAGCGTGCCGGGCTTGCTGAACAGCGGCATCTGCTCCAGCAGCACGGGCGGGTGGCGGCTGACGTAGCTCAGGTCAAACGTGCCCTTGTTGAAGATCGGCTGCAGGTAGTCCTGGTGGAACTGCTCGCCGTAGGTGTAGCCGGACTCCAGCGGGTTGTCGAATCGCAGGTAGTTCACCATCCCGCCGAGGAAGAGCAGCGGCGCCAGCCCCGCCGCGAACTTCACAATCGGCGCCAGGTGTATCCGCCAGCCTGGCCGCTCCTCCGTGGGCGTGTCCAGCCAAAGCGGCAAGAAGACGATCACAAAAAACATCCCGGTGAACAGCGTGGACGGGCGGCACATGTAAGCGCAGCCCAGGAGCAGGCCCGCCAGGAACGGGTTGGGGCGGACGAGCGCGAAGTAGATCGCCGCGAAGAGGAAGAACGTGGCGGTGGTGTGCGCGAAGAACCAGACCCCGCCGTTGGAGGCCACCCACCAGAAGATCGTCCCGAACATCATCATCCCGGTCAGCACCAGCTGGTTGAGGAGCTTCGTGGAGAAGGTGCGGGCGACCAGGAAGACGATCGGCGCTGTCAACGCTCCGATGATCGTCGAGACGAGCGCCTGGTTCAGGTTCACGCCGAAGATCACCACCAGCGGCATGACCAGGAACGCCGGCCCAAAGGAGTGCTGCATGTAGACCTTACAGTCCGCCGAGAAGCGCGGGTTGGTGACGAGCTCAGCCTCGGGGTCGCCGGGCTGGAAGCAAAAGCCCTGGCCGTCGTAGAGGACCCGCTCCAGCGACTGGTAGTTGTAGGTGTACTGGGGGACCAGGTCCAGGTGGCCGTGGAGGATGTTGTTGGCCTGGCTGGTCTGGTAAGAGTAGCCGGTATCCCTGGGCCCGGCGATCCAGTAGACGCAGAAGACCACCGCCACCAGCGCCGCGCAGATCGCGATCGTCTGCTGGCGCTCCTGGCTGATTTCGCCGATGAGGGGAAGGGTTATAGGCTGCCGCGCGCCGGCCTCGATCATTCGACGGGCACCGCGTGTTTGTGCGGCCAGATGATGTAAGCGGCGATGGCCCAGTTGGACATGAAGCCGACGAAGGCGCCGATCGTGTTCGAAATGTAAGGACTGAGGCCGAACACGGGCGTCAGGACGTTGACCACGCCCAGAGTGATCAGCGCGCTGGCCACGCTGCCGATATTGAACTTCAGCATCCGCGCGCCGAGCCAGCCGTGACGCCCACGGTCCGTGAAGGTCCAGTGCTCCACCACGAAGAACTTGAAGATGATCGCGATCTCCACCGACAGTGCGGAGGCGATCAGCAGGCGCACGTCCGGGTGCGAGAAGAGCAGCAGGTCAACCCGGGTGTCCTTGGCGGGCAGGACGGGGAGCAGGTCGTAGAAGAGGAAGAGGACGCCCTGGGCCACGAAGTAAGCGGCGGTGCCGGCGGCGAAGAACTTGGCGAAGGCCGGGGAGACCGGAAGGCGCCGCTCCCACCCGCGCAGGAACGCCAGCCGGCCGCGTCTCTCTGTTGGCGCGAGGTGTGTCTGCATTGGGGAACGTCGCGGTGGAAAAGCTCAGCATCAGGATAGCGGCGCGGTTCGGCGCGGCGCAACCGAACTATTGTTGAGTGATGCAGTCAAGTATGATCGACGTGGAACGGAGACCTCAGACCTGGCTTCAAGAGCGTTCGCATGCGCCGGCCGTTCGGACTGTTCCTCGCCGTGTTCGGAGTCTACTTCCTCCTGCGCGAACTCCTCTGGCAAGACACCTGCGCAAAGCTCCCGTATCATTCCCAGCAATGCTTGAACTCGTGGGGCTGGCGCTGCTGGGGTTCGTCGTTGGCGCTTATGGGACGGTCATCGGCGCCGGCGGCGGCTTCATTCTCGTCCCGGTGCTGCTCTTCCTCTACCCGGACTACAAGCCGGAGCAAGTCACGGCTATCTCGCTGGCCGTGGTCATGGCCAACGCTACCTCCGGCTCCATCGCCTACGGACGCCAGCGCCGCATCGATTACCTCACCGGCCTCATCTTCGCGGCCAGCTCCGCGCCGGGCGTGGTCGCCGGCGCCATCGTGGTCGGCTACGTGCCGGAGCGGCTCTTCAGCGCGATGTTCGGCGTGCTGCTGCTGTTCCTGGCCGTCGTGGCAATTCGTGGCCGCGCGGAAGTGGTCCGCGCGCCGATGCGGGGCAAGGGCGTCCTCCGCCGCGAGATGACGGACCCGGAAGGGCGGACGTACGTCTACGCCTACAAGCTGTGGCATGGCATCGCGATTAGCGTCTGCGTGGGGTTCATCTCCAGCCTCTTCGGCATCGGCGGCGGTGTCATCCACGTGCCGGCCATGATCATCATCCTCCATTTCCCCGTGCAGTACGCCATCGCCACCTCGCACTTCACGCTGGCCTGGATGTCCGCCGGCGCGACGGCAGTGCACATCATTAACGGCGGCCTCGGCGGCGACCAGGCCGTCAAGGCCGTGGCCATAGGCGCGGGGGCCATTCCCGGCGCGCAGGCCGGCGCGTCCATCGCCCACCGCATCAAGCCGCGCATGGTGCTGGCGCTCCTCGGCGCGGCGATCCTGGTGCTCGGCGTGCGACTGATCCTGCGGGCGGCGTTCGGCCTCTAGACGCTGTGCACGCCGTCGAGCACCATCTCGACTGCGATCAGCACCAGCAACCCTCCCGAAAGACGTGCCAGCGTCTGCACCAGGACCTGCGGCACTCTCTCGAGGCGCGGCGCAGCGGCGAAGAGCGCCGCCGTGAGCGCGCAGACGATGGCCGACGCCAGAACCGCCTCGCCGGTGTTGAAGCGCGCCGCATACGAGATGGCCGCGATGACCGACGACGGCCCGGCCAGCAGCGGCACGGCGAGCGGCGCCAGCCAGGCGTAGGACGGCAGCGAACGCGGCGCAGGCATCGAGTCGCCGGCCAGCATGAGGCGGGCGGCCAGCGGGGCCATCGCGGCGCCGGCGGCAAGCTGGAAGCTCTCCGGCGAGATGCTCAGCCAGTCCAGCAGGGGACCGTTGACCAGCGCCGCCCCGGCCAGCGCTGCAAAGGCGGCGAGCGGCGACAGGACCGCCCACCGCCGGTCAGGGCTGGGGCCCTTCCCCACGTTAAGCGTCGCAAGCGCTCCGAACGGAGCAACGGCCGCAAACATCCCGACAAGACAGCGCAGGAAGTCGCTCATGGCGAAGGTGTCGGGAGCGTCGTCGCGGGCGCGCGATCCGCATCGCCGGCGAGCGCGTCGAGCGTGTACATGAGGCCGGATAGCGTGTGCTGCTGGTCATCCATGCGCGTTACGTCGTTGATGAACCACGCGCCAGTCACCTTCACTGGATCGGCGTAGGCGGCGGCCTCTTCCGGCGAGACCTGGTTCGCGGCCATGATGCCGGAGACGCAGACGGCGCGCCCCTTGAGCGGCCCCGCGAGATCGGCCAGGCGCGCGTCTTCCTGGCTGGCCCGCCAGAGCCCGGCCAGCCCTTCGATCCAGGTGCCGGAGCCGGCGCCGCGGGCGTGGCGGCCGCGTACCAGCAGCCCGTACCAGGAGCCCTGCCGCTCTGCCTCCGTCCGCACCAGCAACCCGAAGCGCCCGGCCAGCAAGCGCGCGTAATCGGCCTCCTCGCTGGTCAGGCCGGGGCTCCAGCCCGCGACCTCGCCGATGCCGTAGCCGGCCCACTGGTCAGCCAGCGGCGGGTAGTCGACGTCCTCCACGTCGTCGCGGCGAGTGGCGATGAAGTCGAGCGTCTTGCGGGCGTAGGTGTCCCAGCCTTCGCCGGGGAAGGCGTCCTGCGTCATCGTCAGCGCCAGCAGCGACTCGCCAGGGTAGTACTTTGACGTGCCCTCGTACTGCGGGACGCCGCCCGCCAGGTCGTAGCCGATGTAGTAGCCGCCGTCGTCGCGCTGCAGGCTGACGATGAAGCGCGCCATCCGCCGCATCAGGTCATCGTAGCGGGTGTCACCCGTGACGACGCGCCGCTCCGCCAGGCTTACCAGCATCAGGTCGCTCCCGCCCAGCTCCGCCGTGGTGCCGCTGGCGGCCAGCGCCGTCCAGTCACCGCGTTGGGCGGTGCGCTGAAGCATCCAGGCGAGCCCGCGGTCCGCCGCCGCCAGCATCGCCGGGTCCTGGAAGTGGCCGGCCGCCTGGTAGAGCGACATCGTCAGACCGGCGTGGCGCACGGAGTTGTACTGCGGCGTCGTCTCGCCGGTCGCGCGGTTGTACTCGTAGACGTAGGTGCCGTCCGGGAGCTGGTTGTTCTCGATCCAGGCGATGGCGGCGCGGGCCGCCCCCTCGATCGCCGCGGCGTTGTCCTCGCCGCAGTCCTCGGGCGGCACGGCGGCGACGCGGACGCCGGCCAGGAACACGGCCCAGAAGGCGGCGGAGAGCAGCGCGGAGCGGAACAGCACCGGTCAGGCGATTTCGTCGCCGAGGTCAACGGCGACGGGCAGGGCGGTCTCTCCCCACTCCTTGAGGTCGCCGGAGTACGTCGGCTCGTACTTCTCGAGCAGCAGGCGGCGGGCCAGCGCGTCCTCCTCGCCCGCGGCCAGTACGCGTCCGGTCCCTGCGAACGTGCGCCCGGCTATGCGGACGGTGACAGCGGGGCCGGCCATGATGTTGCGGACGGTGTCGCTCTTCTCGCGGCCGCCGGCCAGGATGTAAACAGTGCGGCCGTTCGTCCCGAACCAGATCTCGATCTCGTGCGGGTTGCCGGTGCGGCGGCCCTTTGTCGTCAGATAGAGGAACTGTTCGCTGGAAAGCGCTGCGATGTCCATCACGTCGCCAGTGTATCGCTACTCGACGATCATCTGGCCGGTCATCGTCACCGGGTGCACGTCGCAGCGGAAGAAGTACGTGCCCGGCGGCGGCGCGTCAAACTCGCCGCTGGTGGAGCTGCCGCTGCCGGAGATGGTGTCGCTGACGAAGATCTCCTGCTCGGCCTCCGGGGT
>DATKKM010000138.1:0-12801 GCA_035542855.1 Dehalococcoidia bacterium
CTGCACGAGCGCGGCGTGGACTACCGCGCGCAGGCGGCCATGGTGAAGCTCTTCAACACGGAGTTCGCCCAACGCCTGTATGAGACCGCGGTGGATCTGATGGGCTCCTACGGCGCGCTAATGGAAACCGACCTGCACGCGCCATACAGCGGCGCGACGGCGCACAACTTCCTCTCCGCCGTCCAGGACACCATCGGCGCCGGGACCTCCGAGGTGCAGCGGGAGATCATCGCCCAGCGCGGGCTGGGCCTGCCGCGCGGATGACCCTCTCATCCTGAGAGCGAGCCACGGGGGTACCCCCGGATTCTTCCCCTCCTGTTGGGGAGGGGTGGGGCGGGGCTCTAGACCTCCAGCGCCCGCTTCAGCGTCTCCAGCGACGACTCCATGTTGTTCTGCACGACGCGCCCCATAACCAGCAGCGCGCCGATCGCGCCGATCGGGCCAAAGGGCGGCTTGTAGTCGTACGTCCAGGTCACGCGCGTGCCGCCCTCGTGGGGCCAGAAGGTCATGCGCTCCGTGCCGGTCAGGTAGCCCTTGAAGTTGCGGGCCCAGACCGCGCCCGGCCGGTACTCCGTCCACTCGGACTCCAGCTTGTTCTTGCGCGGCGTCACCTGGATCGTCGTGCGGTCCGTCGTGCCGGCGCTCTTGCCGTCTCCGCCGGTGACCAGCACCTCTTTCACGTGCACCGTCCACTCCGGCATCTTCAGCGGCTCAGCCGCCGCAAACACATGGTCGCGTGACGCGTCGATATCGATCGATGTCTTGATCTTCGGCATGCGTTCCTCCGCTACCCGGAACGTTAATGTGGGCGCACGGTAGCGTCAAGGCGAGCGCGTGTCACGCGCCGCCCAGCCCGCTGGGCACGGGCACGCCCGTCGCCGTGGCGGGGGATGGCGTGGCCGTTTCTGTCGGGAATGGCAGTTCGAACGGGGGCGTGCCTTCCGGCGTTGGCCACGGGCTTTCAGTCGGGATTGGAGTCTTCGTTGGTACGGGCTCACCATCTGTATCGAACAGCACTCTGGCATCCGCGTCGAAGAGGTATGTCACCCCGCTTTGCGCTTCTAGCGACAAGATGTGTCCATCGGCGGACAGAATGTGTATCGAGCCCACATCGTCGGCAGGCTCAGTAAAGCTCCATTCGCCAGCAACGAACCCTTCGTGAAGATCCCACATATCCACGGCGACTACGCCGCGGACAGGATCATTCGCAAGGTGGCCGGTATGGACCCTCAAGTATCGGCCCTGTTCCTCATCAATCAGGGCATTCCAACTCGTTTCGTAAATGTACCCCTTGTCCTGATTTTCGGTGGTCATGAAGATTCCGGTGGGAAGGGGAGCAAGCGTGTGGGCCGCACCAATCGGCTCCTTTGTTACACCGGGCGAAGGGGGGTTTGCCTCTGCACTCCTGCGGGCATTCTCGTCCGAATCAACAGCGAGTTGTTTCTCAGGTGGAAGTGACGGCAGCGTTGGTTCCGCGGGAGTCGGAGTCTGGGAGTGCACGATTTGCGTTGTTACTCCAATCAAACCGAGTGTCAATGCCACTGCAAAGAGGATCAACCACGTGGGGATGTCTCGATGAATTATCTTCATGGTCCACACTCTTCTCTAATTGTCCCATCCGATGTCGGTAGACCAATCTGGGTTCGACGCCGTCGAAATGTCCCCATTGAGAAGAACCCATAGTTGATGCCAGCTATTGTCTGGATAAGCATCTGCTCCGACACACTCAGGTCCATCTTTCTGCATACATGCCGTGTATTGTGAAACGGAGCCAATAAAATGCATGAGGCCCTGAGTTTTGCTTATTTCCTGCCATTGTCCGGCATTCATTCCATCCATGCGATAAATGTCTGGTAATGGCCAAGCGGAATCGATCGTATATGAGACATACCGTATGTTGCCCTGTGTCCATCCATTGTCACATGAACCAATGGAACTGGAAGGACATCCGTCGGCTGAACCGTAATTTACGAACCGCCATCGCCGGTCGTAAGGCCATTGAAGGTACTTGAAATTGTAGCCACCCACCCAATCAACGGCTGGACCAAAGGAACTCCAGTTCGGCTCAATATCCGACCCCGCCCAAACCGTCTCAAACGCTCTGTACGACGGTGGTACGTCTACCCAATCATTCAGGTCGCTAATCATATCCGCCCAAGCTTGAGCATGTCCGCCATTCGTATATCCGGATCCGAAAGGTTGCGCTGGACAATCGAGTGAATCGACGCAGTTGTTTGTGCCAACCACAACAGTGATGTGTTGTTCTTGAACATGGTAGGCGTTATAGGAATCAGCATACCCCCTAAGGAAGTCCCTGATGGCAAGCTCAACGTCGCCTATCGTCTCGAAAACTGGCGGATCGTGCCCAAGAAGATGTGCACCCCATTGTCCGGCCTCATACCACGGCCTACCGAAATCCAAGATTACCAAATCGTCTTGGTGATGCATGTCTCCGATCGCGGTACCGAGTTGGCGCATTGCACATGGAAACCCTGGGCCAGAAAAACAGTATTCAGGGTTGCTGAGATACCGACTTGAACTGCCGACTGGTGCTTGGGCTAATGGTTCGGTGCAACGATGATTGAAGACTGGGGAATACTTCGAAACGTCAAGTACATTAATCTGGCCATCTTCGTTGAGGTCGATCCTCTGTGGCGCATAGTCTGGTGGGCCGACAACTTTGTTAAACCAAGGGGAGTAAACGCTGACATCGAGAACGTTTGCTCGCTGATCATCATTCATATCCATCGGCCACGCATCGGCGCCACTTTCATCATTTGCGGTAGAGGTGTCCGCACACATCACAAACTGCATTGTGCTAAGGTAATTGCTCTCACTTATGTCAGAGAATCCATCGCAGTCCCGATCGCTTGGAGAGGCAGGTGCAGACCAGGGCGTCGAGATTAGACCACACTGGGAGGAGGCCTCGGCTGGTGTAGCCTGGAACGCAACCAGACATACAAAGCCTAGCGCTACGACTTCGACTGCCGCGCGCGGCGCTGTGAGCCGCTGTCCCATATTTGCCCCCTCGATGCCGGCTGCCGCCGCGTCTAACTCAGACTACCACCGCTGTTATAGTGCCCCCCCCCCCCCGGCGCGCCCGTCAACCCTGCTCACGTAAACACTTGCAGTCTCTCCACCCGCCCCTATAATCTGAGGAGAGCGAGCGGAAGTGGCTCAGTGGTAGAGCATCGCCTTGCCAAGGCGAGGGTCGCGGGTTCGAATCCCGTCTTCCGCTCCACTTTTTTGCCCAGCGAACGCCGACCCTACGGCAGGTTCACAAACGCGTCGAAGGCGTCCGCCTTGATCGCCTGCACCTGGTCCAGCACGATCACCACCACGTTGCGGTTGTACCATCCGTAGCTCCCGCCCGGGATGCTCCGCCCCTCCAGCGGCGTGACCGTGTCCGTCAGGTCGAAGTCGTGGTACGGCGCGGAGGGGTCGTCGTAGAAGAGCACCGCCAGGTGCATCTCCTCGCCCCCGCGCGATAGCGTCACGGTGACCGGTGTCGTCTCCGTGCCCGTCACGTCCGTGTTCACCTCGGTCGCCGTGGCCACGATCCCCTTCGCCTGCCACGCCGCCTGCAGCGAGTCGAACGACACCGGCGATCCCTGCAGCGCATCGGTCAACCCTTCCGGCGTCGGCGCCAGTGTGGGACTCGGCGTCAGCGTGTTGCCCGCGGTGTCGGTGGGCGCCGGAGTCTCGCTGGCCCCCGGCGATTGCGTCACACTGGCGCTCGGGGAGGCGCTGCCGCCGCCCGCCGCGTCGCTGATCAGCCCGACCGCCAGGTACACGCCGATGCCACCGGCAACCAGCAGAGCGAGCACGGAGAACGCGGTGAGGCCGGTCTGCGTCAGCGGGCCGGGGCCGCGTTTCCGCTTCGGGGGCACAGGGTAGCGCATGCCAATGGCGGCGGGCCGGCGGCGGATCTTCGTCTTTGATGGCGGTGGCGGCGCTTCGGGCTCCTCCGGGCGCACAACCCCGCCCAGCTCCGCGAACTTGCGGCGGTCGGCGTCCGCCTGCGGCATCATCCCCAGGTGCTCGAACACCTCGGCGCGATTCTGGTAAGACTCCGCCAGGCGCGGGTCCAGGCGGATCGCCTCGTTCAAGACGTCCAGCGCCTCTCGCCAGCGCTTGCGCGATATGAGTTGTCGCGCGGCGCCGTTCCGTAGCTCTGCGGGTGTTTGGTTCACGGTGCGGTGTCCCCTCGTAGCGGCTAAGAACAAGGTAGCGTCAACCGGCAAAGTTGCGCAAATTATGATGTCGCTCCCTGCAAACGCCGCAGGGCCGCCGAAAGTTCCGCCCCAGCGGCTACGCCAGCTCGAAGTCGCCGGCGCCGCGCAGCACAGTGGACGCGCCTGCCGTGTCGATCAGCACCGCCGACAGCCCCTCGCGAGCGATCTTCTCCATCGCTGCGCGCCTGCCGAGGAGGAGCAGCACCTTCGCCTGCACTTCAGCCTCCACCGTCGTCCTCGCGACGACGGTTACCGACGCAAGGTCGGATTCGCTCGGCCGCCCCGTGCGTGGGTCGATCAGGTGGTGCCCCACCTGCCCGTCCGTCGTCAGCCAGCGCCGCCGCATCGTCGTCGAAGTCGCCACCGCGCGATCGCGCACCCGCAGCACCAGTTGATCGGCGCCGCGCGCGTACGGGTCTTCGACCCCGATGAGCCAGCCTTCGCCCTCCGGCCCATCGCCGTTCCCCAGCATGTCCCCGCCCGCGTTCAGCAGCCACGGCTCGCAGCCCCTCAGCAGGCGCGCCGCGCGGTCCACCGTCCAACCCTTGGCGTACCCCCCGAGGTCGATGCCAACGCCCTCCGGCAGCGTGATCGCCTCGTCCGTTATGTCGATCTCGTCCTTGCCCCGCGTCGCGACGGCGTCCCCAGCCTCGACGTCGGGGCCAAGCGTCTCGAACGACTCGCGGTAGCCCGCAGCCTGGACGTTGCGGAGGACGGTCGGGTCGAAGAGGCCGTCGCTTTCGCGCGCAGCCGCCCACGCCCCGCGCAGCACCTCCCGCAGCATCGGCGACGCGAGGAACGGCCGTCCCCCTGACGCGTTCAGCATCGAAAGCTCGCTGGCCGGCCGGAAGCGGCTCAGGCGCGACTCCACCTCCTCGAACCAGTTCCTGACCGAGTCCACGGTCGCGCCATCGAGGTCCCTTGCGGACATCAGCTCGATGTCCGTCCCCATCGCCCGGAAACCGGCGCGCGTCAGCGTCTTCATCACTGACAGGCTACGGGCGCGACATTAACGCAGGATTGGCGCGCCAGGCACGAAAAAGCGGGCGTCGATGTGACGCCCGCTTTCGGTTCGCTATTCGGTTGGAGAGGCTGTTACCAGCCGCCTGAGCGCGCCGGCCGCACCTTGTTGAAGCAGTCGCTGCAGTAGACCGGGCGGTCCTGCCGCGGCTGGAAGGGCAGCTGCGCCTCGTTGCCGCAGTTGTCGCACGTCGCCGTGTACATCTGGCGCGGGGCCCGGCTGTAACCACCACCACCGCCGCCGCCGTACGAACCACCGCCGTAGCCGCCACCACCGCCGCCCGCGCGCCGCGCTGCGCGGCAGTTCGGGCAACGCTTGGGGTCCTGGTATCCCTTCTTCGCGTGAAATTCCTGATCGTCGGCAGTAAACGTGAACTCTGAACCGCACTCCGCGCAGGTCAGCGTTCGATCCGCGTAAGCCACTCGATGGTCCTCCTTTGTCTGGGTTATCGTCCGGTCATCGAGCAGGTTCGCGTGGCTGGCGAGTAGGGCCGATGCGAGGACTTTAACCGCCTGCGGGCTCATCCCGCAGACCTATTCCGTTTCGCCCATGGTAACAGCGGTCGGCAACCCCGACAACTGACTTCCGGCGCTCGCAACAAAATCGCAACTTACGTTCCGCGCCGCGGCATCAGCTGGCGTGCCATGCACCCCGGCTTCATCGCCGGATTGCCGTCGTCAGCCGGCGCTACCTCAACCGTTGCCGCCCCCACGTACTCCGCGATGCGCCGGCTGATCTCGTTCAGGTCCGTCTTGTCGAAGCCCTCCAGCACGAAATCCACCCGGCCGTCCGGCCCGACGAGAAACAGCGCCGGCGTCGACGGCGGGTCGTACAAGAGCGAGACGGTCAGCGCCGGCGCGTCCATCAGCACCGGCGCCGCGATGCCAAACCTGTCGCGATATGTTCGCGTCCGTTCGGGGTCGTCCTGGGAGATCGTCCACAGGCGCCAGCCGCCCGGGTACGCCGCCTGCAAGCGGTTGATGTAGGGAAACGCCAGGTCACACGTGTTGCAGGACACCCGGAAGAACACGATCAGCAACGGCTCTCCCGCTGTGCCATCCGGCAGCGAGTACTCTCGCCCGTCCAGGCCCAGCAGTGTGAAGTGCGGCGCGAGCGCGCCCGGCGCGATCATCGTCATCGGTCAGGGCCATAGTAGACCGTAGGGCCTTCGCTGCGGTAGACGCCCGCAGCCCTAAGCGGCGCCGGCGGGTACACAGCGCCACCCCGAGCGCCAGCTCGCCCACGGTTTTCGCTCGCCTCATGAAGACAAGCAAAGGTGCAAACGCAGCGGCCGTCAGGAGCATCCCCCATGTCCGCCAGTCGATGCCGAGGAACTCGCGGCTGTCCTCAACCCGCCAGCCCCACAGCGACCAGAAGTTGAATGTGGAAAGCGCATTGTACGGATACAGGCTCGTTGATCTGTGCAGCTGTGAGACGATCTCCCACGGCGCAGCGAGAAACGGCAGGATCAACAGCAGCGCCAGAGCAAGGCTCGACGCGCAGGCCACGGCCCACTGCCGCCAGCTGAAGTGCCTGAGACCCCAGATCCCGAACGCGGGCAACGTGGCGAGCGCATACGGCTTGAAGAGCACTGCCACGGTGAAGACCAGCGCCGTTGCCACTGGCCGCACTCGCGCGAACTTGAGCGCCAGAATGTTTAACATCGCACTACCCCCGGGCGCATCGCACAGTCGCGCGATTGGTATGACGCCTTCGGCGTGCCGGTGTTACTTCTGTCCGAAGGCTTCGATCACCGCGTTCCGGTAACGTTCGCTCTCAGCCGGGTCGATCAGCTGGTCCGGCGGCGAGAGGATCACCTGGTCAGCCATATCGCCGTAAGCGGTCAACTTCGCGCGCGCCGAGTCGGCATCCCCGGTCACCGCGAACGTTTCGACCATCTCGTCGCTCACCGCGTCGATCATCGCCTGCGTGTCCCCGCGAACGGCCGCCTCCTGGATCCGCTGCACCTCGCCGGAGAACCCCGCGAACAGCGGCTCGTAGGTGTTCACTGTCGCGTAGAAAGCGATCGTCGCCGCGGCCGCCCGCCTGGCTTGCGCGGCGTCCGTATCGATCGCACAGCAGACGCCCAGGCACAGCCGGAAACCCTCCCGTGCGCGGCCCGCCTCCCGCAGCCCCCGCCCGAGCGACGGCAGCACGACGTCCCGCACCCAGCGCAGCGGATAGATGGGGTGGCCCAGCAGTCCGTCCGCCACCTGCGCCGCCGTGCGGATCATCCCCTCGCGCACGCCCGCCAGGTAGATCGGGAAGCGCTCGCGGACGGGTGGCATCGGCCTCTGCCAGCCTTGTATATCGAGGTCGTAGAACTGGCCCCGGAAACGGATCGGCTCGCCGCGGTGCGCGTTCTCGCTGATCAGGCGGATGATCTGCACCACCTCTCGGATGTGCGGCGTCGGCTTGCCGTAGGCGACTCCGTGCCAGCGCTCGGTGAAGCGCTTCAGGCCCGTCCCCAGTCCCAGTGTGAAGCGGCCCCCGGACATCGCGTCCAGGTCCAGCGCCGCCAGCGCCGTCACCCACGGGCTGCGCACGAACGCCAGCGCGATCGACGTCCCCAACCCAATCCGCGACGTCGCCGTCGCCGCCGCCGACAGCGGCAGAAACGGGTCGTGGAACATCTCTGCCGTCCACAGCGCCTCGAACCCCGCGGCCTCGGCACGGCGCGCGGTCTCCGCCGGCGACGAGATGCCCAGCGCTAACCCATAGCCGGTCAATGTGCCTCCAGCGCGGGATTTGGTATGGTTGGGCGGGCCATGATTACGTCTGAGTGTATGGCATCCGCCAGCGTGAGACACGAATGAGAGCGCTCGTCACCGGCGCTACCGGCTTCCTCGGCAGCCACATCGCCGAGCGCCTCATCCAGCGCGGCGATAGCGTCCGCGCCCTCGTCCGCCCGGCCAGCCGCACCTCGTTCCTCGAATCGCTCGGCGGCGTCGAGTTCGTCCAGGGCGACGTCACGCAGGCGCCGACGCTGACGACTGCGCTGGAGGGCGTTGACGTCGTCTACCACGCCGCGGCCATGGTCAGTGACTGGGGCCCCTGGCGCGACTTCAAGTCAGTCACCGTCAACGGCACGCGCAACATGCTGAAGGCCGCCGTCGCCGCCGGCACCCCGCGCTTCCTCTACGTCAGCACAGACGGCGTCTACCGCTACCCGGACCTGCACCACGGCGTGACCGAAGAGTCGCCGCTGGAGACGCGCTTCGGGCCGCTGGACTACTACCGCCGCTCCAAGACCGCCGCCGAGTTGATCGCCCGCCGCTTCCAGGCCGCGGGAAAGATCGCGGTCAGCATCGTGCGCCCGGCCCTCATCCTGGGCGAGCGCGACGCCGCCATGCTGCCGGGCCTCATCGCCTTCCTGAAGAGCTCGTCCGCCGCCTACATGGGCACCGGCCGCAACGTCCTGCCCTGCGTCTACGCCGGCGATGTGGCTGACCTCTGCATCCTCGCCGCAACCAAACCCGAAGCTGTCGGCCAGACCTACAACGCCGTCAACCCAGAGCACGTCACCCAGCGCGACCTCCTGGAGACGGCCGCGGCGGCCATCGGCGTCGCGCCGCCCAAGCGGTCGATCCCCTTCCGGCTGCTCTACGCCATCGCCGTCGGCATGGAGGCAGCGGCCCGCGTCCGCGGCTGGGGACACCGTCCGGAGCTGACGCGCTTCTCGGCGAACCTCATCGGACTCGACTACGTGGAGAGCGCCGAGAAGGCGATGCGTGACCTCGGCTGGCGGCCCCAGGTTTCGATGCAAGAAGCGGTGAGGCGAAGCGTTGAGTGGGCCCGGTCTCACAGAGCTCAGCCGGTTAGCGGCTGACGTCGTCGCCGCCCTCAAGTCGCGCGGCCTCACCATTGCGACAGCAGAAGCGACGACCGGCGGGCTCATCGGCCACCTGATCACCTCCGCGCCCGGCAGCTCCGCGGTCTTCCGCGGCGGCGTCGCCCCCTACTCCAACGCTATGAAGCGCGCCATCGGCGTTCCACCTGAGACGCTCGATCAGTTCGGCGCAGTGAGCATGGAAGCTGCCGCAGCGCTGGCGCAGGCGATTCGAGCCTTCGCGGGCGCGGACATCGGCCTCGCCGAGACCGGCATCGCCGGCCCCGCAGGCGGCACGACGGAACGCCCCGCCGGCACGTTCTGGCTGGCGATTGCCGCCGCCGACGCCATTCCCACCGAGCGCCTATCACTCGCCGGCGAACGCGTCCCCAACCAGCAAGCGTGCGCCGCAGCCGCCCTCCGCATGCTCCTGCGCCATCTGCCCCAGTTGACACCACCCCCGCCTGAGCGCAAAGTCTGACGCAACTTTCAAAGGAGGTACGAAGATGCCGCTCTACATGTTCAGGGGTGGGTACACCGGAGGATCCTGGGCCACGCAGATCCAGAAGCCCGTCAACCGCGAGGAGGCGCTCAAGCCGTCTGTCCGCCAGCTCGGTGGGCGAATCATCTCGTTCTACTACGCGTTTGGCGAAGACGACTTCGTCGTCATCGCGCAGATGCCGGACAACAAGGCTGCCGCCGCGCTTGCCCTGGCCGCCGCCAGCAGCGGCTCTTTCACGCACCTCACCACCACGCCACTGATGACCGTGAGCGAAGGGATGAGCGCAATGAGACAGGCGAAGCGCTCACGCTACTCGCCCCCCGGCGCCTAGGCCTGGGCGCGGGCGCCCGCCCACGGCAGCAGCCCCGCCGGCGGCTGGATCAGAGGCTTGATCAGCCCGTCCGCCGCCAGGCAGATGAAGTCGACGCCGCTGTACAGGGCCGGGTCGTAGCCGCGCAGCGCTGTCGTCGCGCCTTCCTGCTCGATTCGCGCGTACGGCGCCAGGACAACCAGCGCCCGGACCGGCTCCGCGGCCGCCCGCAGCGATGGGACCATCTCGTTCAGCACACGACGGAAGTTGCGTCGCACCGCCAGCCCGATGTCCGTCGCCGCGCCCGGCGGCACGCCCACGATCGCCGCGCCCTCTGAGCCGGACAGCCGCTGCACCGTCCACGCGTCTATCGTGTCCAGCGTCGCGACCTGCCCCACTCGGAGCTGCGTCGTCCGCTCCACGATCGCGTCCAGCAGCGACTCGAGGTGCTCGTCCGATTCCGGCAGCCGGTGCAGTTCCGTCGAATCGAGGTCGTACGAACCGCGCACGCGCTCCGTGAACTTCGCCCAGTGCGGGTTCAACCCGCCCGTCACGGAGACAACGCCGCCCGACTCCTGGCTCTTGCGCAGGCGCAGCGTCGCCGGCAGCGGCACGTAGGAGCGCTCGTGCGGGCCCAGCTTCAGCGCCGACTGCCGCACCAGGGCCACGAACTCGCTGAGCGCCGGCTCATCGCCCGGCAGATCCGAGCCCGCCGGCGCCCACAGCGCGATCCGCGCGGGCAGCCCGTCCGCGATCAGCTCTTCCAGGAGCGCCCGGCGCTTCTCCCACGCCGTGTCCTCAAACGGGACGAGCGTTCGGGTCGAGACAGCAAGCGAATATGCGCCGTCGCTGGCGATCGTAATATCCCCGCGCTCCTGCACCTGGAAGCCGCGCTGATACGTCTCACGCAGCCAGTACAGGAACAGGTCGAGCGCGACGTTGAGGCCGGTCAATGCGGGCGGCTAGAAGCCGTTCTCGACGACCATGGCGATGCCCTGGCCCCCGCCGATGCACAGCGTGGCCAGCCCGCGCTTCGCCTGGCGCCGCTTCATCTCGTGCAGCAGCGTCACCAGGATCCGCGCCCCGCTCGCCCCGATCGGATGGCCCAGCGCGATCGCACCGCCGTTCACGTTCACCCGCTCCCAGTCCCAGCCCAGCTCCCGCCCGACGGCCAGCGACTGCGCCGCGAACGCCTCGTTCGCCTCGATCAGGTCAATGTCGCCGATGCCCAGGCCGCTCTTGGCCAGCGCCTTCTGCGTCGCCGGCACCGGGCCCACGCCCATCACTCGGGGCGGCACACCGGCGCTCGCGTACGAACGCACCGAGGCCAGCGGCTTCACTCCCAGCTCCTCCGCCTTCTTGCGCGACATGACGACGATCGCCGCCGCGCCGTCGTTGATCCCCGACGCGTTGCCAGCGGTCACCGAGCCGTCCGGCTGGAACGCCGGCCGCAGCTTGCCGAGCACCTCGGCCGTCGTGTCGGCGCGGAAATGCTCGTCCTTGTCGACGACGACCGGCCCCTTGCGCCCCTTCACTTCCACCGGCACGATCTCGTCCGCGAAGGCGCCGCGCTCCCAGGCCTGCGCCGTCTTCTGCTGGCTCGCAGCGGAGAACTCGTCCTGGTCCGCGCGGGAGATCTCGTAGTCCGTGGCCACGTTCTCTGCCGTGATGCCCATGTGACAGTCGCTCAGCGCGCACCAGAGGCCGTCCTTGATCATGTGGTCCAGCACTTCGCCGTGCCCCATCTTGTAGCCGTAGCGGGCCTTGGGCAGCAGGAACGGCGAGGCCGACATGTTCTCCATCCCGCCGGCCACCACTATCTCGGCGTCGCCCAGCAGGATCGCCTGCGTCGCCAGGGCGATCGTCTTCAGCCCGGACCCGCAGACCTTGTTCACCGTAGTCGCAGGCACGCTGTCCGGGATCCCCGCCGCAATCGCCGCCTGGCGAGCCGGGTTCATCCCCAGTCCGGCGGAGAGCACGTTGCCCATGATGATCTCGTCGATCTGCTCCGGCTGGATACCCGCACGCGAGATCGCTTCCTTGATTACCGTCGCGCCCAGCTGCGTCGCCGGCGTGTCTGCAAACGCCCCGCCAAAGGTGCCGATCGCCGTGCGCACCGCTCCGGCCAGGACGACTTCATTCGTGCTCATAAGGGACCTCCGTTCCGCGCTAATCTTAGCTTAGCGGCCGCAAGAATGCGACGCCCCACCACCAGCGAGCCGCCAGCGCCAAGCCAATCGTCCCGGCGACCAGCCCGCAGAACAGCGGGGAGTTCAGCACCCCGGCCATCTCAGCGGATCCCATTCGCCAGCAGCGACCGCCCGGCCGAAACCTCCGGCCGCAGTGTCATGCACGTGCTGCCCGCCTTGGCGATCAGCCGGCCGGCTTCGTCACGCACCTCGCACTCCGTCCAGCCCAGGTTCTTGCCGCCGTTGACCAGCCACCCTTCGGCGATCAGTCTCCCTGTCCGGAACGGACGCAGGAAGTTCATCTTCAGCTCCACCGTCGTGAACGATTCCCCCTCCGCCAGCGTGGAAGCGTAGGCCATGCCCATCGCCGCATCCGCCACATCGCAGAGGATGCCGCCGTGCAGGCCGCCCATCGGATTGGCGTGCTGCGGCCCAGCCTCGAACTCGACCACGCAGCGCCCTTTCTCGATGCGCTGGACGGAAAAGCCGATGAGTTGCGCCGCCGGCGGCGGCGCGATCTCTCCTCGCGCGATCTTGTCTGCCAGCTGCATCATCCCGGTGCTCCTTTCGAATACCCCTCCTCCCGGCGGATGGGGTTACGTCAATCGCAGCCTCACTAGTGCTTAGTCAAGTCTCTTCTCTTGTACATGGTGACTTGACATCTGTCAAGCCTCTATATATTCTTGCAGCATGAGAACCACGAAAACTGCCAAAC
>DATKKM010000139.1:0-16672 GCA_035542855.1 Dehalococcoidia bacterium
GGCACCGGGGAAATCCAGCGCCGCACCATCGCGCGGCAGATGCTGCGCGGGGACGTGGTGTTCTAGTTCGCCCCGTATTCGAGGTCACGCATGGCGAGTGATCGCCCCAGAGCCAGCTATCTGTCCCGCCTTCTTAGCCGCGTCAACGCTCGTGTTGAGCCTCTAGCCCGATCCGGGTTCGGATCCCCGGGGTTGTTCCCGGCCGGGCTGATCGTCCTCGAAACCATCGGCCGGCGTACAGGCCGTACGTATCGCACGCCTTTGTTTGCTTCGGAGGCGGCTGGCGGCTATCTCTGGGTCAACACGGTGCTGGGAAGGCGAGCCAACTGGCTACGCAACGCCAGAGCCAACCCGAAAGTGCGCTACTGGATGAGAGGCCGCCCCCGCGACGGCCGCGCGATCGTGTCCGCGCCTGGTTACTCCTCACCGGAGCTGGATGAGCTGCCGGAATCGCTGCGTTGGCTGGCGAAACGGGGGATTGCTGTCTCGCGCGCGCTCGGCTTCGGCGTCCTGATCATCGTTCCCTCGGCAGGTGAGCCGCGGAACCGCCGGGCAAAGGCGCGTGCCAACAGTGGCACGACCTGAACCGAGCTCTGCGGCCGGGGGGTCCGGCCGGCGGTAGCTGTCTCGAGCGCCGGTTCGAGCTGCGCTCTCAGGTTCGACACGAATTGCTCGAACAGCTCGTGAGCCAGGTTCTGGCCCAGGTTCAGCCCGTGGGACATCAGCCTGCTTGTGCCCTCGACAGTCACGTTCACGAAAGCCTCGGTGCCTCCGGACACTTCGCGTAGTGAACTGATCATCCAGCCCCGGGCGGCGCCGCTCCCGCGCTCGTGGCCTTCAGCGGCCATCTGCACGCTGTAGAGCTCGGGATCGATGTTCGTGAAGTCGACACGGCCCTTGTAGCTGGTCTTAAACGGCCCGAACGCGATCTGGATGCTGCCCGTGAATGACGTCTCCGATTCGACTGCGTCCAGTTGGGCTCCGGGCATGCACGGCAGCACGCGCCGCGGGTCCAGCAGGAAGTCCCAGACGGCATCCAGCGGCGCGCGGACGATGAACCGGTCCTGCATGGTGATTGCCATAACAGGGATATTGTCTCATGCCAGCGGCACAGGCCGCATTCCGTCCGAGTGATTGTTGAGCCTAGCCCACGCAACCTGCACATTGGGTGGGTGGACGCCGACGTCATCATCCTCGCCGTACTGATAGCGTTCTTCGCGGCGACCACGCAATCGATCACCGGGTTCGGGTTCGCGCTGGTGTACGCGCCGCTGCTGGCCGTCGCCTGGGAGGTGAAGCCGGCGGTGGCCACGACCGCTACGCTGAGCCTGGTCGTGAACGTGCTTGTCCTTATGCAGGTCCGCGGCCACGTGACGACCCCCCGGCTGCCCGGCCTGTACGCGGGGTATCTGGTGGGCGTTGGGCCCGGGCTGCTGGTGCTGGAGTACGTCAGCGGAGACGTCCTGGAGGTCATCGTGGGCGCCGTGGTCATCGTCGCCACGACAGCTCTCTACTTCCAGCCGCGCATCGACGCCAGCGAAGACACCCTGCCGATACGCATGCTCGCGGGCGCGGCAAGTGGCGCCAGCGCCGCCTCGACGGGCATCGGCGGGCCGCCGGTCGTGCTCTACATGATTGGGCGGGAGACGGACGTCCAGCGCTTCCGGGCCACGCTGCTGGCCTACTTCCTGCCCATCAGCATCGTCACGCTGGCGCTGTTCGCCGCCGTCGGACGCATCGACGGAGACGTGCTCACCGTCTCGGCCGTCAGCGTGCCGGCGATCCTGATCGGCGTCGTCCTCGGTGCATGGATGCGCGCCCGGATCAGCGCGGACGTCTTCCGGCGCATCGTGATGGGGCTGCTGGTCGGGATGAGCGCGCTGCTAATCGCCTTCACGGTGTTCGGCATCGGTTGAACGGCCCAGTGTGGGGGCTGTCCCAACCCATTCGACCCTTCATGGCGGTTTGACGTACCATAACTGCACCATGGTTTCCGGACTCACCAAGCGCATCATCCCCTGCTTCGACGTGGCCGAAGGACGCGTTGTGAAGGGCATTCGCTTCGTCGACCTGCGTGACGCCGGCGACCCGGTGGAGCTGGCCAAGGTCTACTACGAAGAGGGCGCGGACGAGCTCGTCTTTCTCGACATCAAGGCGGCGCCGGAGCGGCGCGAGACCGCCGTCAAGATGGTGCGAAGCATCGCCGACCAGGTGTTTATCCCGTTCACCGTTGGCGGCGGCATCCGCAGGCTGGAAGACATCCGCGCGATGCTGGAGTCCGGCGCGGACAAGGTGTCAATCAATACCGCGGGCGTCGAAAACCCGCAGTTCATCGAGGAGGCGGCGCACAAGTTCGGCTCGCAGTGCATCGTCGTCGCTATCGACGCCAAGCGCACGGCCGGCGGACGCTACCAGGTGCACACCTACGGCGGCAGCGGCGGCGGCACCCCCGTCGAGCTGGACGCCGTGGAGTGGGCGGTCCGCTGTGTGGAGCTGGGCGCCGGCGAGCTGCTGGTGACCGGCATGGACGCAGACGGCACGCAAGGCGGCTACGACATCCCGCTCACGCGCTCTATCGCGGACGCGGTGCGGGTGCCGGTGATCGCCTCGGGCGGCGCCGGCAACCCCCAGCACATGCTGGAGGTGCTGGTGGAAGGCCACGCCGACGCCGTGCTGGCCGCCAGCATCTTCCACTTCGGCACGTACCGCATCCGCGCGGTCAAAGAGTATCTGGCCGAGCATAACGTCCCCGTCCGCCTTTAGTACACGCTCGCGCGGGCGGGGTTATCCTGTAGCTACGAAGTTAGAAAGGCTTACCCATGGCACTCAAGTTCGATGAGAAGGGGCTGATACCGGCCATTGTCCAGGACGAAAAGTCCGGCGAGATCCTGATGTTCGCCTGGATGAACAAGGAGTCCGTCGGGTTGACGCTGGAGCAGAAGCAGGCCTGGTTCTGGAGCCGCAGCCGCCAGGAGCTGTGGCACAAGGGAGCCACGTCCGGCAACACGCTGGACGTGCGAGAAGTCCGCTATGACTGCGATGCGGACGTGTTGCTGGTTAAGGTGCACGCCAACGGACCGGCCTGCCACACCGGCGAGCGATCCTGCTTCTACCGGGAGCTTTCGCCGGAAGACGTGTGATGGCTGGCAGTACTGAAGTCGGGCCAGCCGAACCAGGCGGCCGCTCGCGGCGACGCAACGGGCTTTGGCGCCGTATCTTGCGAATCTTCGAGTATGCGGCCAGCCTGGCGTGGGTGGGTCGCATCTTCTGGTTCCTGCCATTTGGCGGGGCCGGTCGCGCGATCGAAATGATGAACCGGCCGGCCGAAGAGGAATTTCACTACCAGCGGCCGGAGGGCATCCCCGAAGCCGACCTGACGGATGAAGAGCGTAAGGCCGCCGCCGACCGCATTGTGCGCGAGGACGCTATACGCCGGGCCAAAGGCGAGTAGCGGGAGGCTTCAGCCTTGCGTGCGGCGCCCTTTGTGGAGGCCTGAAGGCCTCCGCTACGTCCTGATTCTGGGCAAAGAAAGAGCGGGCAGTACCAAGTCTGGCCCGAGGGGGTAGTCCACAGCGCCTTTGGCGGTCCTGCCCGCGCGGACTATCTTCTATAAACCATGGCGTGACGTCAACGCTTTGCTGTGAAGAATTCCCTCAAAATTGGAGGACTCTAACGCGGGCCTCCGGCGCTAGTCCAGCGGCGGCGCCTCTGCGGAGGCGAGATCGCCTGCGGACGCGGTTTGGCCTGCCGTCTCCTCCGTGCGCAGGACCTCCTGCAGCGCGCGCAGGGCCACCTCCACCTGCTCGTCGTCAGGTGGCTTCGTCGTGATCGCCTGCAGCGCCAGGTTGGGCCACATCAGGATGCGGGTGACCGGGTTGTTCTCGAACCGTCCGCCGAGGCGGATCAGCTCGTAGGAGATCGCGGCGATCACTGGGATCAGCACGACGCGGGAGGCGATGCGAAGCCAGAGATCCGGCGTGCCCACCGCCGCGAAGACGACAACGCTGACCACGACGACTGTGAGCAGGAAACTGGTGCCGCAGCGGACGTGGGCCGTCGGGTGGCGCTGGACGGCGTCCGGCGCCAGCGGATCGCCTTGCTCCAGGGCGTGGATGCTCTTGTGCTCTGCGCCGTGATACTCGTAGACGCGGCGCACGTCCGGCAACAGGCCGATCAACCCCACGTAAGCGACGATGATCGCCAGCCGGATGATGCCCTCGACGATCAGCACGAGCGTGTCATCGCCGAGCAGGCCGTGCAGGAGATCGGCGAGCAGCAGCGGCCCCGCGAAGAAGATGCCGCCGACGATGACGAGCGAGGCGATGGCGACGACCCAGAGCGGGGCGCCGCCGGGGTCCGATTCCTCTTCGCCCATAGCCACCGCGGAGGACCACATGAGCGCCCGCATGCCCAGCGCCAGCGTCTCCCAGAGCACGATGACGCCGCGCAGGAAGGGGATACGGCGCAGCGGGCCGGTGTAGACGCCGCCCAGCGTCTCCGTCTTGACGGCGATGCCGCCGTCCGGCCTGCGGCAGGCGATGGCCATGGTGTGCGGGCCGCGGATCATCACGCCTTCCATCACCGCCTGGCCGCCGTAGTAGATGCGCTTGCTTGGCATGGGACCACTCACAGCATAAGAACAAACCCACCAACCAACAAACCCACAGACTTGCGGTCTGTGGGTTTGGATCGCCTGGCGGTTTGTGGGTTCGCCGGTCTCTTACTTCATGCCGTAGCGGCGCTTGAACCGCTCCACGCGGCCGGCCGTATCGACGATTCGCTGCTCGCCGGTGAAGAAGGGGTGGCAGTTGCTGCACACCTCCACCTTCAGCTCAGGCTTGGTGGCGCGCGTCTCCCAGCGGTTGCCGCAAGAGCAGTGCACCGTTGCTGTCACGTATTCGGGGTGAATCTTGGCCTTCATCTGTCTGGTTGCCTTTCGGTCTGCGTTCTTCGTTGCGTCCGCTCTGGATACGGACTCGGGTGCGCGGGGCCCGTCTACTCGCCGGTGAGCACGCTCACCTTCTTGCGGCCGTCCTTGGCGTAGGGAGAAAACTTCACCCTGCCTTCGATGAGCGAGTAGATGGTGTAGTCGCGCCCCATGCCCACGTTGAGGCCGGGGTGGACCTTGGTGCCGCGCTGGCGGACGATGATCGTGCCCGGGAGGACGGCCTGGCCGTCGTAGCGCTTCACGCCCAGCCGCTGCCCGTGCGAATCGCGGCCGTTCTTGGCGCTGCCGCCGCTCTTCTTGTGTGCCATTGGCTATTCTCCCTCGTTCTCTTCGCCCGCTGGCTCTTCGCTAGCAGGCTCCTCTGCCACGGGCTCCGCGGCCTTTGTCCTGCGGGCGCGTGGCCTGGGTGCTTCGGCCTCCGCCTCCGGGGCCTCGGCTGTCGCTTCCGTCTCGGCCTTTGTGCGACGCGTCCGGCGGGGCTTGGGCGCCTCCTCGGCCTCTGCCTCCGGGGCAGCCTCCACCGCGGTTTCGGTCACGGCTTCGGGTTCGGGTTCAGGGGCCGGCTTGCGAGCGCGCTTGGGCTTCGCTTCCACCTGTATTACGTCGCCGGAGCCCGTGACGATCTGCGTCACGTGCAGGCGTGTCAGGTCCTGGCGGTGGCCCATGCGCTGCCGGCGCCGGGTCTTGTTCTTGTACTTGAGGATGCGGATCTTGTCGGCGCGCAGGTGCTCGATCACCTCGGCGACGACCTTGGCGCCGTCCACCAGGGGCGTGCCGACGTGCGCTTCGCCGTTGCCAGCCAGGAGCAGGACGTTGAGATCGACGGTGGAGCCGACTTCAGCCTCCAGCAGGTCGACATCGACCAGCTGGTCCGGCTCAACCCGGTATTGCCTGCCGCCACTGCGGACTATCGCGTAAATGGGATTCCTCCGGCTCTCCGCCGCGGCGGAGATAGTTATCAACAAACGGCGCCCGAATACGGGCACCACAAAGAATGATTGTAGCGTCGCGAACCGGGAGTGTCTACTCGATGTCCGGGTCCAGGGTGGCGGGAGTGTCCCAGGCCAGGCCGGGCTTCGGCGGTGAGACGGGCTTCTGCGGCTCCGGGCTCGGCGTGGTGTCCGGGGTGCTGCCGGCGTCCGGCGTCTGCTTGGGCGGCGCCTTTCCGGTCAGGATCGCCGTCAGGGCCTCGCCCTCGATCGTCTCTTCCTCCAGCAGTGACTTGACGATCGACTCCAGCTTGTCGCGGTGCTCGCTGATGATCTTCTTGGCGGTGTGGTAGGCCTTGTCGATGATCTGGCGCACCTCTTCGTCGATCTCCTCGGCCACCTTGTCGGAGTAGTTGCGCTGCTCGGAGATCTCGCGGCCCAGGAAGATCATCTCTTCCTTGCGGCCGAAGGTGCGGGGGCCCAGGCGCTCGCTCATGCCCCACTGGGTGACCATCTGGCGGGCGATCGAAGTGGCTTTCGAGATGTCGTCGGAGGGGCCGGTGGTGGACTCGCCGAACTGCATCTCTTCGGCGACGAGGCCGCCCAGCATCGCGGCCAGCCTGTCGTGGAACTGCGAGCGGGAGTAGAGGTGGCGGTCCTCCTCCGGCAGGAAGCGGGTGAAGCCGCCGGCCATGCCGCGGGAGACGATGCTGATCTTGTACGGCGGGTCTGCGTTCGGCAGGATGAAGCCGACCAGCGCGTGGCCGGCCTCGTGGTAGGCGATGATCTCGCGCTCTTGCTTGCTGATGACGCGGCTGCGGCGTTCCGGGCCGGCGATCACGCGGTCCACGGCTTCGTCAAGCTCGGACATGGTGATCTTCTTCTTGCCGCGGCGGGCGGAGAGGATCGCCGCCTCGTTGACCAGGTTGGCCAGGTCGGCGCCGGAGAAGCCGGGCGTCTGCTTGGCGACTGTCTCCAGGTTGACGCTGCCGTCCAGCGGCTTGCCCTTGGCGTGCACGTCCAGGATGGCCTTGCGGCCCTTGATGTCGGGCCGGTCCAGCACCACCTGGCGGTCGAAGCGGCCGGGGCGCAGGAGCGCCGGGTCCAGGATGTCCGGGCGGTTGGTAGCTGCAACGACGATCACGTTGGTGTTCGTGTCGAAGCCGTCCATCTCGACAAGGATCTGGTTCAGGGTCTGCTCGCGCTCGTCGTGGCTGCCGCCGAGGCCGGCGCCGCGGTGGCGGCCGACCGCGTCGATCTCGTCGACGAAGACGATGCAGGGTGAGTTCCGCTTGGCCTGGTCGAAGAGGTCGCGCACGCGGGACGCGCCCACGCCGACGAACATTTCGACGAACTCAGAGCCGGAGATCGAGAAGAAGGGGACGCCCGCCTCGCCGGCAACGGCCTTGGCGAGCAGCGTCTTGCCGGTTCCGGGAGGCCCGACCAGGAGGACGCCCTTGGGGATGCGCGCGCCCAGGGCCGCGAACTTCTCCGGGTACTTGAGGAACTCAACCACTTCCTTCAGCTCGTCCTTGGCCTCTTCCACGCCGGCGACGTCAAGGAACGTGACGCTGGGCCGGCTGCCGCTGAACATGCGGGCACGGCTCTTGCCGAAGTTGAGGGCCTGGTTATTCGACCCCTGCGCCTGGCGCAGGAAGAAGAGCAGGAACCCGACGATGATCAGTATCGGGAGGAATGTGATGACGACGCTGAGGACGGTGTTCCAGACGCTGGTGCCCTTGATCTCGACGTCGGGGTAGTTGGCGTCGCCGGGCTTGACGCCCGCGTCGACGAGGACGCTGCGGACGGTGTCGCCCTCTTCCAGCTTGGTGGCGTAGTCGGTGTCTTCGCCTGTCAGCTTGTAGGTGACGTTCTGCCCATCGACATCGACTTTGGTGATATCACCCGCCTTAGCGTGCGCGACGAACTGATCGATCGTCTCGTGGGTCTTGCCACTGCCGCTGTTGCTGAATACCGCAAATACGATGGCGACAATCGCGACGAGGATGAGGAGGTAGATGAAGCTGTTCCGTAGCCAGCGTCCGTACATCAAGTCTTTCTCTTTTCCAATCCAGGGAAACGCTTGCCGTCACCCCGGGGATCAATAGAAATTATAGCATAGGGCCGCGGTTGCCCTGTTCCCACAATGGGTGACGGTGATCGTGCGGAATCGGTTACAGATTCGCGGGGCTACTCCTCGGAAGCCAGCTTGCCGTTCTGGCCCCAGTTCTCCTTATCGATGTCCTCGAAGATGATGATCGTGGCTTCGGCTGTCGTGTGGGCAATGTTCACCATGGCGTCGGTGATGACTCGGGTCAGTTCCTTCTTCTGGGCCTCCGTACGCCCTGTCCACATCTCTACACGCACGATTGGCATCGGTTGTACCTCCTAGCGTCGCCAGTTTGAACGAGCGACGGTGCTGATACAAGCGGGCGTCAATTGTTCACATGCCTGCGCGGTATTTCCTTGACCAGCCTCAACGCTCCGCCTAGCATGAGACCAACCCGCCATGCCGAAGCGCGCCTCGTTTCGCATCGAACGCACCATCTGGGGCGAAGGCACGCAGCTTATCGCCGGCGTGGATGAAGTGGGGCGCGGACCGTTGGCCGGCCCTGTGGCCGCTGGCGCGGTGATCCTCCCGGCGGGGCAGCGCGCAACCGGCCGCTTCCGCTTCCTGAAGCACGTCAACGACAGCAAGCAGCTGACCCCGGAGGCGCGCGAAGAGATCGCGCCGCTGATCTGGGAGAACGCCGTCGCTGCGGAGGTCGCCTTCGTGTCCGTGGAGACGATCGACCGCATCGGCATCGCCGAGGCGTCGCGCCAGGCGATGCTGGCGGCGATCGGGGCGCTGACTGTCCAGCCGGAACACTTGCTCCTCGACGCCTTTCCGCTGCACGCCTGCCGCCTGCCGCAGACGCCGATCATCGGCGGCGACGGTCTGTCGTTATCGATCGCGGCGGCGTCGATCATCGCCAAGGTGGCGCGGGACCGGCTGATGGACGGCCACGAGACGGAGTACCCGGGCTACGGCTTCCAGCACAACAAGGGCTACTACACGGCTGAGCACGCGCAGGCGATCCAGGAGCTGGGCCCGTGCGATATCCACCGCCGCTCCTTCTCGCCGGTCAAGGAGATGTTCCAGCGCCAGCTCGGACTCTTTGATGACGCGGCGGCCGCCGCCCCCGGCGCGGCGAACGGCGCCGCTGCCGTATAATCGGGCGCGCCCCCAGGCTGAACCTGATCCGCGACAGAAGGAGATATGCATGCCCACAGTCAACACCGTCAACGGCCCCGTCGACACCAGGGACCTCGGCTTCACCCTTATGCATGAGCACATCATCGTCATGTCGCCCGGCGTGAAGGAGAACTTCCCGGTCTTCGATCGCAAGGCGGAGGTCGCGGCGGCGGCGCAGAAGCTGAAGGACGTGGCTTCGCGCGGCGTGAAGACGCTGGTCGACTTGACGGTGGCGGACTGGCGTGACATCCCCTTCGTCAAGGACGTGGTGAAGGCCAGCGGCAACGCGGTGAACGTCATCGTGGCCACGGGCATCTACTGGGAGGTGCCGCACTACTTCAGCGCGCAAAGCGGCCGCAGCATCGACTTCATCGCCGACCTCTTCACGCGCGATATCCAGGAGGGGATCATGGACACCGGCGTTAAGGCCGGCATCGTCAAGTGCGCTACCGATGAGCCGGGCGTCACTCCGGACGTGGAGCGCATCCTCCGCGCCTCCGCCAAAGCGCACCGCAAGACCGGGGTGCCGATCTCCACCCACACGCACGCCAAGAGCGAGGTCGGGCTCAAGCAGCAGGACGTCTTCGAGAGCGAGGGCGTGGACCTGTCGCGTGTCGTGATCGGGCACAGCGGTGACACGGAAGACACGGCTTACCTGAAGAAGATCTGCGACCGCGGCTCGTTCATCGGGATGGACCGCTTCGGCATCGACATCTTCCTGCCCACGGCCAACCGTGTCGCGACGATCGCCAGGATGTGCGAGATGGGTTACGCGGGCCAGATGGTGCTCTCCCACGACGCCGCCTGTCACTTCGGCTGGGCGGACAAGACGCTGATCGGGACCGTGGTGCCCAACTGGCACTTCAACCACATCCCGGACGATGTCCTGCCCGCGCTGAAGGCGGCTGGAGTCACGGATGAGCAGATCACCGCGATGACGGTCGACAACCCGCGCAAGGTGTTCGAGCGCCAGGGCGCGTACTAGCCGGCGCCCTGCGTCATCCTGTAAGGATCCGGTGGGGTGTGACAATAGCCCGTAGGGGCGCAGCGCGCTGTGCCCCTACACTGGCCCCATGACAACCGCCCGCCGCTCTTTCGGCGACCTGGGGGAGCGGCTGGCCGCGCACCACCTGGAGGCGAAAGGCTACCGCATCGTCGCGCGGAACTACCGGCGGGCGGAGGGCGAGATCGACATAATCGCGCGCGGCGGCGAGACGCTCGTCTTCGTCGAGGTCAAGTCGCGGCGCGGTGTGGCGATGGGCAGCGCGAGCGAGGCGATCACGCGGGTGAAGGCGGCACGCCTCGCGCAACTGGCCGAGGCTTACGCGGACGAACATGAGCCGGGCGCCGGCCTGCGCATCGACCTCATTGCGATCGACTTCGCGCCGGACGGGCGGATGCTCTCGCTCACACACCACGAGAACGCTATAACCGGCGACTGACGCGCCACCGCCTGCCGCCCGCGCTTAGTCGTCGCCGAGGGCGGGTTCGGGCTGAAGCTTGGGGGCGCGCGGGTTGCGGCGGCTGTTGTCGAAGATTGTGCCGCGAAGGGCGCCCTTCAGGATCGCGCTGACGAACTGCGGCTTGTCGTTGTCGACCAGCGAGCAGCGGAAAGCGCAGCCGACGGAGCACCCTTCCTCGCAGCCCTTGGCGGTCTTCGCGTTGCGGTCCAGGTCGGCGGCGGTGTAGTCCTCGATCGCCTTCACGAAGTCCTTGCGGTTCATCTGGGAGGCGCAGAGCTGGACGTCGCCGTGCTCATCGATGTAGAGGTAGCGTGAGCCGGTCTTGCAGACCCAGTCCGGTGTCTCGCCGGCCAGCAGCTTCTTGCCGTACTCGTAGTCGAGGAAGGTGAAGGGCTTGCCGTTCTGGTAGAAGTCTTCGAAGAGGTCGGCGTAGGGCTGCCCCTGGATGGCGATGTAGCCCTTCGAGTTGTGGAGCAGGTTGATCGACATGCGGAAGCCGAAGCCCTGTACCTCGCGCACCAGCTCCCGGAAGTCGTCCTTCGACGACTCGCACAGTACCGCCGTCACGTGCACGTCAAACTTGGCCAGGTTCTGCAGCCGCTGCAGGCGAGTCTTCAGCGAGCGGAAGGACTTCTGGATGAAGCGGGTCGGGTCGGCGTGGAGGGTGTCGATGCTGACGGTTAGGTTGTTCAGCCCGGCCTGGTTCAGCGATTCGATGACGCCGTTGCGCAGGAGGAAGCCGTTGGTGACGATGCTGACGTTGGACTTGCGCCGGGCGTAGCGCACGACCTCCGCAATGTCCGGGTGCATGAGCGGCTCGCCGCCCAGCATGGTGATGTTGATCGCGTGGAGGCGGTGCAGCGCGTCGATGCGCCGCTTGAGGACGTCGAGCTCGATGGGCTGGGAGACGTTGTCGTACTCGGAGCAGTAACCGCAGGAGAGGTTGCAACGCCGGGTGACGATGAGCTGGGCGTCGATCGGCGCGTTGGTGAAGAGGACACGCGGGATGGCGGCAAGCACGCCTTTAACCTGCATCGACGCTCCTTCTTCGGTTGCTCGTCACGTTTGGAACGATTATGCGGGCTGCGCGGCGGAGCGTCCACCCGATTGCACCGGGTCGGCCACGCCGCAGAGCCAGTACAGCCACGGCACCCAGCCCTTGGTGCGCGCCTCCTTGCTGTCCGGTGAGACGATGCGCTGCACGAAGTAACGCCCGCCCACCGCGATGCCCAGGCCGACCAGCATCACGATGACACCACCGACGATGTCCAGCAGGTAATGGTTGGCGGTGAGGATGATAGTGGCAGCCATCACCAGTGGCATGACCACGGCGAAAGCTCGCATGAAGACGTTGCGTGTGGCCAGCCAGATGGAGATGCCGACCAGGAGGTTCCAGCCGATGTGCATGCTGGGGAAGGCGGCATATTCGTTGACGAACCAGGACGGCGTGTCCGGCCGGCTGGTCTTGTACTGGTCAAGTATGGTGTCCACAAAGCCGAAGTTGTAGCCGAAATCGTGCAACATGCGCGGCGGCGCCGTAGGCCAGTTGATGAAGAAGACCAGCGCTATGGCGCCGGAGATGAGGAAGGCGTTGCGCATGAGCAGGTACTGCGGCCGGTGCCAGAAGTACATCCAGACCGCCAGCGCGCCAATGATGGGCAGGTGCCCGTACAGGTAGAAGCCGTTGAAGAAGGTGACAAGCCAGTTGTACGAAAGGATCCAGCTCTGCATCTGGGCTTCCCAGAAGATGCCCAAGTTCTGCTCCAGGTGCACGATATCTATGCCACGCTGGACAGCCTGGTCAACGTGCGTGCCGTGGTTGGTGATGCCCCGAACGAGGTAATAAAGGGGGAGAGCGGAAGCCAGCAGAAGAATCTCCGCGCCGTCTCTGAGACCCGGACGCCAGGTCAGGACGACGTCCAGGTTGCGCTTAATCTCCTGCGCCTGCCGCTTCGGGAAGGCCTTCAACTTAGCGACGAGCTGTTCACTTGTCAGGGATTGGGTCGCCGGCATAGGGCTCTCCGATTTTCGGTCAGATTATCACAGGACAGTAAACGTCTCAAATCCAGTAAGTGCCTAGAATGTGGGAAGTGTGAACCGCATTTCGCCGCTCAAAGTCCGCGTCTTCGGCGCCTGCCGGTTGCGCTATCGATACCAGTATATCGATAAGCAGGAGGGCCGTGTGCGGCCGCGCCTGCGCCCCGCCGACACTGCGGGCAGCCTGGTGCACCGCGTGCTGTGCGATTTCTTCTCGAAGGTGGAAGAGCCGGAGCGCACGAGGGACAGGCTCTTCGCGATGTTCCAGGACGGCTGGGACGCGCTCTCCGCACGCTATCACCGGGTCCCGGGCGTCGAACTCCACCACGAGAACTCCCTGCGCCAGCTGAGCCACTTCGCGGCCGGGTTCGACCTCAAGGCGCGGCCGTTCATGGTCGAGCCGTACTTCCAGGTCGAGGTCGAACCGGGGGTGCTGCTCTTCGGGCGCCTGGACCGGCTGGACGAGGAGCTGGACGGCACACTGCACATCATCGACTACAAGACCGGCACGCAGCCGGAGGAGATCGATCCGTCGCAGCTCGTGCTCTACGCTATACTCGTCGAGGCCAAGCTCGGGCGTATCGTATCGAAGGCTTCGTTCTGGTACCTCGACGACGGGACGGTCTGGACGACGGAGTTCAGCGAAGAGGACAAGAGCCGCGCCCGCGAGGAGCTGCTGGCCACCGCACGAGAGATGGATAGCGTGACCGAGTACCCCCCGACGATCGGCCCGCACTGCGCGTTCTGCCCCTACCTGAAGGTCTGCGAAGTACGCAGCGAGATCGCGGAGGCGCGCGCCAGGGAGGGCTGGTAGTGCCGATCTACGAGTACCGCTGCCCGTCCTGCCGCAAGCGCACATCCGTCTTCGTGCGAAGTATGAACGCGCCGGAGACAGCCGCCTGCGAGCACTGCGGCTCGCCGGAGGCGACGCGTGTGTTTTCGCGCGTCGCGGTATTGCGCGGCGACGACGCCGGCGGCGACTTCCCGGAGGCCAGCCTGGGCGATCTCGATGAGAGTGATCCGCGCTCCGTCGCCAGGTGGGTGCGTAAGATGAGCCGGGAGATGGGGGAGCCCCTGGACGCCGGCATGCAGAGCGACCTGGAGCGCATGGAAGCCGGGGAGATGCCGGAAGATGACGGCGGCTCGCTTGGCGACGACATCGGGCTAGAATAGACGTATGCCGATCTACGAGTACAAGTGCGCCGAATGCGGGCGGCTCACCAGCGTGTTTACCCGCAGGGCCAACGCGGAGGTGAGTGCCGAGTGCCGCAACTGCGGTTCGCAGCGGCTGGAGCGGGCGCTTTCCAAGTTCGCGTACCACAAGTCGGAGGCGGACATCCTGCGCGACTACGGCTCGGAGCCGAAGCGGCTGGAGGACTACAAGGACCCACGCCAGATCGGCCGCTGGGCGGAGCGCAAGTTCGACGAATACGGCGTCGAGATGCCCAAAGAGGCCCGCGAGATGATCGACGCGGCGCGTGAGGGCGAGTTCCCGGAGCCGGTGAAGGACCTCTGATCCTGTTCGCGTCGGGTTCTACCCGCCCCCGTCAGGCAAACGCCTAACCCCGAGAGCGACCGGCTGCTATCATGACGCGCATGAACGTAGACGGCCTCCCCGAAATCGCTGACAACATCCGCGTGCACCTGGGCGAGAAGCACGCCGCCCGCGAGCAGGCCCTCGCCCTCACCCGCGAGGTGATCCGCCTCTCCGCCAACGCTATCCGCAACGTGCACCGCGGCAACTTTGCGGAGGCCGAGGAGCTGATCGCTAAAGGACGCGCCAACCTCGATCAGACCGAGACGCAGCTGGCGGCCCACCGGGACATCTACTTTGCCGGCTTTGTCCACGACGCGCACAAAGAGTTCGCCGAGGCCAGTTGCACGCTGGCTTTGATCGCCGGGCGGCCTCTGCCGACGCCGGAGCAGGTGGGCGTGATGCCGGCCTCGTACCTCAACGGCCTGGGCGAGGTGATCGGCGAGTTGCGGCGGCACCTGCTGGACCGCATGCGTGCGGGCGACATTGAGCACTGCGAGGACGCCCTGCGGGTTATGGGCGACATCTACGACGCGATCGTGACGATGGACTACCCCGAAGCCGTCACCGCCGGCCTCCGCCGCACGGCAGATGCCATGCGCGGCATCCTGGAGCGCACCCGCGGCGACTTCACGACGTCCTACATGCAGCGCCGCCTGGAAGACCGCCTGCGCGAGGTGGAGGAGCGGCTTTCGAAGTAGCGAATCCGCACAGACGAAGAGGGCCGGGCGATCTTCGCCCGGCCCTCTGTTCGTCGTCGCCTTTGACTAGGCCGTCGCCACCGGCTCCTCCGCCTTGCGGCGGGGCGCCGTGCCGGCGGTCCTGCCGAAGGTGTACTGCCCGTCCACGTAGCCGACG
Source organism: Dehalococcoidia bacterium (assembly GCA_035542855.1). GTDB lineage: Bacteria > Chloroflexota > Dehalococcoidia > SM23-28-2 > RBG-16-64-32 > DATKKM01. The sequence continues at coordinate 15,005 of DATKKM010000139.1, forward strand.
ACAGCTGTGTCGCCTTCGGCGAACTCGCCGCCCAGGATCCGCTTGGAGAGCGGGTTGGCGATGCGGCGCTCGATGACGCGGCGCAGCGGGCGGGCGCCGAAGACCGGGTCGTAGCCCTCGCGGACCAGCGCCTGCTTGGACTCGTCCGTCAGCTCCAGCTCCACCTTGCGCTCCGCCAGGCGCTCACGCACGTCGTTGAGCAGCAGCTCCACGATGCGCTTGAGGTCGGCCTCGGTCAGCGGGTCGAAGATGATGATCTCGTCGATGCGGTTCAGCAGCTCCGGGCGGAACGTCTGGCGGAGCGCCTTCTCGACGTCGCTCTTCTGGCGGTCGCGCTCGGCCTCCGTCGGCTTGTTCTGCGGCAGGCCAAAGCCCAGCGCCGGCCGGTGGAAGGCCTCCGTGCCCAGGTTCGAGGTCATGATCACGACGGTGTTACGGAAGTCGACCGTGCGGCCGTGGCCGTCGGTCAGGCGTCCGTCGTCCAGCATCTGCAGGAGGACGTTGAACACCTCCGGGTTCGCCTTCTCGATCTCGTCGAGCAGGATCACGCGGTACGGACGGCGGCGCACCGCCTCCGTCAGCTGGCCGCCTTCGTCGTAGCCGACGTAGCCGGGCGGCGAGCCGATCATGCGGGACACGGTGTGCCGCTCCTGGTACTCGCTCATGTCCAGCCGGATCATGGCGTCTTCGTCGTCGAACATGAACTCGGCGAGCGCCTTGGCCAGCTCCGTCTTGCCGACGCCTGTGGGGCCGAGGAAGATGAACGAGCCGATCGGGCGGTTCGGGTCCTTCAGGCCGGCGCGGGCGCGGCGGATCGCGTCGGACACGGCCTCGATCGCGCGGTCCTGCCCGATCACGCGGTCGTGCAGGCGCTCCTCCATCTGCAGGAGCTTCTCGGTCTCCTCTTCCAGCATGCGGCTGACGGGGATGCCGGTGATCTTGCCGACGAGCACAGCGATGTCGTGCTCGGTGACGGTCATATCGCCCTGGCCGGTCTCCTTGAGCCAGGCCGCGCGGGCGACGTCGAACTCGTCACGCTTCTGGTCGAGCTGCGACTTCAGCGTCGCGGAGCGTTCCCACTCCTGGCGCTCAGCCGCCGCGGACTGCTCGCGCTCCAGCTCCTCGACTTCCTTCTGGAGGTCGCGGACGTTGGCGGGCATGCTCTGGGCGTCGATGACGTGCTTCGAGCTCGCCTCGTCGATCAGGTCGATCGCCTTGTCGGGGAGGTAGCGCTCGGTGATGTAGCGCGCCGAGAGGTGCACAGCGGCCTCGATCGCCTCGTCCGTGATGGTGACCTTGTGATGCGCCTCGTAGCGCGGGCGCAGGCCTTTCAGGATGGCGATGGCGTCGTCCTCGGACGGCTCGTCCACGTAGACGGGCGCGAACCGGCGCTCGAGCGCGGGGTCCTTCTCGATGCGGGTGCGGTACTCGTCGAGCGTCGTGGCGCCGATGCACTGCAGGTCGCCGCGGGAGAGCGCCGGCTTGAACATATTGGATGCATCGAGGGAGCCTGAGGCGCCGCCGGCACCCACGATGGTATGCAGTTCGTCGATGAAGAGGATCACCTCGGGCGATTTTTCCAGTTCATTCATCACGGCTTTCATTCTCTCTTCGAACTGTCCGCGGTACTTGGTGCCGGCGACCAGCGAAGCGAGGTCGAGAGTGACC
>DATKKM010000140.1:0-2667 GCA_035542855.1 Dehalococcoidia bacterium
GGCTGCAGCATCGGCTCGTCCTCCGCCAGCACCTCGCGGATGCGCCAGCCCAGCGCCACCTCGATATCGGCCAGGTGCGCGGCGACTTCGTGGGGTGTCCAGCCGGCGCCGGCGCCGATGTTGCGCGGCTCCCGGAATGAGCGTGAGACCAGCCTCGGCATCTCGGCCATCGTGCCCAGCAGGTCCGCCGGCACGTCAACCGTCTCTCCGCAGAGCGGGCAATCGTTCTTGCGGGTCTGGAACTCGAGCATCGGTGGCTCCTCGTCTAGAACTGCAGCACGCCGACCACGTAGAGGATGGTCACAACGATGTTGTAGGTGCCGTGGATCGTAACACCGGCGAGGTAGAACCTGCGAGCCCGAGGAGGCACCGGCGCGCCGCGGTTCACCCATTCGACGACACCCCGGCTCATCCCCAGCCCGACCGTGAAGCTCGCGATTCCGTGGATGGCCACCGGGACTGTGTAGCGGAAGAGTGTGTACGATGCGCCCTGGTCGCGGGCGTAGACGAAGACGTAGATGGTGCTCTCGACAAGCCCGAAGACGATCCCGGCACAGGCGCAGAGGATCGCCACATAGAGGCGGTTCCGCAGCGCGTCCGGCCAGCGCACGAAGGCCAGGAAGACGCCGATGGGCTTGAACGCTTCTTCGATGATCGGTGCGCCGATGAACGGGAGCAGCGCCAGCCCGCCGCCGCTGGCCACTTCGCTGATCACCGACCCACCGATCCCCAGGATGCCGCCGAGCAGCGCGAGCAAGATCACGCAAACGTGCGTCCACGGCGCGACTGTCTTCGCTTGTGGCAGCGGGCGATTCAGGTAAGTGTCCATTGGCAGGGCGGCGCTTCTGCATAAGGCTACAACCAGCGCCTGAATCTATGATGAGGCCTCGATATTAAGCGTTGCACGGGTCGCGCGTGATCTGCGGCGGGTATCAGTCGCGCGGCAGGCCCAGGCCGCGCCCGGCGATGATGTTGCGCTGGATCTCGCTCGTCCCCGCGGCCACCGTAAGCGCGGATGTCGAAAGGTAGTACTGCTCCAACCGTCCGGCCAGCGGGGCCCAGCGCCCGTCCTCAAGCTGCCCGCCCAGCCCCAGCATCTGCATCCCGGCGCCGGCGATGCGCTGCTGCAGCTCCGAGCCGTACATCTTGGACATCGAGGCCTCGGCGTTGGGGATCTGGCCGCGCGCCTGCATCGACGCCACCCTGTAAGCGAGAAGCTTTCCCGCCGTCAGCTCGATCCCGAGCTCGGCCAGCTTGCCCCTGACCCACGGCCGCTCACCCGCGGCGCCGGTCTCGCGCGCGTGCGCCACCAGCTCCTCGTACACGCGGATGCCGGCGACCACGCGGTTGATGCCGGAGCGCTCGAAGTCGAGCGTCGCCGCGCCGACGTACCAGCCGCGGTTCAGCTCACCCACCAGGCAATCGCGCGGCACCCGCACATCCTCGAAGAAGATCTGGTTGAAGGAGTGCCGGCCGGTGATGTCGACGAGCGGCGCCACCGTGATTCCGGGCAGGCGCATGTCGACAAGCAGGTAGCTGATCCCTTTGTGTTTCGGGGCGTCGGGATCGGTCCGCGCCAGCAGGATGCACCAGTCAGCCTTGTGCGCGAGCGACGTCCAGATCTTCTGGCCGTTCACCACGAAGCTGTCGCCGTCGATCGTCGCGCGCGTCTGCAGCGACGCCAGGTCCGAGCCTGCGCCCGGCTCCGAGAAGCCCTGGCACCACACAGTCTCCGCCCCAGCGATGCCCGGCAGGTGCTTGGCCTTCTGCTCGTTGGTGCCGTAGAGGATGATCGTCGGGCCCACGCGGTCCGGGCCGACGCCCAGCTGCGTGGGCGCGCGGTGATAGGCCATCTCTTCGTTGTAGATCACCTGCTGCATGACGCCCGCCGCCTGTCCGCCGTGCTCCACCGGCCAGCCCAGCGTCAGCCACCCCCGCTGCGAGAGCTTGCGCTGGAAGGAGCGCAGGAACTCCCAGCGGTCGTCGCCGCCTTCGCCCAGGTTGCCGGAGCCGGCGCTCGCCGCCCAGCCCGGAGGCAGCTCGTCGCCGAGGAACGCGCGCACCTCGGCGCGGAACGCCTCCTCGGCTGGTGAGAAGCGGAAGTCCATCGCGCGGCGATTGTACTACGGCGTGCGAGCGGCGCTTGTCTTTCCGGGCGGCGGTGTTACTGTGCAAATGAGATGGCGCGCCTTCTCGGTCTCTGCCTCCTCGCCGCGCTGGTCGCGGGCGCTCTCATCGCCGGCGCCTGCGGCGGCGAAAGCGCCCATTCGAACACCAAGCCGCTGCAGATCCCGCCGCCGGGCGAAACCGTGGGCGGCCTCCTGGAGTCCCCCGCTTCGCCGACGCCTTCTCCCACTCCATTCGACGGCCCGTCCCTCCTCACCGTCGCCGACGTCTTTCCTCCGCGTGATCTTTCGCAGTATCACCTCGATCCCTCGCGCATCCGCACCGTGATCGCCACCGGCGACGTCATCCCGGCGCGCTTCACGGACAAGACGATCCGCGACCTGGGCAACGACTTCGATTACACCGTCGACCAGACGAAGGACATCACTTCAGTCGGCGACGTCACCGTCATCAACCTGGAGGCGCCGCTCTTTGACGGCTGTCCGCTGACGCCGGAGGGCGGCTTCACCTTCTGCGGGCAGGCCGGCTTCACGGAGGCGC
>DATKKM010000141.1:0-5836 GCA_035542855.1 Dehalococcoidia bacterium
GTCCCGGAACCCTGTCTGCGTGCGGAGGAAATCCCGGTGGGTGTCCAGCTCAGAGAGCAGGCCTTCCGCCGCCGAGGCTTCCTCCAGCCGCGAGGCCGGGATCTGGAAGAGGATCGTCTGAATGTATTCCATGCGCACTCCCGGGAACTATCGTTGTCCCGTTTGTAGGGAATATCACAAGGGTATCTGAGGGTCAAGCCGAGAGCGGCCGGCGGGCACATTCTGGCCACCTGCTGCCCGTGACTGGTGTACGATGTACACTAAGTCCGCATGAAGACTCTTCGCGTCGGCCTCGCCCAGATCAACACCACCGTCGGCGATCTTGAGGGCAACGCTCGCAAGGTGCGCGAATGGACGGCCCGCGCCCGCGAGCTCGGCGCCGACGTCGTCGCCTTCCCGGAGCTGACGATCACCGGCTACCCGCCGGAAGACCTGCTCCTGCGCCCCCGCTTCATCGAGGACAACCTGGCCGCGCTCAACTCCGTCCTCGGCGACTGCCGCGGCCTCACCGCCGTCATCGGCTATGTTGACCTGACGGAGGGCGACATCTACAACGCCGCCGCCGTTATCCACGACGGCCAGCTCATCGACACCTACCGCAAGCAGCACCTGCCCAACTACGGCGTCTTCGACGAGCTCCGCTACTTCCGCCCGGATGAGACATGCCCGGTCTACGAGATCGGCGGCTTCGGCGTCGGCGTCAACATCTGTGAGGACATCTGGTACGCCGGCGATCCAACGCGCTCCCAGGCGCTGGGCGGCGCGCAGGTCATCATCAACATCAACGGCTCGCCTTACCACGCCGGCAAGCGCCGCTTCCGCGAGGAGATGGTCGGCGGACGCGCGCGGGACTACAGCGTCCTCATCTGCTACGTGAACCAGGTCGGCGGCCAGGACGAGCTCGTCTTTGACGGCGGCTCGTTCATTGTCGGGCCGTCTGGCCACGTCATTTCCCGCGCCAGGATGTTCGAGGAAGACCTCCTGGTCTACGACATACGCGAGGAGGACATCCTCAGCGCCCACCTCCATGACCCGCGCCTCCGCCAGGAGCAGCTGGAAGCCGAAGAGGCCCGCGAGATCACCCACTTCCACATCTCGGCCGCCGCGCCCTCCGCTCATCCTGAGGCCCTCGAAGGACGCATTGAGCCGGAGCTCTCCCACGAGGCCGACGTCTACGCCGCCCTCGTCACCGGCACCCGCGATTACCTGCACAAGACCGGCTTCCAGAAGGCGCTCGTCGCCCTCTCCGGCGGCATCGACTCCAGCATCGTCGCGGCGGTGGCCGTCGACGCCCTGGGCGCCGAGAACGTCGTCGGTCTGGGCATGCCATCTCGCTACTCATCGGAGGGCAGCATCAAAGACGCGCAGGACCTGGCGCGCAACCTGGGCATCCGCTTCATCGTGATCCCCATCGAACCCGCCCACGCCGCCTACCTGGAGATGCTGGAACGCCCCTTCGCCGAGCTGGACGGCGGCCCCATCGGCGTCGCCGAGGAGAACATACAGTCGCGCATCCGCGGCAACATCATCATGGCGCTCTCCAACAAGTTCGGCTGGATCGTCCTCACCACCGGCAACAAGAGCGAGTTCGCCACCGGCTACGCCACCCTCTACGGCGATATGTCCGGCGGCTTCGCGGTGATCAAGGACGTGCCCAAGACGCTGGTCTACGCCATCTCCCGCTACCGCAACGCCGTCTCGCCGGTGATACCGGAGACTGTCTTCACGAAGCCCCCCAGCGCCGAGCTCAAGCCCGGCCAGCTGGACCAGGACACCCTGCCCCCCTACGACGTCCTGGACCCCATCATTGAGCACTACGTCGAGAACGACCGCAGCGTCCACGATATCGTCGCCGCCGGCTTCGACGAGGGCACGGTGATCCGCGTCGTCCAGATGATCAACCGCAACGAGTACAAGCGCCGCCAGTCGCCCCCCGGCGTCAAGATCACCCCCAAGGCTTTCGGCCGCGACCGCCGCCTCCCCATCGCCAACAAGTACCAGGGTCTGTAGCGGCGACTGGCGCTCGCCCTCGCGCGCGTTGTAGCGTTGTAGCCAGGAGACCTGCGCCATCCTGATCGAGACCGGGCTGGGCGACCGCCGGTCGCCCCTACTACATTCACCACCCAACCCTCTTGACCCCTGACCCCTGACCCGCGACCCTATTCTCGTGACCATCACAACCCTCTTCTTCGACTTCGGCGGCGTCCTCCTCCAGCACGCGGACGGCGTCGACCACAGGGCCTTCGAGGCGCGGTTCGGCCTCGAAGAGCGCACCCTCTTCCGCTGCCTCTATCGCGATAGCCGCTACGTCGACTTCCAGGTCGGCGCCTGTACCGAGGACGAGTACATCGCCTCAGTACGCGCCGCCGTCATCGAGCGCATCGGTGAGCACCTCGTCGAGGACGTCATGCGCGCCTGGCAAGAAGCGCCGCGCCCGCTGAACGCCGACATGCTCGCGCTCATCGCACGTCTGCGCGGGCGCGGATACCGCACCGCGATCATTTCGAACACGATTCCCGGCTTCGAGGAGCGCCTCCAACGCCAGGCGCCGGAGCTGATTCCGCTCTTTGACGTGCGCCTCGGCTCAGGCGACTTGCGCCTGGCCAAGCCGGACCCGGCGATCTTCCACCACGCCCTGCGCGAGATGGGCGTCCAGCCCCACGAGAGCACCTTCGCGGACGACGTGAAGTCGTACGCCGAGGCCGCCAGCGCCATCGGCATGCACGGCCTCCACTTCACCGGCTACGAGCAGTTCGTCGCCGACCTGCACGCCATCGGCGTCGAAGCCTGACGCCGCGCTAGCGTCTCGGCCAGGCCGCGCTGCCCAACAGAGGCACGAAGCGGCACGACCCCAGGTTGTGGCGCTGCGCCCCCTGCGGCGTCTTCACGATCCTCACCAGCTCCTGCAGCTCGCGCCCGCCGACAGGGATCACCAGCCGCCCGCCCATCGCCAGCTGGTTGAGCAGCGCCAGCGGCACCTCGGGCGCGGCCGCCGTCACGATGATGCCGTCGTACGGGGCGCCGTCCGGCCAGCCGAGCACGTCCTCCACCGCGTGCACCTCCACGTTCGCGTAACCCAGCCGTGTCAGGCGCTCCTCCGCCGCCTCCGCCAGCGCAGCGACCCGCTCCACTGTCACCACGTACCGCGCCAGCAGCGAAAGTACAGCCGCCTGGTACCCGGATCCCGTCCCCACCTCCAGCACCTGCTCTTCGCCCGTCAGGAGCAGCGCCTGCGTCATCAGCGCCACCATCAGCGGCTGCGATATCGTCTGGTCGTGCCCGATCGGCAGCGGCTGGTTCTCGTATGCGGCAAAGCGCAGGTTCTCCGGCACGAACGCCTCGCGGGGGACGCGCCTCATCGCGTCCAGCACGCGCGCGTCTGACACGTCGCGCGCAAGCTCGCGCAGCAACTGGTCGCGGGTCGGGGCGGAAGCGGCGCGGCGATTCTCCATCACCACAATTGTATCGCCGATCGCACCGGCTAGCGCTTACGGCCGCCATTCGCTATAACTGGGCATTGAGGTTATCGAATGAGGATCGACCGTCTACCCGTCGCGGAGGGACTCGTGGGATTCCTGCTGGTCATGCTCGTGGTCACTTTCGTGCTGGCCCGCCATGAGATCGGAATGCCCACGAAAGGCGCCGCCGAAGGCTCTGGAACACCGACGGCAACGGGCGCAACGGGCACGCCCAGCGGCCCGGAGATCACGATGACCGACAACAAGTTCGACACGACAGCGATCACCGTTGCCGCCAGCACTGACATCTCCATCCCGCTCACTAACAACGGCGGCGCGATCCACAACGTCCACATCTCGGACGCCAGCGGCAACTACACCGGCGCTTTTTGCAGTTCCGCCGGGCCGGACCCCTGTTCCAACCCCAAGAGTCTGAGCGGCGGCGCCACAGGCACGCTGGACTTCAACCTGCCCGCCGGGTCCTACAAGTACCGCTGCGACTTCCACCCGACGGAGATGACAGGGACGCTGACCGTCCAGTAGCCCGCGAGCTTAGCTCAACAGCTCGCCCAGCGGCGTGCAGCCGCCCGGCTGCGGCGGGATGATCGCCACTTCCGCTGCGTATTGCATGATGGCGACGGCGTCCGCCAGGTCTACCATCTGATCGCAGTTCACGCTGCCGTAGGCTGGCGTCCCCGATCCCAGTCCCGGGCAGCCACCGATCGGGCTCACCGGCAGCCCCGCGGCGTAACCGGCCGCCTTCAGCGCGTCCTTGCCATCGATGTTGTTGTCGCAGTTCAGGTCGCCCTGCTTGTGGTGGCCGGCGGCGGGCGTTGGCGTGGGCGTGCGGGTCGGCGACGCAGTCGGCGATGGCGTCGGCGAGGGCGTCGGGCACGTGCCGCTCGGCGTCGTCAGCGTGTAGTTCAGCGAGAACTCGGAGGTGTTCGCGGAGTCCGTCGCGGTGGCCGTAACCTTGCTGCCGCCTGCCAGGTTGAGTCCGCAAATCGGAACGTTGAATGCGCCGTTTCCGGACGCCACGGCGTCAGCCAGGAACGTCTGGCCTTCGCCGTAGCCGCTGGGATCGTTGTCGGAGGCGAAGAGCTCCACCTTGCAGTTGTGACAGGCCGTCCCGCTCACCGTCTGGCCGTTGTCGGCCGTGATCACCGGGAAGTTCAGAAGGTTATTCGGGCCGACGTCTGTGTCCCCCACGTCGTTGGGTGTGACATTGCTCCCGGTGTCATCGAAGGAGTACAGGTCGATGCCGAGGCTGGTGTTCGCGTAGGTGCTGTTGCGGGAGATGGTCACGTGCGTGCTCTCCTGCCCGACGAAGGCGTCGATGTAGATGCCCCTGAACGCGTTGTGGACGGTGTTGTGATGGATCCTGGCGTCCGTCCCCCCCACGGAAAGGTACTCAAGCGCGGAGAAGAAGCTGCCACTCAGGTCGTTGTCGTGGATGTTGATGTGGGAGGCCGGGCCGTTCAGCAGAGCGTACACAGTATCGCCCTGGAACGCGCTCATCGTGCTGCCGGAGACCTCCACGTTGGTAGTCGGCCCGGTGGTCCCGATAGCCAGAGCGTTCTGGTAGGCGCTGACCTGGTTGTCTTTGAAAACGAAGCCATTGAGCGAAGACCCCTGCACTGTGAACCCCGATGTTCCCAGCATCGTACCTGTCACGTTCTGGATCGTCACGTTCTGCACGCCTGCCGTGCAGTCCGGGTACATCCCCCCGCAGATCCTGACGCCTAGCCCGTTGCTCTCGTCTATCTCGATGTTCTTGACCGTGATGTTCTGGGCGGTGACGCCGCTGGTGGTCTGAAAGAACATCGAGTGCCCCGAGGCGACCTGAATTGTCACGCCAGCGCCGCTGCCGTCCAGGGTGATCCCATCAGTCGCGTTGAATGTCAGGTCACCCGACGAAACGATGGCCGGCCCGCTTCCGTTGGACGGGAAGACTGAGCTGCTGAACTTGATCACGTCGGCGCCACCGGTGGCGTTGGCAGCGTTGATCGCGTCCCGCAAGGTGCAGCCGCCGGGGGCATCCGTGCACTGACCGTCGAACGTGTCCGCCGCGCTGTTGACCGTGAACGTCGCCGCCTCACTGCGCGGCACGCCGAGCAGCGCAACGCCCAGCACCAGGGCAAGTCCGGCCATTGCCAGGGCGAGAACGAACGACGCGCGAGCAGCCATGATCTTAGAGGCTTCACATCATCGCAGATGTTGCCCTGGCGGACAACGGCCGGCGCCTCAACTCAATATCGCGTGCAGCGCACGCGAACCGCCTGTCAATCGGGTTTCGCCTACAGCGCCTCCAGCACCTTCTCCGCGACCGCCCGCGTGAGCCTGGCGTCGCCAACCCCCGCTCACCCTGAGGCTCTCGG
>DATKKM010000142.1:0-3234 GCA_035542855.1 Dehalococcoidia bacterium
GATCGCCGTCAGCCGGGCCGCCTGCTCCCGCAGCTTCTCGGTCGTGCGGCCGGGCCCGGGGCCGATCTCGAGCACGTCATCGCCCAGGGCGACGTCCTTCAGGGTCCAGGGCATGATGTAGTTCTGGACAGCGGCAGCCCAGCCGTCGGAGCGGCAGTACACGCGGTGAAAGATGTTCATGCGGGTGAGTATAGCGGTGCCGCTGTGGCCTTGCCGATACGAGAGCCCTCACTCATCAAACCGCCCCATGAAATGCGCGTTCGCGTCCGGGCGGGTTAGCTCGTAGATGGCCAGGCGCTGGCCGCCGGGGGCGTGGAAGACGCACATCGGCCCGTGCGGTATCTCGAACTCATCGTCCGCTGTCCAGCCGCGGCGCTTGAGGGCGCGCTTCGTCCTGGCCAGCGAGGCCACGCGGTAGACCAGCACCGGCGACTCGCCCTCCAGGTGCTCGGCCAGCAGCAGCAGCGGGCCGTCCGCGCTCAGGCGGATGCAGGAAACCTCTGTCTCCATCGCCCTCACGCGGAACAGCAGCTCGCCGCCCAGCGTCTGGGTATAGAAGGCGATCTCCGCCTCCGGGTCGCGGCAGGGCGTGTACAGGAAATCGAGACTGAGGAACGGCGGCGTCTTTGCGCCTACCACACCAGCGGCAGCTCCGAGATCCCGCGCAGGGTGATCTGCGGCCGGTATGCCGGCGTCGCGTCAGAGGCCAGCCGCAGCGAGGGGAAGCGCTGGAAGAGCGACCGCAGCGCGATCTGGCCTTCGATGCGGGCCAGCGGCGCGCCGAGGCAGAAGTGGATGCCGTAGCCGAAGGCCATGTGGCCGGTCGCGTCGCGCGTCACGTCGAACGTGTCGGGGTCGGCGAACACCTCGGGGTCGCGGTTGGCGGCGCCGATCAGCAGCATCACGAACTGCCCCGGCTGCACGGTGAACCCGCCGACGGTCGCTTCCTCCACGCAGATGCGCCCGTCGAACTGCACGGGCGGATCGAAACGCAGCACCTCTTCCACAACCTGCGGGGCGATGTCCCAGTCCGCCCGGAACTTTGCCAGCTGGTCCGGGTACTGGAGCAGGCGGTAGATGCCGTTGCCGATCAGGTTGACGGTGGTTTCGTGGCCGGCGATGAGCAGCAGCGAGCACGTCGAAAGCAGCTCTTGTTCGTTCAGCTTGTCGCCCTCGTCTTCGGCGGCGATCAGGGCGGAGAGGATGTCGCTGCCGGGTGACTTCCGGCGCTCGGCAACCAGCTTGCGGAAGTAGTCGCGGGACTCGCGTATGGCCCAGGCGCGCTCTTCGAGCACGCTGGGCGGCGGTGTCATGATATCGGGGTCGAGCGACTTGGCGAGCACGGCCGACCACCCGGAGAACTGGGGCTGGTCCTCCTTCGGGACGCCCAGCATCTCGCAGATGACGGCCACCGGCAGCGGGTAGGCCAGGTCGGCGATGCCGTCCATCCGGCCGCGGTCAGCCACCTTGTCCAGCAGCTCGTCGACGATTTCCCGGACGCGCGGGCGCAGCGCTTCGACGGCCTTCGCGCTAAACGCCATGTTCACGAGCCGGCGGAGGCGGGTGTGGTCCGGCGGATCGAAGAAGAGGAATGGCCGGTCGGCGTCAGAGATGCCCTCCATCTCCGGGACGTCCTGCGGATCGTAGCCGGTGGCGTTGCGGCTATCGCTGCTGAAGCGCTTGTGGTCCTTGAGGATGGCGATGCAGTCCGCGTGGCGGGAGAACGCCGGGACCCCGAAGGCCGTCACATGCACCGGCTCCTCCGCCAGGAGCCGCCGGTAGAGCGGGTAGGGGTCGGCGCGGAACGCCGGATCAAGGGGGTTGAAGACAATCGGCTGCGTCGTCGTCATGGTGCGGCTCCTTTCGTCCCCGTGGCCCAATGATTATCGCACGCAGCCCCGATTTATGTGACCGGCGTCACGTCCCGCCTACGTGGCGATCGCCCGGCAGCCGCCCGGCAGTTCGACGTCGAGCTGCGCGACATAACGCAGCATTGGCACCAGGTCGTCCGCCGTTAGCGCATCGTCGCACTTCACGTTCGCCGCGGCGATGCACGGCGGCGGTGCGGGGATGCCGGCCAGCGCCTTGACGGCGTTGAGCACGTCGGCCTGCGTGACGTGCAGATCGCAGTCCGTGTCGCCCACGAGCGGGATCGGCTGCCAGTCCGGCACGTTGGTGTAGTCGCCGTCGTGAGTCAGCTGGGTTGGGTTGGAGCCGTTCGCGTTCATCACCCAGATATCGCCGCCGTTGCCGCCGCGGTCGCTGGCGAAGGCGATCATCGTGCCGTCCGGCGACCAGGCCGGGTCCTCGTCATCGTCGGGGTCGTGGGTGATCCGCTGCGGGCTGGAGCCGTCCGCGTTCATCACGTAGATCTCGTCGTTGCCGTCGCGGTCGCTAACGAAGGCGATCTTCGAGCCGTCCGGGGACCACGCCGGCGCGCCTTCGAAATCGTCGTTGTTGGTGATCTTGTGGAGGCCGCTGCCGGTGGGGCTCATGGTCCAGATCTCCTGGTTGCCGCTGCGGGTGCTGGTGAAGGCGATGAGGTTGTTGACGCCCCAGGTTGCGTCGCCGTCAAAGGCGGCGTTGTTCGTGATGTTGGTAGGGTTGGAGCCGGCGGCGTTCATCACGAATATCTCGCTCTGGCCCAGCCGCTCCGTGCTCCAGGCGATCATGCGATTGTCCGGCGACCAGATGGGGTCGTAGTCCGGGCCCGGGTCGTTCGTGAGGTTCACGGCGTTCGAGCCGTCCGGGTTCGAGGAGTAGATGTCGTCGTTCGGGTCCTCGCGCTCTGACTGGAAGGCGAGCATCTGGCCGCCGTTGGCCCAGGAAGGGTCGTGATCGAACTCGTCGTTGTTGGTGATGTTGGTCTTGCCGCTGCCGTCCGGGTTGATTGTCCAGAGGTCGCCTTCGTGGTCGTAGACGATGAGGCCGTTGCGGCCGGCGAAGGCAGCGGAGGCGTCATGGCGCTCGGAGACGGCGAGATAGCCGGCCAACAGGACTATCGCCAGCAAAGCGATTCGGATCATGGTGAAGCCCCTTGTTCGTGAGAGTATCTGAGGGCGCGGCGAGGGACGTCAACCCTACGTACTTGTTCGGGAGAGGTGGGGGAGGCGGGCCGCCTAGATCCCTTCGATGATGTAGGGGTCCAGGTCCGGGAACGTCTGCAGGAACGCGCGGCGCTCGCTGCGCAGCTTCTCCACCCAGGCGTGGTAGTCGTCCAGCTTGCCCAGCCGC
>DATKKM010000143.1:0-3938 GCA_035542855.1 Dehalococcoidia bacterium
AGGGCGGCCTGCAGACGGGCGAGCGGTTCGGTTTCGCCCGCGATGTCGATCCAGACGACGCGCGGGGCGTTGCGGCTGCCGAAGCTACCCAGCTTGCCGAGCCGCACCTCGAACGGCGCGATACCGGATACTGCGCGGGAGATCGCGGCTTCGACGGCGGGCCGGCGTTCGGCCGGCGTCTCGCCGAGGAACTTGAGGGTGAGGTGGATGCCCTCCGGCCGCACCCAGCGCAGCCGGGTGAGCGCCTCGTCGCGCTGGAGCGCGTGCTGCACCTCGCTCAGCGCAGCCAGGACGGCCGCCGGCAACTCGACGGCGATGAACAGCCGCAGCCGTGTCATCCGCCCAGCCCCAGCAGGCGCGCCGCGTTGCCGCCCAGGACCGCGTCGCGCTCCGAGTCGTCGGGGAAGACGCGGGCGATCTCATCGATCTGGCGCTGCTGCGAGATCAGCGGGTAGTCGCTGCCGAAGAGGAGGCGGCCGGGCGGGACGGCGCGCATGATCTGTTCGCTTTCGTCGCCACGGTAGAGGAAGGGCTGCGCCGCCGTGTCGGCGTAGACGTCCGGTGCGGCGCCATCGTGCGTGTGCAGCGCGCCGCCCAGGTGCGCGCCGATCATGCGGATGTCGGGGTTGCGGCGGGCGAACTCCGCGAAGCGGTCCATCGCGCAGCCGTGGCGGCCCGGGTAGCCTCGGCCGCCGGGCTCGGTGACGTGAAAGAGGAGGAGCAGACCGTGCGCGCGCGCCAGGGCAGCCAGCCGCTCGCCGGCCGCGCCGAGGAGGTCCCAGCCCTGGTTGTCCGGCCGCAGCTCGCCGATGCCGCGGACGCCGCCGGCAGCGCAGCGTTCGATTTCCGCCGCAGCGCGGGCGTCGGCCATGTTGATAGTGGCAAAGGGGATGATCGCGCCGTCGCTGCGGGTGGCGATGTCCAGCAGGTACCTGTTGTGGCGGACAACGTCCTCGTGCGACTGCCAGCCAAAGCCCAGGGCGACGCTGACGTCGACGCCGGACGCTTCCATGCTCCGCCTGAGGTCCTCCGCCGTAGCGATCTTGGCCTTCGGGTCGCCGTACATCTCGGCGAAAGTGGGGTCGCGCCGGACGTACTCTCCGCGGTTGTCGCGGACGTTCGGCGGGAAGATGTGCGTGTGAAAGTCAATGATCACGGAGGATAGGGTCAGGGGTCACAGGTCGGGGGTCAAGGGAGGCGCTACGTGTTCGGGCGGCGTTGCCTCAGGGAGTGGCGGGACTATAATCGGGTTACAACCCCGTCTCCAAGGAGGACCGATATTGGCCCAGGCCCCCGCAGTCTCCCTTGACCAGCTCAAAGAGATCGCCCGCCGCGTCCGCCGGCACATCCTGGAGATGACCACGGCGGCCAACTCGGGGCACCCGGGTGGCTCGCTCTCGGCGGTGGAGATCGTGACGGCGGCGTACTTCGCGGTGATGCGCCACGATCCGCAGAACCCGGCCTGGCCGGACCGCGACCGCTGGATCATGAGCAAGGGCCACGCTACGCCGGTGATCTATAGCGTGCTGGCCGAGGCCGGCTACTTCCCGGTGGATGAGCTGCTGACGTTCCGCAAGCTGGGCAGCCGGCTGCAGGGCCACGTGGTGATGGGGAACCCGCCGGGCGTCGAGATGTCGGCCGGGGCGCTGGGGATGGGGCTCTCGTTCTCGCTCGGCCAGGCGCTGGCCGGGCGGCTGGACCGGCGCGGCTACCAGGTATACTGCCTGCTCTCCGATGGCGACAGCGAGGAAGGCCAGACCTGGGAGGCGGCGATGGCCGCCGCGCACCACAAGGCGGGCAACCTGGTGGCGATCGTTGACCGCAACCACATCCAGAACGACGGCTACTCCGATCTGCAGCACTTCCCCGGCAACGGCGATCGCCCGGCGGACGTGCCGGGTGGCTGGGTGCTGCCGGACGGCCACACGGCGAACATCATGAACCTGGAGCCGCTGGCCGATAAGTGGAAGGCGTTCGGCTGGAAGGTCTGGCGCGTGGCCGACGGCAACGATTTCGAGCAGGTGATCCCGGCGCTGAAAGAGGCGCGGGACTACAACGAGGGCCCGGCCGTCCTGATCTGCGAGACGGTTAAGGGCAAGGGCGTGAGCTTCATGGAGAATAACCCGGACTACCACGGCAAGGCGGCGACGCCGGAGCAGCTGAAGCAGGCGCTCGGCGAGCTGGGGTTCAACTGATGGTGCAGACGCTCGGCGAAAAGGCTACGCGCGACGTCCTGGGCCCGACGCTGGCCCGCCTCTGCCGTGATGGCGCCGACATCGTTTGCGTCGACGCCGACCTCGGTTTCTCGACGTCGGCGGTGAAGTTTGGGGCGGAGTTCCCGGAGCGTTTCTTCCCGATCGGCGTTGCGGAGCAGAACATGATCGGCGTTGCGGCGGGCCTCGCTGCTGCGGGCAAGGTTGCTTTCTGCAGTAGCTTCGCCGTGTTCGCGCCGGGCCACTGCTTCGATCAGCTGAGGATGGCCGTCGCCCAGCCCAGGACAAACGTCAAGCTGTTCGCCAGCCACGCGGGTGTAGTGACCGGCGAGGACGGGGCGTCGGCGGAGGCGCTGGAAGACCTGGCCCTGATGCTCTCGATGCCGCCGTTCCGCGTGATCTTTCCGGCGGACGCCGTGGAGGCGGAGCAGGCGATCGAAGTCGCCGCGCGGACTGACGGGCCGTTCTACATCCGCGCGCTGCGGCCCAAGACGGCCGTGATCCACGACGGCGACTACAAGTTCCAGCTGGGCAAGTGGCCAGTGCTGCGCGAGGGGAAAGATGTCACGCTGATCGCGGTTGGCGAGCTGGTGCTGGCGGCGCTGGAGGCAGCGGAGAAGCTGGCCGGCGAGGGCATCCAGGCGCGCGTCCTCAACGCAGCAAGCCTGCGCCCGCTGGACGAAGACGCGCTGCTGGCAGCCGCGGCGGACACCGGCGCGATCGTGACGGCGGAGGACCACTTCGTGGTGGGCGGCGTTGGGTCGCTCGTGTCGCAGGTGCTGGCGGAGAAGCGGCCGGCGCCGGTGGAGTTCGTAGGCATGCGCGACCGCTACGGCACCAGCGGCACCTGGCAACAACTCCTGGAGTACTTCAACCTGACACCGGACGCCATCGCCAAAGCGGCCCGGAATGCCATCGCACGCAAGTCCGGCTGAGACAGGCGCGCAACCGCTCCCGGGCGCCCCTTCGGCGCTCGACAGCTCTCCCGTCCTCATCGCTGAGGTATCCCTCTTCGTCACGGCGTGCCTCCTCGCTCTGAAGCTGACGCTGGGCTTGATCAGCCACAGCATCGCCGTACTCTCCGATGCCGTGGACAGCGGGACGGACCTGGTGGGCGGGCTGGCGGCGCTGCTCAGCGTGCAATACGCCCGCCGGCCGGCCGACGAGACACACCCCTACGGCCACGGCAAGATCGAAGCGGTGTCCGCGTCCGTCGCAGCGACGATCATCGGCCTGGGCGGCGGCTTCATCACGTTCCAGGCCGTGCGGCGCCTAGTCCAGGGTTCGCCGGACATCAACGTGGGGGCGGGGCTGATCGCGATGGTGATCGCGGCCGTCGCCAACGTGGTTGTCTCCGTCTTCATGCAGCGGGAGGCGAAGCGTGTCGACTCGATGGCGCTGAAGGCGGAAGCGACGCACCTGCGCACCAACGTGGTGCAGGCCGTGACAATCGTCACCGGCCTCTTGCTGGTGAAGGCGACGGGACGTTCCGTGTTTGACCCGCTGACGGCGTTGCTGCTGGCCGCCTACATGGCCTGGACGGCGGCGTGGCTCGTACGGACGGCTCTGGACGACATCATAGACAGGGCGCTGCCCGCCGCCGATCTGGAGGCGATCCAGGACGTGTTGCGGGAGCACCAGGCGGAGATCCGCGGATATCACCGGCTGCGCACGCGGCGCTCCGGATCGACGCGGGAGATCGACATGCACCTGCTCTTCGACGCC
>DATKKM010000144.1:0-7082 GCA_035542855.1 Dehalococcoidia bacterium
CCGTAGGTGTCTCCGTCGGCGTCGGCGTCTCCGTCGGCGTCGGCGTCGGTGTCTCGGTTGGCGTCGCCGTTGGGGTGCCGGTTGGCGTCGGCGTCTCCGTCGGCGTCGCAGTAGGTGTCGGCGTCTCCGTCGGCGTCGCCGTAGGTGTCTCGGTTGGCGTCGCCGTAGGTGTCGGCGTCTCGGTTGGCGTGGCCGTCGGCGTCGGCGTTGGCGTCGGCGTCTCGGTTGGTGTCTCGGTTGGCGTCGCGGTCGGGGTGTCGGTGGGTGTGGGCGTCGGCGTGTCAGTCGGTGTCGGCGTATCCGTCGGCGTTGGAGTATCCGTCGGTGTCGGCGTATCCGTCGGAGTCGGAGTGTCCGTATCCGCCGCCGACGCGACATGCACGCCGCCTCCGCCTCGAGTCGATAGCGTGGCCACCAGGCTCACCATCAACACGGCGCCCAGGACTACGAGCAGTGCCGAATAGCTGACAGCCCTACGTGCTGGCATATTCTTCCCTCCTTGCCGCTCACAACCCGCCACCCCTTGTTGGGGCAGCACTGGTGTGACACCACCCGCAGAAACAGGGTTACACTTCGGTGAACGGCTGAACCAACACTTAACCGGAGCCTGTTGTGGGCCACCGCCTGTCATTCTGAGCTGCAACCAGTCCCGCAACGCGGCCGGCATCCCCAGCGAAGGATCTGTCGCAGCCAGGCAATCGCCCAGGCGGCGCCACCCGCGACTCTGGCGCGATGACCCGCGCGCGATGGACGAACGCCGGACTCGCCATTGGCGCCACGCGCAGCAGCACCGGCGCCATTCGTTTCGTCGAAGGGCTATGCGTTGACAGCCAGCCGCGCCTCAATCGCCTCCCGCGAAGGCACACCCTCTACGCCAACGCCCTCGATCACCAGCGAAGCCGCAGCCGAGCCGTAGCGCGTCGCCTCCCACGGGTCGCCCGTTTCCGCGTAGCGGGCCAGGAACCCCGCCGCGAAGACGTCGCCCGCGCCCGTCAGGTCTACCGGCTGCGCCGGGAACGCCTCGAAGCGCCGCCACTCGCCGCGGAAGCAGACGTCCGCCCCGCCGTAGCCGCGCGTGAACGCCACCACGTCCACGTGCGTCCCCCACTCGGCCAGCGCTGCAGGCGCGTCCTCGATCGGGAGGTCCTCGTCCGAAAGAAACAGGGCGTCCGCCGCCTCCAGCAGCCCCGCCGCCTGCCAGTCCGCCGGCGCCACCGGCCGCACCCGCTGGTCCGCGCCGATCTCCCGCAGCCACCCCTGCGCGCCGAGCCCGACGATCGACCGCTCACCGAAGGACCCCGCGAGGGAGTCGTCGATCTCCCCCGCCACCGGCCCCAGCAGCACGATGCGAGCCTCTCGCCAGGGCGCCGGCAGGTGCTTCGCCGTGAGCACGCTCGCCCGCTGCGGCACCCACTGCTCGCGGCGTCCGGCGTCGCTGTAGACGTTGCGCATCTGCGTCGTCCGCTCGCTCGCGACGATGTGCAGATCAACTCCCGGCAGCAGATCGCCCAGGGGAACCTCTGAGGAGCACGAGGTCAACACCGCCGTCCGCAGCCCCAGGTTTCGCGCCAGCAGAGATGCGTACGAGACCGCGCCGCCCAGCCGCCACCCGCCGTCCACCAGGTCCTGGACAACGTGGCCTACAACCAGGAAGTCAGGCGCTTCCTGCGCCATGCGCGCTCAGCGCTCGTAGCGACGGCCGCCGCGTCCCGATGGACGCCCGCCCATCGGCCGGCCGCCGCCCTGCCCGCCGCCGCCCTTGGGCCGGATCACGATCTTGCGGTCCTCGCCCACGCCCACCGATCCCGTCACCACGGCGTTGTCCTCCGCCAGCGTCAGGTGGATGATCCGTCGCTCGTTCGCCGGCATCGGCTCCAGCGTGATCGGCCGGCGCGATTGCCGCACGCGGTCCGCCATCCGCCGCGCCAGCCCCCGCAGGGTCTCCTCGCGGCGGCGGTGGTAGTGCTCCACGTCCACCGTCACCAGCACCTTGCTGCCGGTCCGGCGCGTCATCATCACGTTCACCAGGTACTGCAGGGCTGATAGCGTGGATCCCCGCCTCCCGATCAGCAGCCCCAGGTCTTCGCCCTCCACGTCCAGCACAGCGCTGGCGCGGCCCAGCCCGTCCGCCGGCGTCTCCGGCTCACGCACGCTCACGTCCACGTCCACGTCCAGCAGCCGCATCAGCTCCCGCAGGTACTCCTCGGCGGCCCGCACCTCATCGGAGTCCAGCTCGGCCAGCTCCACTTCCTCACGCTCGCCCAGCAGCTCCTCCGGCATCTCCTCCTCTTCTTCCTCCTCCACGTGGCGCACCTCGGCGCCTTCCACCGCCGTCACCCGCACGCGCGCCTGCTCGCCGCCCAGCCCGAAGAGGCCCGGCTTGCCCGCCGTCAGCACTTCGATCGTCACCTGGCTGCGCTTGAGGCCCAGCTCCTGCAAGGCGATGTCGATCGCCTCATCGACGCTTTTTGCGCTTACCTCGACGCTTTCCATACTCCGTCCTCTTTTCCTCGCGAGCCGTAATGTCCGGCTCGTGTTGGCTTGCGTGTTCCCCATCGTCCGGCGGCCGCACCTCACCCTCCACTTCGTCCGTGGGCTCCGGCTTGCCGCGGGACGGCTTCTTCAGGGCGGGCTTCGTCCCCACGGCCCCCTTCTCCCTCGCGGCCGGGGCGTTCTCCGTCTCCAGCGGCACCGGCAGCAGCTGCCGCCAGCTCAGCACCCTCTTACCGTACACGTAGTAGCTGGCGAACAGGCTGAACACGTTGCTCACCACCCAGTACACGCCCACGCCGCTGGGCAGGTTGAGCGTGATGAACATCAGCATCAGCGGCACCATCCACGTCATCATCTGCTGCTGCTGCTGCTGCTGCGCGCTCGCGTTCGGCGTAATGCTCAGCCGCTGCTGCACGTACGTGCTGGCCCCCACGATCAGCGGGACGACGAACGTTGGGTCCGGGTGCCCCAGGTTCATCCAGAGGAAGTGCTGGTTCAGCGGGATCTGGTCCTGCAGCACCCCGAACGGGTACAGCCGGTGCGAAAGCCCCACCAGGCTCTCCGGGCTCCCCCCAGACGTGAACACCAGCGCCCGGTACAGGCACCCAAAGACCAGGAACTGGATCAGCAGCGGCACAAAGCAGCCCAGCGGGTTGATGTTGTGCTCCTTGTAGAGCTTCATCATCTCTTCCTGCCGCCGCTTGGGGTCCTTGTACTTCTTCTGGATCTCCGCCTGCAAAGGCTGCATCGCCTGCATCGACTTCGTCGACTCCAGCTGGCGAATCGTGAACGGTATCGTTGCCACCCGCAGCAGCACGGTGAACAGGATGATCGCCAGCCCGAACTGCCCCAGCATCGCCAGGTTCAGCAGCACCAGCAGGTTCAGCAGCGGGTTGATCAGCAGCAGGTTGAACGGATCGCGCCCGCTGAACATCAGCGTCACGAACGTCCCGATGATCGCGATAATGATCAGCAGTGAGATCGGCGCCCCGCGCGGCGCCGGCGTGGCCGTTGCCGACTTCGAGGCCACTAGCTCAGCACCTCAGTCGTCCGGCCCAGCGTCACGTCCAGCGTCCACAGGTGCCCGCTCTGCGTCGAGATCAGCACCGTCGGCCCGCTCTCCCCGCTCGGCGCAGGCGCCGGCGACCCGCTGGCCGCGGGCGTCGGCGATGCCGTCGCGCTCGCAACCGGCGTCGGTGACGCCGATGCCGCCGCCGTCGCCGTCAGCAGCAGCGGCGTCGCGTAGACCGTCTCGTTCAGCTCGTTCGGCTGGCCCTGCAGATCCCCGTTGTCCTTGCTCAGCCGGTAGACGTTGCCGCTGTTGTCCGCGGCCACGATGAACCCGTCCGTGACCACCACCCCCGCCCGCACCGACTTCAGCGTGTCGTACTTCCAGATCACGCCGCCGTTCGTCCCGTCGATCGCCTGCACCTCGCCGCCGAGGTTCGTCGCGTACACTGTCGTCCCATCGGTCGCCGGCCGGCCCCAGTACCAGTTCTCGCCTGACACCGCCCACTTCTGCGACCCGTCCGCCGTGCTCACGGCGTACAGCTTCTTGCCGATGCCGCCCACCAGCACAACGTCGTCACCCAGCAGGGTCGGTGGCACCAGCAGCGCCGCGCTCACAGAGAACGGCTTGTCCCACAACGGCGCCAGCGTCTCCGGGTTCAGCTTGTAGAGCTTCCCGTCCATCGTGTCCACGTAAAGCGCGTCTTCCGTCAGCAGCGGCGTCGTCCACACATCCCCGGACGCGAACTTCTGCTTGACGCTGCCGTCCGCCGGGTTCAGCAAGTACAGGAACCCGTCCTCCGAAGGCACGTACAGCCCGGCGTCGCCGAGCACCGTCCCCCCGACGATCGGGTCGCCCGTCTCGAAGCGCCACTTGCAGCCGCCCGTCGCCCGGTCCACCGCGTACACCCAGCCGTCGTAGCCGCCGAAGTACACCGTCGTATCGTCGAACGAGGGCGTCTCGTATATGCCTTCGATCTGGTGCTTCTGCGACTTCTCGCTCCCGCAGGCGAACTGATCGCCCGCCGGGAACTGCCACTGCGAGGCGTAAGTCGTTGGGTCCAGCGCCGAAAGCTTCCCGCGGTCCACGCTCACGTAGAGCGTCCCCGCGTCCACTTCCGGCGTCGACCACCCTGTCGGCTTCGATACGCGGGCGCAACCCGCAGCCAGCACGGCCAGCAGGATCACCAGCACCAGAGCCGGCTTCACGCGCGCCCCTGTCTGCTTGTTCGCATCTCCGCCTGCTTGCCCGCGCCCGGCACCGGGTCCAGCCCGCCGCGGCTCCACGGGTTGCAGCGCGCCAGCCGCCACACACCCAGCGCGATCCCCTTCACCACCCCGTGCCGCTCAATCGCCTCCGCCGTGTACTCGGAGCAGGTGGGCTGGTAGCGGCACCCCGCCGGCAGCCCCGGCGAGATGTTGCGCTTGTACCAGCGGATCGCCGCCAGCGCTGCCCCCTTCAAGAGCCCGCCTCCTCCGCCAGCAGCCCGCCCTTGGCGAACAGGCGCCGCACAGAAGCCGCCAGCTCCTGGTAGGAAGCCACCGCCGCCGCCGCCTTCGCTGAGAGCACGATGTCTCTGCCACCCAGGTCCGGGGCCGTGTCCTGACCGGCCCGCGACAGCCGCACAATCTCCTGCAACCGGCGCCGTACGCGATTGCGCACCACGGCGCCGCCCAGGCGCTTGCTCGTCACGAAGCCGTATCGATTGTGGTCAAGGTTATTCGGCAAAGTTCTCAGTACCAGCAGAGGATCGTTGAACAGGCGCCCGCCGCGGAACACCGCATCGAAGTCCGAGCGACGCCGGAGGCGGATGTCACGGCGCAGGGCCAACCGAGCACGCTCAGCAGGGGCAAAGCCCGCCCGCCGGGCTAGGCGGAGAGCCGCCACCTGCCCTTAAGGATGCGGCGCTTCAGCACCTTGCGGCCGTTCTTGGTCTGCATCCGGTGCATGAAGCCGTGTCTGCGCAGCCGCCGACGCTTCTTCGGCTGATAGGTTCGCTTGGGCACTGTAGGTGCGCCTCCGTTCTCAAATCGTCAGGTGTCGTATGTCCGGCATGACCGGACCGTTCGGCGCATTCCGCAAAGAAGGGGCGGACGGCGATATGGGCGCGCCACCGGAACTTATATGGTTGTGCCACTTGGAGGGTCAAACGTTGTGGTGTCACTGACACCTTGTACCACGCCCAGTCAATCTGCTAGGTTCGCCCCGACACAGATATGCCCCGAGGAATCGGCGAACACACCAAAGAGAAACTCCGGATCATCGGGCTATACCTTCCCGTGTATCTTCAGGCCACCAAGCGGGCGCTTGAGCGAGTGTATATCGACGCCTTCGCGGGTCCCGGCCGCAACAGGGTCAAGACCACTGGCGAAATTGTAGACGGATCACCCTTTATTGCCCTGCAGGCCATCGCCCAAAACGGCACCGTCTTCGACAAGTACTACTTCATAGAGCTCGATCCTGACATCGCGGGAGAGCTCGAGGGGGCGATTCAGAATCTAAGCCCAAAACCCGCAGTTGAAGTGATTTGCGGCGATGTAAACGTCGAGCTACCGAAATTGATGGGAAGGATTCGCCGCCGGAGTCCGACGTTTGTCTTGCTCGACACGGAAGGCATCGAGCCCGCGTGGACAACCATAGAAGCCCTTGCGCCTTGGCAGACTGAACTGTTGATCAACTTCCCGCTAGGAATGGGGATCAAGAGAAACACCCGAAGCGAGAAGGTCACGCGCTATTTCGGAACCGAGGAGTGGCGTCAGGTCTGGCAGGGGTCACATCCCGGGGAAGCAAAGGGACTAATCGATCTGTATAAGAGCAGACTGCGCGCGCTTGGCTGGAAGCACCCGAGCGCTCTGGATCGCCCGATTAGGACGACCGGAGGACAGAATCTCTACTACCTCATTCATGTAAGCAAGGTCGAAGCCGCCAAAAGCATCATGGATTGGGTCGCGAAGCAGCCAGATTCTACCGGTCAAGCAAGAATGGGACTCGTCTTCGATGACGCGGAACCGGGCGACCCGAACGATGGATAGCCGTTCCACAACTGGTCATCCAGCAAGCGCCCGGACCGGTGTTTCCCCATCCTGACACCAGCCTCGTTGTATGCGCCCCATTGCTTGAAAAAGAAGGGTACGCCGGCTGCGTCACATTGATCGCGAATCCCCCTCACCCACTCCGGTTTCATTCGACGCGCGCCCGGTCCACTCTCTCCCCCAGCAATCACCCACCCGATCCCCTGAAGATTCAACATCAGCGCGCCGAGCAATGGTTCACATGACAAGAATCGCACGGCGGCAGGCACCGTCCGCAACTGATCTATCCGGGTCGTGAAACGCTGGTTCTCCACGGAGACACCCATCCAAACGTTCTCAGGCCAAGGCAAGCTGTTAGCAATTTCCGCAAGTCGTTCCGGTCGCTTGGTCAGAATCTGGAACGTGTGCCAGTCGGCCAGACGCATCGTCTCGAAGACATCCTGAATGAACTGCGTTGGCACGTCCTCATGGAACAAGTCGCTCATTGAGTTCACGAAGATAAGTTTCGATCGCTTCCAATCGAGTGGCTGTCGCAGCCGCTCTGGCCT
>DATKKM010000145.1:0-12411 GCA_035542855.1 Dehalococcoidia bacterium
CTATCGTTTTCCCGGCAACACGCGAAGTCGTCCGCGGCTACGTGGACTACGCGCCGGACGCACCGGAAGACCTCACGACGATCGGTGAGCTGGTGCTGGCCCCTCCGGCCCCGTTTATCCCGGCGGAGTGGGTTGGCAAGCCCGTGTTCCTAACCCTCGTCTGCTGGACGGGCGCTATCGAGGAAGGGGAGAAGGCGCTGGAGCCGCTGCGCAAGCTGGCAACGCCTGTGGTGGACATAGTAGCCCCGATGCCTTACCCGGCGATCTACAACCTGACCGCGGAGGCAGCGGTCCCGCACGGCAATTCAGTCCGTTCCCTGTTTCAGCGGGAGATCAGTGACGAATGCATCGACAAGATGATCGCCGCAATGCCGGCCGCGAAGGCGATGATGAACATGGTCCAGATCCGCGGGTTAGGCGGCGCCCTGGCAGCAGTCCCTGCGGAGGGGACGGCATTCAGCGACCGGGACGCCCGTTACCTTACTACCGTGATCGCCGTCTGGGCGGACGAGAACGAAGACGCGACGCCTCACCGGGACTGGATCAGATCGCTCTACGACCAGATCAAGCACGAGGCATCCGGCGTGTACGTCAACTTTCTCGAAACGGAGACCTACGAGCGCATCCAGGAATGTTACGGCGAGAATTTTGAGCGGATGGTGGAACTGAAGCGAAGGTACGACCCGGCGAACATGTTCCGGTTTAACCAGAACATCAAGCCGTAAGGGAATAAGCGGCGGATGTCGAGCTGATAACGAAAGATCGGGGAGGAGCACCAGCAGCAGGTCATCGCCCTTCGTACCTGCTGGATGACGCGCCTGGCTCCGTGCGCGGGGGCAGCCCACCTCAGTAGTCGACGCGCGGCAGAGCTTCTAGAATAGCGTGGATGGTGCAGCAGAAGCTGAGCAGGGTAATCGATCGGGAAGGCCTGCAGCGGCTCTTC
This sequence comes from Dehalococcoidia bacterium, assembly GCA_035542855.1. Taxonomy (GTDB): domain Bacteria; phylum Chloroflexota; class Dehalococcoidia; order SM23-28-2; family RBG-16-64-32; genus DATKKM01. The sequence continues at coordinate 944 of DATKKM010000145.1, forward strand.
GATTCGTTGCGCGGGCTCGGCTACACAGTCGTAGGGCCTACGCTTCGTGAGTCGGCGATCGTGTACGACGAGATCAGCTCCGTGAACGACTTGCCGGCGGGCTGGACAGACGAGCAGGACGGGGGAACATACCGTCTCAAGCGCCGGGACGATGCGGCCCTCTTCGGATACGCAGTAGGGCCACATTCGTGGAAGAAGTACCTGCTGCCGCCGGTAAGCACGCTGTGGCGGGCGAAGAAAGACGGCAGCGGCTTCACGGTCATCGATCAGCCGGAGGACGCCCCGCGATACGCGTTCATCGGCGTGCGTTCGTGCGAGCTGCACGCCATCGCCATCCAGGACAAGGTGTTCCTTCGTGGCCAGTACACCGACAGCATCTACGCCTCCCGGCGAGAGGACGTGTTCATGGTCGCCGTGAATTGCGGACAGGCGGGGGGCACGTGTTTCTGCGTCTCGATGGAGACGGGACCCAGGGCGACGGACGGCTATGACATCGCGCTGACGGAGATCGTCGCCGACGGCCGGCACGAGTTCCTGGCTGAGCCCGGCACGGAGCGCGGCGAGTCGCTGGTCTCAGCCCTGACGAGCCAGGTCGCGACGAACGACGACGAGCGCACCGCCGACGCCATCGTCGAGCGCACGGCGGCGAGCATGGGCCGGACGATGGACACGAGCGGCATCAAGGACTTGCTGGCGCGGAACTACGAGCATGACCGCTGGAACGACGTTGCGAACCGGTGCTTGACGTGCGGCAACTGCACGCTGGTCTGCCCCACCTGCTTCTGCACAACGGTGGAAGACGTGAGCGACCTCCGCGGCGAGGAGGCGGAGAGAGTCCGCAAGTGGGATTCGTGCTTCACTATGGACTTCACGTACACGGGTGCGGGCAGCGTCCGCAGTTCTGCCAGGTCGCGCTACCGGCAGTGGATGACGCACAAGCTGGGCACCTGGATCGACCAGTTCGGGACGTCCGGGTGTGTGGGTTGCGGGCGCTGCATCACCTGGTGCCCCGTGGCGATCGACATCACGGAGGAAGTGCGGGCGATACGCGAGAGCGACTCACCGGAAGCGAGGGCCGGCTGACTATGAAGGGCATTGAGGCGCTTCTGGCCGAGCACCCGTTCTTCCACGGCCTGGCGCCGGAGTACGTGGAGCTTATCGCCGGCTGCGGTTCCAACGTGGCCTTCAATGAAGGGGAGTACGTGTTTCACCAGGGGGAGCCTGCCAACCGCTTCTACATAATCCGCCACGGGCTGGTGCAGCTCCAGATATTCGTGCCGCACCGGGGTCCCCTGGCGATCGAGACAGTGAGAGAAGGCGAAGTGTTCGGCTGGTCGTGGCTGTTCCCGCCGTACACCTGGAGCCTCGACGCCCAGGCGATACAACAGACCCGCGCGGTGGCGCTGGACGGTGCTTGCCTGCGGAGAAAGTGCGACGAAGACCCAAAACTGGGCTACGAGTTGATGAAACGGTTCGCGCCAATCATTATCGAGCGCCTGAACTCCACGAGGCTGCGACTCCTTGACATCTACGGGCGTGCCCCCGCGTGACATGCCGGCGGCGGACCCGATGGTCCCGCTGCCCTACCGCGTACGCCGCAGCGTGCGTGAGACGGACGACGTGCGGACGCTGACGCTGGAGCCGGTTGGACAGACGCTGGCGCCGTTCAGGCCGGGGCAGTTCAACATGGTATACGTCTTCGGGGTCGGCGAAGTGCCGGTCTCGATGAGCGGCGGCCTGCCCGGACAGCCGACGATGATGCACACGGTCCGTGACGTTGGGCTCGTGAGCCGGGCGATTGCCGGCGCGAAGCCGGGCGATGTTGTCGGCCTGCGCGGGCCGTTCGGGTGCGGATGGCCGCTGGCGGACGCGGTGGGGAAAGACGTCGTGATCGTCGCTGGCGGGGTGGGGCTGGCGCCTCTGCGTCCGGTGATCGTGCAGTTGCTCGCTGAGCGTGAGCGGTACGGCAAGGTATCGCTTCTGTACGGGGGCCGCACGCCGGCCGGGCTCCTGTACAGGAGGGAGCTGGAGCGCTGGCGCAGCCGGTTCGATATCGAAGTCGAAGTCACCGTGGACGCCGCGGGCGAGGGCTGGCGCGGCAACGTGGGCGTCGTCACGAGCCTGCTCGGCCGGGCGCCGTTCGACCCCTCGAAGACGATAGCGATGTGCTGCGGGCCAGAGGTCATGATGCGCTTCACAGTCGCCGGCCTGTTGGAGCGCGGCGTGCCTTCAGAGAGTATCCACCTCTCTCTAGAACGGAACATGAAGTGCGCAATCGGCTTCTGCGGCCACTGCCAGTTCGGGCCGGAGTTCATCTGCAAGGACGGCCCAGTCTTCCCCTACGCGCGGGTGGAACGGCTGCTGAAGGTGAGGGAGCTGTGAGAAGCTCGCGGCGCAAGCCCAGGCTGGCGGTCTGGAAGTTTGCTTCGTGCGACGGGTGCCAGCTAAGCCTGCTCAACTGCGAGGATGAGCTGCTGACTATTGCTGGGGAGATCGAGATCGCCCACTTCCTGGAGGCGTCGCGGGCCACGGTTAGGGGCCCCTACGACGTTTCGCTCGTCGAAGGCTCCATCACGACTCCGGGCGACGCCGAGCGCATCAAGCAGGTGCGCGCCGCATCCAGGCACCTCATCACGATCGGCGCCTGCGCGACCGCGGGCGGCATCCAGGCGCTGCGCAACTTTCGCGACGTCGATGAGTTCGTCTCGATCGTCTACGCGACGCCCGCATACATCGACACGCTGAGTGAATCAACGCCGATCGAGCACCATGTGCGTGTCGACTTCGAGCTGCGCGGCTGCCCGATCAACCGGGGCCAGCTTATCGAGGTGATCAGCGCCTACCTCGCCGGGCGCAAGCCGAATACGCCAGCCCACAGCGTCTGCATCGAGTGCAAGCAGCGCGGGACCGTCTGCGTGATGGTTGCGCAGGGCACACCGTGCCTGGGCCCCGTGACGCACGCCGGTTGCGGCGCCATCTGCCCCGCCTACAACCGCGGCTGCTACGGCTGCTACGGACCAAAGGAGACGACGAATACGCCTTCGCTGAACAGCTGGCTGAAGCGCCTGGGCATGGAGGACCGGGACCTGGTCCGGGTTTACCAGACGTTCAACGCCGCGGAGGAGGAGTTCCGCCGGGCGAGCGAGGCACATGAGCAGGCGTAGGACGATCAAGGTCGACGCCCTGGCGCGCGTGGAGGGCGAGGGCGCGATGTACATTCGCACTCGCGATGGGGCGGTGGAGGACGTGGAGCTGCGCATCTACGAGCCGCCGCGCTTCTTCGAGGCGTTCCTCCGCGGCCGGAGCTTCCGGGAGGCGCCGGACATCACGGCGCGCATCTGCGGCATCTGCCCAATCGCTTACCAGATGAGCGCCTGCCACGCGATGGAGGATGCCTGCGGCGTGACAGTGGGCGGGCAGCTGCGCGAGCTGCGCCGGCTGATCTACTGCGGCGAGTGGATCGAGAGCCACGCCCTCCACATCTACATGCTCCACGCGCCCGACTTCCTGGGCTACGACAGCGCCGTGCAGATGGCGAGGGACCATCCAGACGTCGTTGACCGCGGCCTGCAGCTCAAGAAGGCGGGCAATCAGATCGTCGAGCTGATCGGCGGCAGATCTGTCCACCCGATCAACGTCCGGCTGGGAGGTTTCTACAGTGTGCCAACGAAGGCTGCACTGGTGCCTTTGGCAGACCGGCTAAAGTGGGCGCGGGACGCTGCGCTTCAGACGGTACGCTGGACCGCCGGCTTCGATTTCCCGGAGCTTGAGCGCGACTACGAGTTCGTTGCGCTGCGCCACGCGGACGAGTACCCCTTCAACGAGGGCCGTCTCGTCTCGAGCGCCGGACTCGACATCGACGTGCGGGACTTCGACAACACGTTTGAGGAGGAGCACGTCGAGCACTCCAACGCGCTGCAATCACGGATCAAGGGCCGCGGCGCCTACCTCACGGGCCCGCTCGCGCGCTACAACCTGAACTTCGGCGTCCTCTCCTCGCTCGCGAAAGACGCCGCGAAGGAAGCAGGGCTCGGCCGGGAGTGCCGCAACCCGTTCCGGAGCATCGTCGTCCGCAGTGTGGAGGTGCTGTACGCCTGCGACGAGGCGCTGCGCATCATCGATGCCTACGAGCCGCCGGAGCGCCCCTACGTCGAGGTCACGCCTCGTGCCGGCACGGGCTATGGTTGCACCGAGGCGCCGCGCGGCAGCCTCTACCACCGCTACACGATCGACGATGAGGGGACGATCCTGGACGCCCGGATAGTCCCCCCGACGTCGCAGAACCAGGCCATGATCGAGGATGACCTGCGCGAATTCGTCTCCGCGCGGATCGGCATGCCGAAGCAGGAGCTGACCTGGCAGTGCGAGCAGGCGATCCGCAACTACGACCCGTGCATCTCTTGCGCCACGCACTTCCTCACGCTGCACATAGACGAGGAGGAAGCGTGACGGGCCCCCCTCGCGTGCTCGTGATCGGCGTTGGCAACGAGTACCGGGGCGACGACGCTGTCGGGCTGGCGGTGGCGCGGCGGCTGCGCGAATCGCCCATGCCGCAAGTTGCGGTCACGGAGGCGACGGGCGAAGGCGGGCGCCTGATCGAGGCCTGGAGCGGCTACGGCGCGGTGGTGATCATCGATGCGATGCGCTCCTCCGCCGAAGCCGGCACCGTGCGGCGCGTCGATGTTACATCGGAGCCTGCGCCGGCTTGCTTCAGCCACCGCTCCACGCACGCCATCGGCGTCATCGATGCGGTCGAAGTCGCGCGGGCGATGGGCCGCATGCCTGGCCCCGTGATTCTCTTTGGGATCGAGGGGGCCTGCTATGGCGCCGGCGCGGCGCTTTCGCCGCAAGTTGCGGCAGCGGTGCCTGCGGCCGTCGAAGCGGTTAGCCGAGAGGCGCAGCGGCTGCTCCAAGCCATGGAGGCGGACGCACGTGCATGAGCTATCGATCGTTAAGGACGTAGTGCGCAAGGCTGAAGCGATCGCGCGCGAGCAGAACGCCAATCGCGTTGTGGAGGTGACTTTGCAGCAGGGATCGCTCTCCGGGCTGTCACCCGAGGTCCTGCGCGGCCACTTCGCGGAGGCGGCGCGTGGCACCGTGGCGGAAGGCGCCCGCGTGGAAGTGCTCCTGGCCGAGGGCGTTACCAGCGGAGCCCAGGAGCTGACGCTGGTGAGCGTGGAGGTGGAGGTAGACTAGCCATGTGTGTCGCGATCCCCGGTAGAGTGATCTCGGTCGACGGCGATGGTGCGCTGGTTGAGATCCGTGCAAGGAGACGCCGCGTCTTGACGGTACTGCTGCCTGACGTGCGGCCCGGCGAAATGGTGCTGATATCGAACGGGATGATCGTGGAGCGGCTGAGCGAAGACGAGGCGTCGGAGCGCGATGCGATCTTCGGGGCGATGCTGGAGGCAATCGATGAGACTACGTAAGGCGCCCGCTGCGGGGCAAGGGCCGCTGGCGACGGCTCTCCAGCGTGGGGTGCGAGATCACTCAAGAGGTGCGCCCGTGGCGGTTGGCCTGGCCCTGGCGCTGATGACCGCGACGATCAGCGGCTTTTCGATCTTCCTGAACTCCTACGCTACGAAGGAGTTCGCAAGCCCGACGCTGTTCACGACTCTGAAGAACTGCGTCGTCGGCCTGGCCCTGCTTGCCGTCGTGTCGCGGCCGCGCTCCATCGCCGAGATCAGGCGGTTGTCGCCGGGGCAGGCGGTGGGGCTGGCGCTGCTCGGCGTCATCGGTGGCAGCGTACCCTTCATCCTCTTCTTCGAAGGACTGAGCCGGGTGGATGCGGGCAACGCCGCGTTTCTGCAGAAGACGCTGTTCCTGTGGGTCGCCCCGCTCGCCTTCGTTACGCTTCGCGAGCGCATTGGCCTGGCGCAAGCCGGGGCGCTGGCCGCGCTTCTCTTAGCGCAGCTGATACTCGGCGGCCCGGGCGGGCTACGGGGCGAAGGCGTTTTGATGGTGCTGGCCGCCACCATCCTGTGGGCCTTCGAAGTCGTCCTTGCGAAGCGGCTTCTGTCCGGCGTGAGCGCCGGGGTTGCTGCTTCGGCGCGGATGACGCTGGGCGCGGTTCTGCTCGTCGCCTACCTGGCGATGACGGGCGGGACCGGCGCCGTATGGCACCTCTCCAGCGATCAGATATTGTGGTTCGTGGGAACCGGCCTCGTGCTGCTCGCGTATGTCGCCACGTGGTACAACGCCCTGCGGCTGGCCCCGGCTACCGCGGTGACCTGCGTGCTGACGGTGGGGGCGCCGATCACAGCTGCGCTCAACGCCATTGCCGGCAAGGGCGCACCGGACTCCGGCGATATGGTCGCCTACGGCCTTGTGGTCATCGCCACGGCAGTCATCGTGGCTGTCTCCTTCGGGATGAGACCGGCAAGCGCGCCGAAAGCGACTGTCGCCGCGTGAAGACTCAGACGTTGGACGGGCCGCAGATGTTTCTGCGCTACGCGTTCCGGCCGAACCTGCTCGGCTATTGCGGCGGCGAGGATAGCCAGGCGCTCTTCCAGTACGGAATCGAGGGCCGCGTCGACCGCGGCCTCATCGAGCTGGAGAGCCAGTTCGAGGGCGCCTATCCGTACCTGCAGCTGATCGCCCGGGCGAACCGCATCGACGACCCGTTCGACCTCCGCGTCGTCGAAGCGTACTGGATCGGCAACCCGCTGCTCGAGCGCGTCGACCTCGGCGCGTTATACCGGTCGGTCGAGGAGAGGTTCAAGGGCCGCGTGAGGCCCGCGGACTGGCGCTGGCTCTCCGGCAAGCCGCCGGCCGGGGCGCGTCCGCATCACAGCTTCCACGTGTTCGATGTCTATCCGCGCGCAGGTCTCATGCGCTCCGGCTCCACCGACCATCTGCTGGAGACGATGGAGCAGTGCCGTATCCGCTGGGCGCGAGTCGCCTCGGTTGACGGCGCCGGCCTCATTGTGGAAACGCAGCCGCTGATGCTGGAGGGAGGCAAGCTCCGACTCGGCCCGGCACAGACGGAGCGCGTCGTGCGTCTGATCGACGGGCGCGGGTTTGTCGATGCCGTGGCGCCCGGTGACTGGGTATCGGTGCACTGGGGCTGGGTGTGCGATGTGGTGAGTGACGAGCAGCGCGCGCAGCTCGAACGCTATACCCGCCATCACCTCCGCCTCTGTAACGAAACACTGTAGCCGGACCATGGCAAGTATGTAGTCTGCGGCGTTCTGCACCCATCGCTTGATATACCCCCCGGGGGTATGATAACCTGCATGCCACGGGGAGGTTGATATGAATCAAGGCATACTCGCTGTAACCGGTCAATGGGCGCATTCGCATCGCCGGGTGGTGTTTGCTGTGTGGGCGGTGTTGGCGCTGGCGCTGGCCGTCTTCGCGCCGCGGCTGGAAGGCGCGCTCTCGGGCGCAATGTGGGAGGTGCGCGGGAGCGAATCGCTGCAGGTGCGTGAGCTGATCGACAAGGAGTTCGGCGGGCTGTCTTCGCAGTCGGCCGTGGTGGTGCTGCACAGCGATACGTTGACCGCGCACGACTCGACGTTCGCCGCCCGGATCGAGGCGGTCAACGCGGTGCTGGCCGGGGAGGCGGCGTTCGGGCCGGCGCTCCCGCCGCAACCTTCAGCCGATGGGCATACAGTGATGATCCAGGCAGGGGCGCTGGTTAACCCCACAGAGGCTGTGCGCGCTGCCGAACGCCTGCACGACGGGCTCGACGGGCTGGGCGATAACACGGTGGGTGTGGCGCTCACGGGATCGCCCGCGTTCTGGGCAGACTTCAACGATATGAACAGCCAGGGAATGAGGCAGGCGGAGGTCATCACCTGGCCGGTAACGGCTGTGATCCTGGTGCTGGCGTTCGGGACGCTGGCGGCGGCGGGACTGCCGCTGGTGCTGACCGCGGCCGGGCTGATGTCCGCGATGGGCGTCCTCTACGGGGTCACACGGTTCACCGACCTTTCGATATGGACGCTGAACTTCGCGATGATGTTCGCGCTGGCACTGGGTATCGATTACTCGCTGTTTATCGTCACCCGCTTTCGCAACGCTCTCCACCACGACAAGGATGTGGCGATTTCCGTGGGGGAGACGATGGGCAGCGCAGGCAAGGCGATCCTGTTCAGCGGCGTGACGGTGATCATCAGCCTTTCGGCCGTGCTGCTGGTGCCGGTGCCGGCGTTCCAGTCCATGGCGGCGGGGATGATGCTCTCGGTGGGTTTCGTGCTGCTGGCGGCGCTGACGTTGTTGCCGGCCTTGCTGGGCCGCTGGGTCAACCGGCTCCCGCTGCCCTGGTACGCAGTGGACAACCACCGCAGCGAACGGTGGGGGCGGTTCGCGGCGGCGGTGCAGAAGCGCGCGCCCCTGGCGGCGGCCGCTGTTGTCGTGGTGCTGGTTGCCCTGGCGCTGCCCTTGCTGAGCCTGAAGACGGGGATGCCGGGGATATCGGTGCTGTCCGAAGGACGGTCGGCGCGCGTGGGTTACCAGGAGATCGCCGCGGCATACGGGCCGGGGGCGCCGGGGCCTATCCAGGTGATCGTCAGGCAAGGTCAGGACGCCAACGCGGTCGCCGCGACGATTGGCCAGGTGCCGGGGATCGTTGCGGTCTATCCCCCGCAGACGGCGCAGTCCGGCGATGGGACGACCCTCTTGACCGCCATTTCCAACGTGGACCCGTCCAAGCCTGAGGCCGGCGGCGTCATCGCCGCAGTGCGCGAGGCCGTGCCGGCGGGCGTCCTGGTGGGCGGCCCGGTGGCGGAGAACCACGACCTGGACCAGACGCTGCGCGGCCGCGCGCCGCTGGTGATCGGCGTGGTGCTGGTGCTGGGATTCCTGCTGCTGCTGTTCGCGCTGCAGGCGCTGTTCATGGCCGCGATTGGCGTGGCGCTGAACCTGCTCTCGGTGGGCGCGGCGTTCGGCGCGGGCTCACTCCTGTTCCAGCACGGCATCGGTTCGAGCGTCCTGGGCTTCGAGAGCCAGGGTTACCTCACGTCATGGGCGCCGCTCTTCTTCTTCGCGCTGATCTTCGCCATCTCGATGGACTACACAGTCTTCCTGCTGGCTTCGACCCGTGAGCACTACGAGCGCTCCGGTGATCCGGCGGAAGCGGTGCAATCGTCAATCGCGCACACCGCGCGGCCGATTATCGCGGCGGCCGGCGTGATGGTGGCGGTGTTCCTGACGTTCGGGCTGGCGGGCACGCTGCCGATGAAGGAGATGGGCCTGATCCTGGCGGTGGCGGTGCTGGCCGATGCCGTCCTGGTCCGCCTGGTGCTGGTGCCGGCGGTCCTGCAGATGGCGGGCAAGGCGGCCTGGTGGCTGCCCGGCTGGATCGACAGGCTATTGCCGGATGTCCGCTATGCCCACTAGGGATTCAGATAGGAGATACGAGGTGTCTGTTCAACGAGAATCGTCATGGTTTGAGAGCTTCATGGCTTCGAACTACGGGAGGCTTGCGCGGGTTGCCCTTGGGGGCACGCTGATCGCCGTTGGCGTCGGCCTGGTCGGCGGGACGGCCGGCTGGATCGTGGCGGTGTTCGGCCTGGTGCCGGTGGCGGCGGGGGTCTTGAACCTCTGTCCGATCGCCCCGCTGTGGGGCGGGCACTTCCTGGGATCGAAGTACTGCAAGCAACGGCCGCAGCGCTAGTCGCTAGCGCGACCGGCTCACGTTCGGGGATGGGCCCGGCGCTACCTGACGACGCGCAGAGTGCCCACCATGCCGTAGGCCTCGTGGCCGGGGAGGTGGCAAATGTACTTGTACTCGCCCGGCGTATCGAATACCACTGTCGTCACGCGGGTGGAGAGCGCGGGAATCGACACCTCCGTCGGTAAGTCGTGGAAAGTGTCCGTCCCGGTGCGGTGCCGCTGGTGCACTTCCTCGGTGCCGACGATCCACTCGTGCGCGATCGGGTCATCGTTCTGCAGGGTCAGCGTCAGCGGCTCGCCGGCGTGCACCGTGAGGACGTCCGGTTCGTAGTGGGTGTAGTGGATGCGCACCGTCGCGTGGCTGGCCAGCGCCGAGCTGCTGCAGGCGCTGACCAGCAAGACGAGTGCCAGGCACGGCACGATGGCGCGGAGCGCGCGTCTCACCGGCGCTGTTCTCCCGGGACGCCCCGGCCGGCCACGATCCCGGCAGCCAGCGCGGTGGCGGCTGCCAGCCAGAACCAGAGCGCCCAGTTGACGCCACCGGACGCCGAGACCGGCACCTCGAAGCCGGGGAGCTGGAAGCCCGCATCGGCAAGCGAGGGGTTGTTCGCCCCGCTGGCGTCGATGGCGAGGTCGTACTTGAGATCGGACGTTGCGGCGTCCACCTCGAGCTTGGTCAGCCAGGCCGATTGAGGAATCCACCCCATGCCGGCGTCGGCGCGGAGGTCGCTCAGCAGGAGGTCGGTGGCGGGGGAGTCGTGAGCGAGGGTGAGGCCGGCGCCGGATTGGGGCAGGAGGGCCGGCTTCTTGTCCGTGAGCAGGAAGACGTCCGCGCGCACGGTGTCGGAGGGTTGCTTGCCGAGGCCGAGGATGCGCAGGGGCACCCAGGGGTTGTCGGTGGGAATAGTCAGGTGGACGGGCGTGCCGTCGCCGATCTGCTGGCCGCGCTGGGCGGCGGCGTTGCTGTCGAAGACGGCGGCGAGGAAGACCGGGCTGCGCTGGGCGTAGAAGTCCAGCACCTCGGGCGCGTCCGGGGAGAGGCTGAAGCCGTGGTCCTGTGCCCAGACCGCGACGTCCGCGCCGCCGCCCTTGAGCACCGTGAGGTCGAGCGCGTCGATGCGGGTTGTGGAGATGACCTCGACGCCCTTGAGGGCTGCGGCAGGCACATCGGCGAATTCGTCGCTAGCGAACTGCGGCTGAGGTGTCGTCTCGCGCTCCAGGCGCTGGAGCGTCCAGTCGCCGCCGCGCTCGACGTTGGTGGGGATGTCTGGCAGCGGGATGAGGGTCCCGAACTGGCCGCCGCCGCCCAGGAACTGGAACGCCGTGACGTAGTGCTCGACGCCGTCGTGGTATGCGGCGAGGGTGGTGGTCTGGCCCAGGTTGACGGCGCCATTGGAGCCGATGAGGCCGGCGCAGGCGCTGGCGGAATGCGTGCCCTGGCTCAAGGGCACCGCGAGCGTGGCGGCGAGGATGACGATCGCTGCGATGACAGTTCGCATTGCGTACCTCCTTGGTTCGACTGGTGCTGTTCTCCAGACGGATGCGGCGGGGGATAAGTTCCCGCGATGCAGACGAACCCTGAACGAAGGTGACCTGGGGCGCGCGCCGGGTTAATGACCGGCCGCGGCGCAACGGGGCCTTTCACCGTCTCTTTGCCCGGGGCGCAGAACGTTTGACGGTTCCTTTCTCTGAACGGCGGAGGCGTTGACGCGCCGGCGCCATCGGTTGACCAGAACGCAACGAAGCGGACGTCCGAACAACTGAAGAGGCGAGAAAGCGGCGAGAGGCCGCTGCCAGACTCCGGGCGAAGGTCTTCCTGGCGAGCGCCCCTAGTTAAGGAGGTCCCATGC
>DATKKM010000146.1:0-6199 GCA_035542855.1 Dehalococcoidia bacterium
TCCTGGCCGATTCCGGCCGCCTGGCAGCTATGTCCCGCCATCGCGCCCGCCGCCAGCTCCTGGCCACCGCCCAATCGATCCTCCTGGAGCGCGTGATTGACGCCGCCGACGGCTCGATCGACGAGCTGACGGAGCAGATCGCCGCGCGCTCAGTGGACCCGCGCACGGCGGCGGAGCGGCTGATCGACGGGGCGAAGCGATAGGCTTCGCTCACCCTGAGGTTCACGAAGGGCGAACGGTTCGATAGCAGAAGGCGCCGGCCGTTGCGACGGCGAGCCCCTCGTGGTTCGTGAGCCTCACCATGAGCGGTATGGGTTGCGATGAGCGGCCGCCGTCAGCCGGACGCTCACCCTGAGGTTCGAAGGGCCGGCCCCGCCACTAACCCCGGCCGTGCAACTCCTTGCGCTGGACCCAGCGCATCCCGTCCGGCGTCAGGACCAGCACATCGATAGGCCCGCCCACTGACGGGTAGCGCGGCTCGAAGCGCAGCGTGTCGATCGTCGTGCGGATGAGGTGGACGGCGTAGTCGATGGCGTCCTGGATAGGCATCGCGGCGAAGAGCGGCAGGAAATTGGCGTCGATCAGGCGGTTGGCGACGAGCACGTCGCCGGCGCGCACTACGCCGTACTGCAAGACGCCCTCGTCCGTCGCGTTGACGCGGCGGATCGCCGGCTCGCGGGTGGTGTGGCCGACGAGGACGTATGGAACGCTGGCGCGCCCCTCGATCCGGTAGCCGGCCACGTGGAAGCCGACGTTCACGCCGGCGTGTTTCGACTGGAAGTGCTGCATGAACTTGTCGGCGACGGCCCGCACGTCGTCGCCCGCGGCCAGCGCCTCTTCCTCGAAGCGGCGGACCTGGCTATCCACCGGCTGGTTGTCGATGACGCCGGCGTCGTACACGCTGACACCGGCCGCTACCGTCTTCAGCTCTACGATCTTGTAGGCGCTGTCGGAGAGCACCAACTGCTGCTCCACGCGGGTCTTCTGCTCGCCCTCGCCGCGGTCTTCGGCGCGGAGGACCGTCATGCGGGAGTCGGCGGCCATGACGATGCCGCTGGGCACGTAAACGGTGACGACGAGTGACATCCGCGCTCAGCATACGCCGGAGTCCGGTGGTAGGTGAATGCTATAATTCGCTTTGGGTCGGCCCAAGCGCCGGCTCGTGTCATTAATGGACGACGCATTATCCATTTCGCTGCGACTTCTCCTCGTCGTCGCGCTCGTGCTCCTGAACGGCCTGTTCGTCTCGGCAGAGTTCTCCATCGTCGCGGTGCGCCGGACGCGCATCGCTACTCTGGCGGAGGAAGGCAAGCCTTTCTACAGACTGGTGCTGCGGGCGATCGACAACGTCAACAACTACCTGGCGGCGACACAGCTCGGCATCACGATTGCCAGCATCGGCCTCGGCTTCGTGGGCGAGCCAGTCCTCGCGGACATCATCGAGCCACTCTTCGAGGATGTACTCGGCAAGGACGCCGCCGGCATCTCCTCGCACGCCGTGGCCGTGCCGGCAGCGTTCGCACTGATAACCTCACTGCACATCGTTCTTGGAGAGCTGGCCCCGAAGAGCGTCGCGCTCTTCCGCTCAGAGCGAATCGCCCTGGCCACCGTGCCGCCCACGGAGGTCTTCCGCATCGTCTTCTGGCCGGCGATCTGGCTGCTGAACACGCTGGCCAACAGCGCGCTCAGGCCGTTTGGCCTGAGCGCACCCGAAGGCGGGGCGCACAGCGTCCACACGGCGGAGGAGATCAATCTGCTGGTCAGCCAGAGCGCGCAGGCCGGCCTCCTGGAAGAAGAGGAGGCGGAGCTCATCACCGGCGTCTTTAGCTTCGGGGACCGCCGCGTGAACGAGGTGATGGTCCCCCGCACGGAAGTCCGCTTCCTCCCGCGCGATGGCACCGTCCACGATTTCTACCGGGTCTATCTGGATGCGTCCCACTCGCGCTTCCCGGTGTTTGAGGGAACGCACGACAACGTTGTCGGCATCGTCAACATCAAGGACGTGCTGCGCGGCCTCGCCGATGGCTCGCTCCATGAGGGCGACCGCATAGACCTGGCGATGCGCAGCCCGCTCTTTGTCCCGGAGACGAAGTTCGTGGGCGCCTGCTTCTTCCAGATGCAGCAGGCCGGCCAGCAGATGGCGATCGTCGTCGACGAGTACGGCGGCACTGCGGGCATCGTCACGCTGGAGATGCTGCTGGAGGAGCTGGTGGGCTACGTCAGCGACGAACTGCGCCGCCACGAGGAAGAGTTCGTCGAAGTGGCGAAGAACACGTTCCAGGTGGACGCCGGCATGACCATCCACGACGCGAACGAGGAACTGGAGCTGGACTTGCCGGAGGACGAGGATTACGAGACGATCGCCGGCTTCGTGCTCGCCGAGCTCGGGCACATTCCGGCCGAGGGCGAAGAGTTCGTCCGCGATGGGATCAGCGTCAAGGTCACGAAAGTGGACGGCAACCGCATCGAGGAAGTGACGATCACCCGCCGATGAAAGTCCAGAGGCTGCGCTTCCGCTATCGTCTGACGGCGGAAGCCCTGGAACTGCGCCACCGCGACATCGTCAGCGCCTGGGAGAGCGCCGCCCGCGGCGCGGGCCTCGCCGTGTCCCACTCTGCGGGAAAGCGGCCGGCGCCGCAGATCTCGCTGGCGGCTCCGCTGCCCCAGGGTGCGACGTCTGAGTCGGAGATCGTGGACATCTTCCTGGAGCAGCGAGTCGATCCGGCCGATGCGCTGGCCCGCATCGCGCGGGAGCTGCCGCCGGGACTGGAGGCGTTCGCGGCGAACGAGGTGGGCGTCTCGGCGCCCTCTGTGCAGGCCGCCCTCCGCTGGGCGGAATACGAAGTAGACGTGCCGGCCGGCGCCCGCAGCGAGGACGACGTCCGCTGCGCGATTGATCGCCTGCTCTCCTCCGCCAGTTTGCCCGCCGAGTACCGCCGCGAGACCAAGGTGCGCGAGTACGACCTGCGCCCGCTGGTGCTGGACGTCCGGTTGCTGCGCCGCGAAGGCGATAGCTTCCGGCTGGCGATGAAGCTGCGCGCGGAGCAGGACAACACCGCTCGCGCCGACCAGGTGGTGCTGGCGCTGGGCCTGCCGGAGCCGGTGCGCGTGCACCGCAAGCACCTGGCGCTGGAAGAAGTGCCGGCGGCGATCGTGGCCTTCCGCCGGGCCGGCGAAGACGAGTAGCGACGTGCGGCTGATCGTCGTCCGCCACGGCCAGACCGACCACAACCGGGATTCGATTGCCCTTGGCCGCGACGACGTCCCGCTCAATGAGACCGGCCTCTGCCAGGCGCGGGCGCTGGCCCAGCGGCTCGCCGGCGAGCCGATCGCGGCGGTATACGCCAGCCCGCTGCAGCGCGCCGCCCGAACGGCGGAGGCCGTCGCAGAGCGGCACGGCGTTGCGGTCGTCACGGACGAGCGCCTGATAGAGATGGACGTCGGCGAGCTGGACGGCCTGCCCTACCCGGAGATCCGCGCGCGCTACCCCGGCGTGATCGAGCGCTGGCTGAGCGAGACCGGCCCCGAGCATCCGTTCCCCGGCGGCGAGTCGCTGATCCAGGTGGCCGACCGCGCGTGGGACGTGGCGCAGGCCCTGGCCGCCACCCACCGGGACGACACCGTCGCCGTCGTGACGCACAACTTCGTGATCCTCTGCCTGCTCTGTCGCTCGCTGGGGTTGGACCTCGCCCGCTTCCGGCGCTTGCGGCACGAGGTGGCGGCGATCAGCGTGATCGACTTCGCCGGGGACAGAACGACCGTCGTTTCGACGAATGAGCGGGGCCATCTGGCAGATTGTGGATAACTCCCGGGGCGGTCAGACGTTGTATGTATTGCCCTACGTAAGAGGGCAGTGCTAGGATTTTCGGTTAAGAATAAGTGCATAATCACTTTCCTCAATTAACTGCGGCTAAGATAGTGGTAGGCGTCACGGCGCTTATCGTGGTCTACTTCCTGTTCACGTTTGTGGGTAACGCGATCAGGGGCCACCAATTGAATACGCAGGAGGCGCAGTTAAACGCAGAAATACGAGCTCAGCAGGAGAAATACCAGCAACTCCAGGCGCTTGAGCAGTATCTACAGTCTGATGAGTACATTGAGGAAGTCGCACGAGAGCAGCTCGGGCTGGTTAAGCCCGGCGAGACGGGTATCGTCGCTGTCCCCACGCAGCCCTCTCCCACCCCGGATCCGAACGCCCCGGACCCGGATCTCTGGTGGGAAGTCCTCACACACTAGCAATCGCTTAGCGGTACGGCTCCTGGAGTAAGGTATGGCTCGTCGCCCTGCTCTGCTGACGCGCGCGACGCCGTTTACACGGCGCCTGGAGCAGCGCGCCGCCGAGTTCATCCGCAAACGGCACGTTTTCAAGGAAGGCGAGTCCATCGTCGCCGGCGTTTCCGGCGGACCGGATTCCACCGCGCTACTGGTGATGCTGGCTCGCCTTGGCGAGGAGTTCGGCTTCCACCTGGCCGCCGCCCACTTCGATCACATGCTGCGCTCCCGCGAGGAGGCCGAGTGCGATCGCGAGTTCGTCGAAGCGACGTGTCATTCGCTGAAGGTTCCCTTCGCCTTCGCGCGCGGCGATGTGAAGCGCCGCGTACGCACTGAGAAAGAGTCCGTCGAAGAGGCGAGCCGCATCCTGCGCTACCGGTTCCTCGCGGCGGAGGCGGCTAAGGCCGGCGCCACGGCCGTCGCTGTCGGGCACACGCTGGATGACCGCGCCGAGACCGTGTTGCTGCACCTCGTCCGCGGCGCTGGGCTGGAAGGCCTGGCCGCGATGACGCCGCGCGCGCAGTGGCCTTTCGGCGAAGGGCCGGAGATCGCGCGGCCGCTGCTCACCATCACCCGCGCCGAGACGGAGCGTTATTGCCACGACTGCGGCCTCGAGCCGCGCCGCGATCCGACCAATGACCTGCCAATCGCCACCCGCAACCGCGTCCGCCACGAGCTGCTGCCGTTGCTCGAGACGTTCAACCCGCGCGTCGCTGAGGCGCTCGTCCGGCTGGCCGACGCCGCTGAGCAGGACGCCGAGTTCATCGGCGCGGAGGCGGACTGGGCCTGGGGCAAGGTGGCCCGCGTCGGCGAGGGGCGAGTCTCTATGCGGCGGGCGGTGCTGGGGGTGCTGCCGCCGGCGGTCGCCATCCGGCTGCTGCGCCGCGCCGCAAAGGAGGCCGGCGCCAACCCGGAGGCCGTCCACCTGAACGAGGTGATGGATTCGCTGGATAAGGACCGCTCCCGCATCTCGCTGCCGGGGGGCGTGGCGCTGATCGAGGATGCGTACCTGGTGATCGCCGGTGACGAGGCCCCGGCGACGGCGGAGCCGATCGAGGAGACTGTGGTCAGCGTCCCGGGCCGGACGCGCGCGGGCGACTGGACGATCGAGGCCGATGTCCTCGCCCGTGACGGGGTGACGACGAAGCCCCGCGAGGGCACGGAAGAGGCGACGATCGCCCAGAACGCCATCGCCGGCGAGCTGGTGGTGCGCTCCCGCAAGCCGGGAGACAGGCTGCGGCCGCTGGGCCTGGGCGGATCGAAGAAGCTGCAGGACATCCTGGTGGATGCCAAGGTGCCGCTAGAGGAGCGGGACGGCCTGCCCGTCTTCGCAGACGATGAGGGCGTGGTCTGGGTGGCCGGGCACGCCATAGATGAGCGGGTGGCGCTGACGCCGCGGACGCGGCGGGTGCTGCGGCTGCGCGTGCGGCGCAAGCCGGTGCGTTGACGCGCTGGATCATCTGTGCTAATGTAATAACAGCAGGAAGATCCTTAAAAGCCAGCCAAGAAGACGGCGCTTTTTCCGGAGCCGCGATGGTTCCGAAGACAGTCCAGAGTGAGCGTTGACACGCCCTCCGCACGCCGTATAGACTTAGCCGTTGGCTAACGCTTAATAGACGAGAACCCCGGGGAACTTCGGGCCAGTGGGCCCGGGCTTCTGGGATTCGTGCGTCCGCCGTCTGGTGGACGGTCTTCCTTAAGAGGGCACCTTAACAGCTGAATAGTGGATGGAAGTGCGAGGCTCTCGTGCTAAACATACAAGCGCTAGGCTCTAAACCTGAAATGGATTTTTTCATGAGGGTTTGATCCTGGCTCAGGACGAACGCTGGCGGCGCGCTTTACGCATGCAAGTCGCACGGACCTTCGGGTTAGTGGCGGACGGCTGAGTAACGCGTAGGCAATCTGCCCAGTGGTGGGGGACAACCTG
>DATKKM010000147.1:0-4419 GCA_035542855.1 Dehalococcoidia bacterium
CGAGGCGGAGCGGGATAACGTGCCGGCGGAGCTGGAAGCCGTGGCCCCGGTCAAGCAGGCGGCGCGGCGGCGCTGGGGCCGCGGCAAGCGCATGTCATCCTGAGCCCGCCGCAGGCGGCCGAAGGAACTCGAACGCGGGCCGGAACTTCAGGCTTGGGCAAGCGGATTTTGCGGACATCGCACCGCCACCGGAGGGCAACCGCCGGTTCGCGCTGACCGTTGGTATACGGACGAACTCCCCCGCCCGCGAGCGAGATTCTTCGTTTCGCTCAGAATGACGGGCGCTAGCGGAAGAGGTCATTTTCCTTCGCGCGGATGATCTGGCGGGCGGTTCCCTCGCCCCGTGGGTAGGGGAAGCCACGCACGATCGCCACCGGCACGCCGTCCAGTTTGTTCATCACCAGCTCGGCGGCGCCCGCCAGCTCGTCGGCGATGCAGAGGGTGCTCACTCGCAGCTCGTAGCCGAAGGGGTCCACCTGGCCCACGTAATCGGCAAAGGGCAGCATCCCAGCGAGTCCGATCGCCACGTTGGTGTGGCCCTCGCGCCAGGCCCGCCCGAACGTGTCCGAGATGATCACCGCGACATCGCCGCCGATGGCCTCGCTGATCGCCGCGCGGATGCCCTGCGCGGAAGCGTCCGGGTCAGCCGGCAGCAGGCAGACGGTGCCCTCCGGCCCCACGTTGGAGGCGTCTATCCCCGCATTGGCGCAGACGAAACCGTGGCGCGTCTCTGTGATGAGGATCGGCCCGCGCTGCCGCACGATTCCCGCCGACTCCTGCAGGATCAGCTCGACCAGCCGCGGGTCCTTCTCGGTCTCCTTGGCCAGGCGCTCGGCCTCAGCGGAAGGGGTCACGCTGTCCAGTGAAATGACGCGCCCGTCCGCCTTGGAGACGATCTTCTGGGTGACGACGACGACGTCGCCCTCGCGGATCCCCGGCTCGGCCCCCGCCGCCTCGATGATCAGCCGCGGGACATCGTCGCCCTTGCGGACCTCGGGCAGGCCGTGGATGGGGAGGACGCTGATGCTCATGAAAGAGGTTGGAGGCTAGAGGTAGAGATTGGACATCCGGCTTCCAACCCCTAGACTCCTGTGATGCGAACTCCGCTGTGCGCTTTGTAGTTGCGGTTGATGTGGATCAGCAGCGCCGTCATCGCCTCTGTGATTCGGGAGTTCTGGAGCGGGCCGCCGTCCAGCGCGCGTACGTACTCGATCTCTTCCACCAGCGCCATCACCTTCTTCTTCGAAGGCTTGTGGTCGCTGCAGACGATAACGTCGCCCTGCATCGGCGTAGCGATGTTCTGCAGCTGCTTGGCGTCCAGGTGGTGGAAGGCGCTCACGATCTTTGCCTCCGGCAGGATCGCGCGCGCCTCTTCGGCGGCGGAGCCTTCCTCCGGCGGCGTCGGTTTGGGGCCGTCCTTGTCGAAGACCATGGGCGCCACGCAATCGACGACGATCTTGTCGCCGATCGCCTCTACCAGGCCGCTCAGCACGTCCCGGTGGCCGTCCGCGGGCACCGTCACGAAGACGAACTCCGCCTTCTCGGCGCCCTCGTGGTTGAAGCCGCCGTACAGCTCGCCCTCCGGCACCATCTCCTGCAGTTTGGCCACGGTCTCCGCCGCCCGCTCTTCCGTGCGCGAGCCGATGAAGACGGCGTTCCCCGACTTCAGGAAGCGAGCGGCCAGCCCCATGCCCTCCGGGCCGGTCCCGCCGATGAATGCGATTCTTGCCATATATCAATCTCCCCGGGTAGCGAGCGCCAGTATATCGTGACGGGACGCCTTGCGGCGATGGCGCCGCCCCCCGTACAATTCCACGTGCGACTCGCCGGAAGGTGGCGCGGGGTGCGCCCCCGGCATACGAGTCCTGTGGCCATCCGCCTCGGCGGAGAGCACCCCCGCAATCCATATCGAGCCGGACGCACGTCCGGAACCGGATTGAGGGCATGGCCGCAGCACAGTTCCACGTCTCTCTGAATAGCCTCACGCACGTCTTCAGGGACGGGCGCGCGCCGCTGCCCGCCGTGCAAGACGTCTCGCTGAACGTGCCGGCCGGGCAGTTCCTTTCCATCATCGGGCCCAGCGGCTGCGGCAAGTCCACGCTGCTGAGGATCGTGGGCGGGCTGCTGCGGCCATCGCGCGGCGAAGCGCTGGTCTCAGGGCAGGCCCCGGCCCTGGCCCAGAAGGGCCACGAGATCGGCTTCGTCTTCCAGGACCCGGCGCTCCTCCCCTGGCGCAGCGTGCTCTCCAACGTGCGTCTGCCGCTGGAGATCGACGGCGCGCGCCGCTCTCGCGGCCTGCCGGACCCCGGCGGCCTGCTGGAGCTGATGGGCCTCGCTGCCTTCCGCGACTACTACCCGCACCAGCTTTCCGGCGGCATGCAGCAGCGTGTCGCCCTGGCCCGCGCCTTTGCCGTCCACCCGTCGCTGCTGCTGATGGACGAGCCCTTCGGCGCGCTGGACGAGATCACGCGCTCCGCCATGCGCTACGAGCTGCTCCGCGTCTGGGGCTCCACCGACCGCCGCAAGACAGTGCTCTTCGTGACCCACTCCATCTCCGAGGCGCTGGCGCTGTCCGACCGCGTCGTCGTGCTCTCCGGCCGGCCGGGCCGCGTCGCCGCCGACCTGGACGTGGAGCTGGCGCGGCCGCGCACCCAGGAGATCGAGCGCAGCCCGGCTTTCCTGGACTACGCGGACTACCTGCGCGGCCTGCTGAAGGACGCCGCCTGATGCGCACCCTTCGTGTGGCCGCCGGTTACGTGTTGCCGCCGCTGCTGGCGTTCGCGCTGCTGGTGGCGTTCTGGGAAGCGTACGTGGCCTGGAAGGACGTCTCGGTAGTCGTCGTTCCGGCGCCGCACCGCATCGCGCAGCGGCTCTGGGACGACCCGTGGTTCTTCTGCAAAGAGGGCGCGTACACGCTCTACGAGGCCACAGCCGGCCTCCTCATCGGGACATCGGTCGCGCTGGCGCTGGCCCTGGTGATGTCGTACTCCAGGCTGCTGGAGCGGGCGATCTTCCCCATCGCCATCGCCGTCAAGGTGACGCCTATCGTCGCCATCTCGCCGGTGCTCGTTGTGATCTTCGGGTTCGGAGTGACGCCGAAGCTCATCGTCGCCACGCTGCTCTGCTTCTTCCCGATGCTCGTCAACGCCACCATCGGCTTCCGCGACGTCAACTCTGCCCAGCTGGAGTTCTTCCGTTCGCTTTCGGCGTCGCGGTGGCAGGTGTTCTGGAAGCTGCGGGCGCCCAGCTCGTTGCCGTACATCGTGAGTGCGCTCAAGATCACGTACCCGCTCGCGCTGACTGGGGCCGTCGTCGCCGAATGGTTCTCCGGGACCCACGGCCTGGGTTACGTGGTGTACTCCGCCTGGCTGAACCTGCGCACGCCCGAGCTCTTCGCCGCGATCGGGGTCCTGGCCGTCACCGGGGTCGCGCTCTACGCCACGCTATCCCTGATCGAACAGAGAGTCCTCTTCTGGCACGAATCCGTCCGCTCAATGCAATAGGAGTCGCATGAAACGCTACTTTCCAGCCATCCTTGCCCTCGTGCTCGCCGCCGCGCTCCTCGCGGCCTGCGGCGATGACGACGACCAGCCCTCCGGCAGCGCCACCTCAACGCCGGCGCCGGACCACGTGACGTTCATGGCCGGCTTCAAGCCGCAGGCCAACCTGCCGTTCGTCGGCGCCTACGTGGCGAAGGAGAAGGGCTTCTTCGCGGAGCATGGCCTCGACGTCGACATTCAGCACGTCACCACGCCCGGCGACAATTTCCCGCTGCTGGCCGCCGGCACCGTGCAGTTCTCCACCGCCGACGCCGGCGAGCTGCTGAGCAAGCGCGCGGGCGATCCGTCGCTGCCGCTGGTGTCAGTCGCGCTGATCGGGCAGGTGGGCCAGCAGGGGTTCGCGGTGCTCGCCGACTCCGGCATCAACTCACCTGCTGACTGGGTGGGCAAGACAGCCGGATACAAGGCCGACACTGTGCCGCCGGACTACCTGGCGATCCTCGACGCCAACCACATTGAGCGGGACAGCATCACCGAGACGCGCGTCGGCTACGATCCGGCGGCGCTGACGGAGGGGCTCGTCGACATCTACCCTGTTTTCGTCTCGAACGAGCCGGACACGCTGCAGCGCATGGGTTACACGACGAAGGTCTTCACCGCCGCCAACTATGGGGCGCCCACGCTGGGCCTGACCTATGTGACGACGGAAGACTACCTGAAGGACCACGAGGACATCGCGCGGCGGTTCGTCAAGGCCGCACTGGAGGGGATCGCTTACGCCGACGCCCACCGCGACGAAACGATAGACATCGTCCTCCAGTACGCGCCGGGTGAAGACCGCGACCACCAGCGGTATATGCTCAACACGGAGCTGGACATGGCCAAGACAGGCGTCGCGGCGAGCTACGGCATCGGTTAC
>DATKKM010000148.1:0-11192 GCA_035542855.1 Dehalococcoidia bacterium
AAGGCCGCCGGCCCAATCGCCGCGCCCGGCGTCGAGTCCGAGGAGGTCGTCGCCGCGCTGATGTCGCTCGGCTACTCGCAGGCCGAGGCCGTCGACGCCGTAGCCCGCGCCGAGTTCCCGGACAAAGCTCCGATCGAAGAGAAGGTGCGCCTGGCCCTCTCCCACTTCGCAAAGGCGCGGATGGGGGACTGATTCCGTTCGTCCCCTGCCGGAGGATTACCTCAGCCAGTCGAAGCCGAAGGCTGAGCCGCCTGCTATTCTGACCTCGCCATGCTCGCGATGCGCCTCCACGCGCCCCGGCAGCCGCTCCAGCCGGACTCGATTCCCGTTGCTGAGCCCGGCCGCGGCCAGGTGCTGATCCGCGTCCGCGCCTGCGGCGTCTGCCGCACCGACCTCCACGTCGTCGACGGCGAGCTGCCAGGTCCGAAGCTGCCGATTGTCCCCGGCCACGAGATCGCAGGCGTCGTCGAAGCGTGCGGGCCGGGCGCCGGGCGTTTCGCCGAAGGCGGCCGCGTGGGCGTGCCGTGGCTCGGCCGGGCCTGCGGCGTCTGCCCGTACTGCCGCCGCGGCGACGAGAACCTCTGCGACGCCCCCGGCTTCACCGGCTACACCATCGACGGCGGCTACGCCGAGTACACCGTCGCCGACGAGCGCTTCTGTTTCCCGCTGCCGGACTCCTGTGACGATGCCCATGCCGCGCCGCTCCTCTGCGCCGGGCTGATCGGCTACCGCTCGCTCAAGCGCTGCGGAGATGCCCGCCGTCTCGGCATCTACGGCTTCGGAGCCGCCGCGCACATCGTCGCCCAGGTCGCGAAGTGGCAGGGCCGGGAGGTCTTCGCCTTCGTGCGCCCCGGCGATGAGGCTGCCGCCCGCTTCGCCCGCGACCTCGGTGCGGCCTGGGCCGGCGGCTCCGACGAGCAAGCGCCCGAGCGCCTCGATGCGGCGATCATCTTCGCGCCGGTCGGCGGACTCGTTCCCGCCGCCCTCCGGGCGCTGGACAAGGGCGGGACTGTCGTCTGCGGCGGCATCCACATGAGCGACATCCCATCGTTCCCCTATGACCTGCTGTGGGAAGAGCGCACCGTCACCTCGATCGCCAACCTGACGCGCGCCGACGGCGCAGAGTTCCTCGCCCTGGCGCCGCGGGTCCCTGTGCGTACCGAAATCCAGACGTTCCCCCTCGCTGATGCCAACCAGGCGCTCTCTCGCCTTCGCTCGGGCGGCCTCACGGGCGCAGCGGTGCTCATCCCCTGACGGCCATTAATCTTCGGCGAGGGCGGCGCGTGCTATCATTCGCTCGCCAGATTCGCCAAGGAGGGGTCCCATGGCAACAGTAGAGACTTACGAGCTCATCCTCTTCGAGAAGCGTGACCGCGTCGGCCTCATCACCCTCAACCGCCCGGACCGCCTCAACGCCTGGACCTACGCCATGAACGACGAGATCCTCAACGCCATCGAGTCCTGCAACGACGATCCCGGCGTCGGCGCCATCGTCATCACCGGCGCCGGCCGCGGCTTCTGCGCCGGCGCAGACGTCAAGGGGTTCAACAACGCCATCGCCGAGCGCGAGTCCAGCGCCGATGGCTATGCTCGCGACGACCGCCGCCGCGAGGAGCACCTGGCCTCGTTCCTGCGCCGCTCCAAGCCGCTGATTGCTGCCGTCAACGGGCCTTCCATTGGCGTCGGCATGACCATGACCCTGCCCATGGACATCCGCATCGCCTCAGACTCCGCAAAGTTCTCGATGCGCTTCATCCGCATGGGCATCGTCCCGGAGGTGGCCAGCACCACCTACTTGCCGCAGATCGTGGGCCTGCAGAACGCGCTCGACCTCATCCTCACCGCCCGCACGATCGACGCGCAGGAGGCTCTGCGCATGGGCCTCGTGAAGGCCGTCTTCCCCGGCGAAACGCTCCTGGATGAAGCCATGGCCTACGCCGCCGAGATCGCCAACAACCCGACGGAGCAAGTCGTGGTGGCCAAGCAGATGGTGCACCGCCACATGGTACAGCCGGACATCGACGCGGTCGTCGCGGAGGAGAACCGCAACATCGCGCGAGCCTACAAGGCGCCCGCGCACAAGGAGGCGGTCACAGCCTTCCTGGAAAAGCGTCAGCCGAGATTCAACCAGTAGTGCGGCTTACCCTCGCGGCGTTCCTCGCCGTCCTGACTGCGGCGCTTGCGCTCTCCGCTGCCTGTGGCGGCGGCGGCGACGGCGAAGTCGTCGTGCACACGCTCCCGCCGGTCTCCTCCACCGCGCCCAGCATCGACGCTGAGCTAAAGACGCTCTCCGATGGGCTGCAATTCGCCACCATCGCCGAAGGCGGCGGCGCGACCCCCCGCGTCGGCGACCAGGTCACCGTGAACTACAGCGGCTGGCTCAAGGACGGCGAGCTCTTCGACAGCTCGCTCAAGGAGGGCCGCACGCCATTCCAGTTCATCCTGGGCCAGGGCGGCGTCATCAAGGGCTGGGACGAAGGCGTGAAGCTGATGAAGGTCGGCGGGTTGTATCGCCTGGTGATCCCCCCGGAGCTGGCGTACGGCGATCAGGCCAACGGTTCGATCCCGGCGAACTCTACGCTCGTCTTCGATATCTCCGTGGTGTCCGCGGGGACGCCTTCGATAACGCCTTCACCCACGCCGGTGCCCACTGTGGACTCGACCCCTCCCCCGATCGACGCGCAGCCAACCACGCTGCCGGACGGCGTCCAGTTCCTCACGATCACGGAGGGCCAGGGAAACCAGGTGCAGCCGCACGACCACGTCTCCGTCGAGTTCCAGGGGTGGGTGCTCGGCGGCGGCCAGTTCGCCGACTCGACAACGCCGGGCAGCCCGGCCCTCGATTTCATCGTCGGCGAACAGCAGGTTATCCCCGGGTTTGATGAGGGGGTCCAGCTGATGAGGGTGGGCGGCCAGTACCGGCTGATCATCCCGCCGGAGCTCGCCTTCGGGTCCGCCGGCACGGGCCCGGTCCCGGCCAACTCTACCGTGATCTTTGACGTCACGGTGGTCAGCTCTGAGCCGGCCGCAACGGCGGCGCCCACGCCATAGACGCGTTATTCGCCGGAAATCACATTCAGGTATTGAAGTTCTCTATGACTGAAGAAACCGTGTAGCCCGGCAGATTGCCATCGCGATGCCTGACGAATTAACGTAGCGATACCTCAAGGGAGGGGTTACATCGGGGGTGCGGTGAAACCCGGCGATAAGAGCGGGACCGAAAGGCCCCGCTCTTCGCGTTTTGCGGGGGGCCTAGCCCCGCCAGCCGACTTCGTACACGCGCACAGGCTCTTCGAAGCCCTTCAGCACGTACTCACCGCGGTCCGCGAAGAGGAACCCCTTGCCGGAGCACAGCCCGCGCACCACGTCCGAGGCCAGGATCTCCCCCGCCTCCGCCTTTGCCGCCACGCGCGAGGCCATGATCACCGTCCAGCCGAACAGGTCGCCGTCTTCCTCGATCGGCTCACCCGCGTTAAGCCCGACCCGGATCGAAAGCGGCTCGCTCGCCCGCGAGTTGCGCTCGGCGAATGCCCGCTGCATCGCGATCGCGCACTCCACAGCCTGTGTGACGGAGGAGAACGAGGCCATGAAGCCATCGCCCATCGTCTTCACCTCGGTGCCGTTGTGGCGCGTCAGCACCTCCCGCGTGATCTGCTCGTGTTCGCGCAGGACCTCCCGGCCCTTGTGATCGCCCAGCCGGGACATCATCTCCGTGTGACCAACAAGGTCAGTGAACAGCACCGCCCTGACGGACGCCGTCGCGGCCGGCGCCGGCGTGGCCGCCTCCGGATGGTGATCGTGATCAGGCTTCGTGCCCAAGAGGCTGTCCATCGCGCGCAGGATCTGATCGGTGTCGTCCGTCGCCTGGCCTTCCAGCATCACCAGCGTCGCGCCGGGGATGCTCGCTGCCATCTCCTTGGCGCTGTCAACCTGCTGCTTGGAGATGCCGGCGTGCTGCAGGATCAGCGTAGGAACGGTCACCTGCCCCAGCAGGCCCGTCACATCGTCCTTGCGCACCTCGGCGAAGATCCTGCGCGCCATGTCAGCCGTAACGCACGACTTCAGGTACGCCACGTGCGGGCCCGCCTGGTCGCGGCCCAGGCCGTACGACGTGAACACCAGAAACTCCAGGAACGTGTCCCACTCGCCCGTGGAGAGCGCGTCCAGCGCGCGGATCTGCGGCGTCGCCATGAAGTCTTCAACGCGGGCGTGCGTATCGTCCAGGATCAGGTGCGTCACGCGCTCCGGGTGCTCCACCGCGTAGCGGATGCAAAGCGGGCCGCTCCAGCCCACCGCGTGCAGGGCAAACCTCTCTACCCCGGCCCGTCCCAGCACCGCCTCAATGTCCGACTCCCGCGCCGCCATCGACAGGTCATCCACGCTGGTGTCGGACAGCCCGCAGCCGCGCGGGTCGAAAGTTACCACCTTGAAGCGGTCCGTCAGCCCGTGGTAGAAGCCGCCGTCCTGCGCCCATTCCGCCTGGCAATTGCTGAACGGGATGCTGGGCACGCGCACCACCGTTGGCCCGCTTCCAGCCACACCATAGGCGATCTTCACGCCGTCCGCCGCCCGGGCGTATTGCATGCGCAATTCCATGCCATCGATTATAGACCTCCGGCCGTGCCACTCCTGCCAGGGTGGTGTCAGTAGCGCTGCTACAATTGGGCTAATGGGAACGTTCTTCCACCCCATCACCCTATTCCGCGCCGACGGAGCCCCCGAGACCTTCGATGCGCTGGTCGATACCGGCTCCTCTTTCAGTACGGTGCCGGCGCCCGTGCTCTCCCGCCTGGGCGTCAAACCGTTCGCGAAGGTGCGATTGCGACTCGCCACCGGAGAGGCCGTGATGCGCGATATCGGCGAGGTGCGCGCCACGTTTGACGGCCAGGAGCCTCGCACCATCATCTGCGTCTTCGGCGATCCGGACGCGCCGGCTCTGATCGGTGCGCAGGCGCTGGAGAACTTCATGCTTGGCGTCGATCCTGACCAGAAGCGGCTCGTGCCGCTGGAAGGCTGGTGGGCCACTTCCGCGGCTCCCGCCGAAAAGCCCTTCGTCGTCGCCTCAGACTTCGCCCTCACCGGCGACCAGCCCCAGGCCGTCGACCGCATTGAAAGCGGTCTGCGGCAGGGGTTCAAGCACCAGACACTCCTGGGCGTCACCGGCTCCGGCAAGACGTTCACCATGGCCAACGTCATCGCCCGCAACCAGAAGCCTACGCTGGTCATCTCGCCCAACAAGACCCTCGCCGCACAGCTCTATGCCGAGTTCCGCGACTTCTTCCCTGAGAACGCCGTCGAGTACTTCGTCTCCTACTACGACTATTATCAGCCGGAGGCGTACATCCCCCGCACCGACACCTACATAGCCAAGGACGCCGATATCAACGAGGAGATCGACAAGCTGCGCCACGCTGCGACTCGTGCGCTCTTCGAGCGGCGCGACGTGGTCATAGTCGCGTCGGTTTCCTGCATCTACGGTCTCGGTGAGCCGAGCGAGTATTACAACTTCGTGCTGCACTTCAAGGTGGGCGAGACGGCCAACCGCGCCCGCGCCCTGCGCCGCCTCGTCGACATGCAGTACGAGCGCAACGATCAGAACATTACCCGCGGCCGCTTCCGCCTGCGCGGCGATAGCCTCACGGTGCTCCCCGCCTACGAAGAGCTCGCCGTGCGGATCGACTTCTTCGGTGACGAGGTGGAGCGCATCCTGCAGCTCGACCCGCTAACCGGCGAGGTCCTGAGCGAGATGGACGCGGTCGACATCTACCCGGCCAAGCACTTCGTCACCTCCGCCGACAAGCTCGACCAGGCGATCGAGGACATCGAGGCCGAGCTGGAGGAGCGGCACGCAATCCTCCTGGAGCGCGGCAAGCTGCTCGAGGCCCAGCGCCTCGTCGAGCGCACCCGCTACGACATCGAGTGCCTCCGGGAGCAGGGCTACTGCTCCGGCATCGAGAACTATTCCCGGCACCTGGCCCGGCGCGCCGCCGGCAGCACGCCCTGGACGCTGATCGACTACTTCCCGGACGATTTCCTGATGATCATCGATGAGTCGCACCAGACGATCCCCCAGGTCCGCGCGATGTTCCACGGCGATATCCGGCGCAAGCAGACGCTGGTCGACTTCGGCTTCCGTTTGCCCAGCGCCATCGACAACCGGCCGCTCAACTTCCAGGAGTTCCTGGAGCACATCAACCAGGTGATCTACGTCTCCGCGACGCCCGGCCCCTGGGAGCAGGAGATGAGCGAGCAGGTGGTGGAGCAGATCATCCGCCCCACCGGCCTTGTCGATCCCGAGGTCGAGGTGCGCCCGACGAAGGGCCAGGTGGACGATCTCCTGGCCGAGATCCGCATCCGCGCCGAGCGCGGCGAGCGCACGCTGGTCACCACGCTGACCAAGAAGATGGCCGAGGACCTCGCCGACTACCTGGTGGAGATGGGCGTGAAGACACACTATCTGCACTCGGAGATCCAGACGTTTGAGCGAGTCGAAATCCTGCGCGACCTGCGGCTGGGGGTGTACGACGTCATCGTCGGCATCAACCTCCTGCGCGAGGGGCTGGACCTGCCGGAGGTGAGCCTGGTTGCCATCCTGGACGCGGACAAGGAGGGCTATCTGCGCTCCGAGTGGTCGCTCATCCAAACGATGGGCCGCGCCGCCCGCAACGTCAACGGCCGCGTCATCATGTACGCGGACGTAATGACGGACTCCATGCGCCGCGCCATTGGCGAGGTGGAGCGCCGCCGCAAGATACAGGAGTCCTACAACGCCGAGCACGGCATTGAGCCGGAGGGCATCCGCAAGGCCGTGCGTGACATAACCGACCGCGTCCGCCAGGTGGCGGAGGAGAAGCCGGAGTACAAGACGGGCGACATCCCGAAAGACGAGATCGCGCGGCTGATCAAGGACTTCGAGAAGCAGATGAAGGACGCCGCCAGGAACCTGGAGTTCGAGAAGGCGGCTCTCCTGCGCGACCGCGTGGTGGAGCTGCGCCGGGAGCTGGTGGGCGACGACGAGGGGCTGGAGATCATCAGCAGCATGCGCCGAGGCGATGCGGCCGGCCCACGCCCACGCCTCCGCCAGGGCCGCACCAGGCCGCGCAAGTAGCGCCCATCACACGTGGCGGCGACCTTGGGGTCGCCGGGGCGGCGCGGGCGGCACGCGGCGCACGGAAAAGCCCCCCGACTCGCATCGGGGGGCTTCGTTTGCTTCTTACCCGCTTCCGGCGTCTGCGTCATGGCCCAACAGGGGCCTGGGGCTGTTTCGCCGCGCTTGTCGCTAGCCGCTCAGCGGGGCGGTATCCCTTCGCGCTGCCGGCTGACCGGGCCTATCGCGCGTCGGGCCTTACGTGATCAACCTGGAGCTGCCTATTGAGGAGTTGAAGTCTCTTCATATGCTCCTCCCTCCAGTCTTCCAGAGATGCTTTCACGATAGCACTCGTCTAGAACTTGTCAAGGTAACGTATAGCCATTCTTGGCGGCCTTAATCGAACGGTAACCTTGATAGCGTTCAGCCATCGGCTTTGCGCGGCGGGGCCGCTGCCGCGAGTGATCCGCGCGACGCTGTGCGGCCCACCTACCCGTCCGAGGTGTGGTGGCGGGAGACACCGCCGCGCCCCCGGCAAGGGCTCCGCCCTCTGCACACCCGTGTCGTGCCGGCTCGCGACTTTGTCTGTCACGTCACTGAACGCTGAACGCTGAGCGCTGAGTGCTAACAGCTACTCGAAGCGCGCCGTGTCTTCGCCGTCGTCGCCGAAACTGTCGAAGGAGACGCCGTCGCCGCCGTAGCCGTCGTCCGAGCTATCGGCGGAGATCACCTGGCGCGACTGGCCGGCCTCGGCGCCGCTGACGACGCCCTCTTCCTCCAGCATGTCGATCAGCCGGGCAGCCCGCGGGTAGCCGATGTGCAACCGGCGCTGCAGGAGGGAGGTGGAGATGCGCGAGTGCTCCATCGCCAGCTCGCGGGCCGCCTCGTACAGCGGGTCTTCTTCGGCCTTGGCCTCGGCCTCCGCCTGCTCACCCTTCGCCTCTTCCAGGAGGTGGTCCAGCTTGTCCGGCGCCAGGTGGCGGAAGCGGTCGTTGGCCCACCAGTCGACGATCTTCTCGATCTCTTCGTCGCTGACGTAGGAGCCCTGTATGCGCTTCGGCTTGGCGGCGTCGGTGGCCATGAACAGCATGTCGCCGCGGCCCAGCAGCTTCTCCGCGCCGACGCCGTCGATGATCGTGCGCGAGTCCACTTGGGAGGACACGGCGAAGGCGATGCGCGTCGGGAAGTTGGCCTTGATCAGGCCCGTGATGACGTCCACGGAGGGGCGCTGCGTCGCCACGATCAGGTGGATGCCGGTGGCGCGGGCCAGCTGGGCCAGGCGGCAGATCTGGCGCTCCACCTCGTAAGGCGCGGCCATCATCAGGTCGGCCAGCTCGTCGATGATCACCACCCAGAACGGCAGTTTGTGGCTGGCGTGGGGGCTCTTGTTGTAGGCCTCGATGTTGCGGACGCCGGCCTCCGCGAAGCGGCGGTAGCGGCTGTCCATTTCGTGGATCACGGCCTGCAGCGTGCCCACCACCTCTTCCATGTCGACGATGACCTTGGAGAACGCCAGGTGCGGCGCCCGGTTGTACGTCGTCAGCTCCACGCGCTTGGGGTCGATCAGCACCAGCCGCAGCTCCTCCGGCGTGTTGTGCAAAAGGAAGCAGCTGATGATGGAGTTGATGCAGACGGACTTGCCGCTGCCGGTGGAGCCGGCGATCAGCAGGTGCGGCATCTTGGCCAGGTCCGCGGCCACCGGTTCCCCGGAGACGCCCTTACCCAGCGCCAGCGCCAGCTTCGACTTGTGGTTGACCTTCTGGAAGGCGCTGCTCTCCACCACGCTGCGCAGCGAGACGAGCGACATCGTCGTGTTAGGCACCTCGATGCCGACGATCGGCTTGCCCGGCACCGGCGCCTCGATGCGGATCGTCGGCGCCGCCAGGGCCAGCGCCAGGTCGTTGGCCAGCGCCGTGATGCGGTTCACCCGGACCCGCGTCTTGGAGACGATCTCTGTCTTCGTCAGCGGCTTGCCCTCGCGGTCGAACATCTGCTTGCCCCGCTCGTCCTTGAGGGCCACGGAGCGTGTCTTTACCTCCCAGCCGGGCTCCACGCCGAACTGGGTGACCGCTGGGCCCTGGTTCACGCTGACCACCCGCGCGTCCACGCCGAACGACGCGAGCGTGTCCACGATCAACTGCGAACGCGCCTCGTTGTCGATCGGGCGGACTTCGATGTCGGCGGCCTCGGCCAGGGCGGCGATGGGCGGCAGCTCCCAGCCGCGGCCGGCCGGGCGTCCCATCGGCAGCGGGCGCTGGCGGGCGGCCTTCTCCTCCGCCGGCTCGCTGGTGACGAGCACATCGCTCTTCGGCTCGGGGGCGGGCTCCTCTTCTTCCTCCTCCTCTTCGAAGACGCCTTCGGTCAGCGCGGGCGTCTCCTCCCACTCCTCGTCGAGCTGCGGGACGTATGTCGTGGCTGCGTCCTCGTGCTCCTCGTATTCGCCGTCCCTGGGCTGCAGCATCGTGAACAACGAGGCGATGCCCTTGGCCAGGTTCTGCGGCAGGTCTAGCGACCACACCCACATCGCCGTGGCGGCGATGGCGCGCCAGGCCTGCAGCGCCCGCTTTGGCCAGATCAGCGAGAAGCCCGCGCCGAGCGTGGCGATCCAGATCACGATACCCGGCCCGTCCCGGGTGAAGACCTTGCTGAACTCGCCGCCCAGGCTGGAATCGGCGAAGTGCACGCCGCCCAGGCTCAGGCCCGGGCTGTAAAGGGACGTTGCCCCGTAGACGAAGACGCCCAGCAGGTGCCAGCCGGCGACGTTGCGAAGCAGCTCCTTGTTCACCTCCGGCCGGCTGATCGCCACTCGCAGGTCGATCGTCAGCGCGACGAGCAGCAGCAGGACGCCCACACCGAGGTGGCGGCCGATGGCTTCGGCGCCGTCGTTGAGCGCGTTGAAGAAGACGAAGGAGAGCACCCCGGCGACGCCGATCCAGAACACCACCCAGCCCAGCTGCCCCTGCGCGAACTGCTTGAGCCGGGACGCGCTCTTCCTGCGGCGGACAGACGGACGCCGCGCGCCGGTGCGGGCGCGCGAGCGGTGCCCGCCGGCCCGGCGAGTCGGTTTGGACTTGGTTTTCAGCGACATCTCGTCGGGTTAGACCTCTACGCTCACCGGCAGGATCATCGGACGCCGGTGTGTCTCGGTGTACAGGAAGCGCTGCAGCGCGCCGTGCACGCGCTGGCTGAAGTCGGCGCGGTCAGCAGTGTGCTCCGCGCCGCCCTCCAATGATGCAGCGACTACGTCTCGTACTCTTTCCATAAGGGCATCCGATATCTCGGATTCGATAAATCCCCTTGATACAACGTCCGGGCGGCCGATTGGTTTACCCGTGTGCTTGTCTATAGATACGATCACCACCAGGACGCCGTCCGCCGCCAGGTGCTTGCGGTCGCGCAGAATCACCTGGTCCACGCCCACGGACAGCCCGTCCACGTAGACAAAGTCTGACGAGGCGCGGCCGCTCACGCGCGCCCCGCGCCTGTCGATCTCCAGGATCGTGCCGTCTTCCAGCGTGAACACGTTGTCGTCCGGGATCCCCATCGACCGCGCGATCTGGGAGTGCATTATCAGGTGGCGGTACTCCCCGTGCACCGGCACGAAGTACTTCGGGCGCGCCAGCCCCATCATCAGCTTCAGCTCTTCCTGCGCCGCGTGGCCGCGCACGTGCACGTTGGCGATCCGGCTGAATAGCACGTCCGCGCCCAGCCGGTACAGGTTGTCGATTGTGCGGTTGATCAGCATCTCGTTGCCCGGGATGGCCGAGGAGGAGAAGATCACGGTGTCGCCTTCCTCGATCGTGATGTGGCGGTGGTCGCGGTTGGCCATCCGCACCAGCGCGGAGCTCGGCTCCCCCTGGGCGCCCGTCGTGAGGATGACGATCTTCTCCGGGGCCAGCTTCTTCATGCGCTCCAGCGGGGCGAGAATATCCTCCGGCGCCTCCAGGTAGCCCTGCTCCATCGCCATCTCTATGTTGTTCATCATTGAGCGGCCGGTCACGAACACGCGCCGCCCGTTGGCCAGCGCCGCGTCCACCACCTGCTGCACCCGGGCGATCAATGAGGCGAACGTCGCCACGATCACGCGGCCCTGGGCGTTGGCCAT
>DATKKM010000149.1:0-8769 GCA_035542855.1 Dehalococcoidia bacterium
TGCACCCGGGCCATCTCCTCCGCGCTCAGCTTCTTGCGCAGTTCGCCCCCCTGGTGCCACATCCCCGCGCCCAACTTCGCCGCCGTGTCCATGCACTCGATGAACTCGGACGGAAAGCGCGGAATCCGCTCGTCCACGGGCAGAAGAGCGGGGAAGGGAGCGTGCGGCTCCGTCTGGTACCAGTACGCCGTGGACGAATAGTCGTGCGAGAGGTTGTTGGCGTGCCCGTGCTCGATCGTCACGCGGATCGACTCCCGGAAGTGCACCGGGTCCTCGATGTGGTAGCGGTAGACGGACTGCCTGCCCTTGTAGAGCCACCCTTCGCCGCCGGTGGAGGCCAGCGGCTGCCCGTGGTACGGCGTGCAGAACTCGGTGAGGGGGCTCCAGGCCGTGTTGAAGTAGTCCTCCGTCCCCGTCCCGTGTAGCGTCGGCGAGGCATCCCCATCGATGAAGATCATGTCGTCGCCTTCGCCGTACCAGTCGTTCTTCAGGCGCTCCCGGCAGTCGATGTTCAGGTTGCAGCCCACGTAGTGCCCGCGGCCCTTCGCGTCGAGGATCACGTAGTTCTCTGCGCCGGTGAGGTTCGGCGTCTCGAACACCTCGCGCATGTACTCCGGGTTCTCGTCGAAGCGCCGCGAATCGTCGCCCCAGCCGGCCGTCGGGTACTCGCTGCGATACTGCGCGTGGAAGAGCGCCGCGCTCTCCAGCGGCCGCTCGTAGGTCTCGTAGTCGATGTAGAAGTAGGCGACGAGGCGCCGCTCGCCCTCGTTCGTCAACTCGATGCGGGCGCTCCGGGTGAACGGCATCGGGAAGTAGCAGTTGAAACCGCGGCCATCGCGCGGGCTCATCGTCAGCGGCAGCGACCAGTATTCCTTGATGACCCCGTGCCCAACGCCGAAGAAGTCGCCGGCCGGCGCCTCCACGCACGGCGTCTCCGCGCCGTCCCAGAACATCCGCAGCACGCTCCGCCGCGGGTACCACTCCTCCCGCGAGGCGAGCGTCATCCAGATGTGCCGCACCGCGCCCGGCCCATCGATCTGCGCCAGCGCGCGAGTCTCCCCCGGCTGCAGCATCCAGAAGTCGCGGTTGCCGCCCGTCCGGTCGTAGGAAGAGAAGCGCCCGCGGCGGGCATCGCGCAGAAAGGGCAGCCCGGAGAGGGAAGACGGTCCAAGCATGGCGACGATGTTAGCAGGTGCGGGGCAAAGTTTGGCTCCCGGGAGAGGACTCGAACCTCTAACCTAGCGGTTAACAGCCGCCCGCTCTACCGTTGAGCTACCCGGGAGCGCGAAGAAACGCGAGGTGTAACGCGTCTGGCTGCCGAGCCAGGATTCGAACCTGGACCAAAGGATCCAAAGTCCCGTGTGCTACCGTTACACCACTCGGCACTAAGGCCGCGCATATTGAATTGTGGTGCCGAAGGCCGGACTCGAACCGGCACGGAGGTTACCCTCCGGCAGATTTTGAGTCTGCTGCGTCTGCCAATTCCGCCACTTCGGCCGGCGCATGTACGCCAAGCGCAAACGAAGCGGGCGTTCCACCCGCTTCGATGTTCAAGTGTAACGTGGGGCGATAACGCTGTAAAGCGAACCCTGCCCTCGCCCCTTGACTCTCGCCCCGCGGCCCAGCGTCAGCTCACCGGTTCCCAGTACCGCTTCCCCTCACCGCGCAGCACCCGCCCGAACGTCAACCCCGGGAAGTGAGCAGCCGCCAGCAGCGCGCCCGTCGCCTCCGCCTCCCGGGCGACCACCTCCTGCGAGCGCCTAGCCAGCGCCTTGTCTATGTCGCCCATGCCGGACCACTCCGTCTCAGTGAGTTGCGCCGGGCAGCTGATCGCATCGCCCAGCACGAAGGCCCGTTCCGTGCCCGACGACAGCACGATCGCTGCGTGGCCCGGCGTGTGCCCCGGCGTCGCGATAACGTTCACCCCCGGCGCGATCGGCTCGCCGTCTTCCGCCGTCTGCACCCGGCCCTCAACCGCCGCCAGCATCGCCTTCATGTACGCCTTCTGGTCCGGCGTCCCGAAAGACGAGTCGAGGTTCTCCGTCCAGTACTTGTGCTCGTCGGCGGACCAGCGGTACGTCGCATTGGGGAACGTCGGCCGCGCGCTCTCACCCTCGACGATCGCCACCGTGCCGGCGTGGTCCACGTGCAGGTGCGTCACGAAGACCGTGTCGATGTCCTCCGGCTGCGCGCCCGCCGCCGCCAGCTCCGGCAGCAGGTCCCCGCCCGTGAAACCGAACATGTTCACCTGCCCCAGCCCGGTGTCGATCAGCACCGTCCGCCCGCCGCTGCGCACCAGGAAGCAGCTGAACGGGAACTCCACGTTCCCTGCGTGGTCCAGCCAGCGCTTGTGCGGCTCCCACATCTCCGCCGTCGTCCCCTGGAAGTACAGCGTCCCCGGCGCCCGCGCGAACCCGTCGCTCAGCACCGTCACGTCCAGCTCACCGATCTTGAACCTGTTGGCCATCGTCTCCTCCGTCTCTTATTGGGGCGTTGGGGCGCGCTCTTTGAAGTCGATCTCGGTGGCCCCCAGCTCGCGCAATCGCGCCGCCAGGGCCCGTTCCTCCTGAGTTTCTCGCATATTAGCGCAGGCCAGCGTCAGGACAACAGGCCGCGCCCGCCCGATCTCCCGCTCCGAGCGGTCGGCCAGCAGCAGGTAGCCGGCCCACATGCCGATCAGCAGGTGCGCGAAGATCGCCCAGCTCACCACCTGGATGACCAAGCCGGACGTCCCCTCCGGCCCGACGAGCACGTGCAGCAGAACTCCCAGCGCCGCCCCGATCGCAGTGCCCGCCGCGCTGGCCAGCACGATGATCACCACGATCCGCCACATCAGCCGCCCCTCGCGGGCCGTCTCCTGCACCAGGCTCGGCGCCGCCACCGCCAGCGAAACGTCCGCTGCCGCCACGCCTTCGCCGATAATCTGCCGCCGCGCCTCCTGCGCCGCCCGCGCCTCCGCGAACACCGCCCGGATCTCAGTAGCCACGAGCCCAGTATACGGAGGCGGCTAGCCGCGGAGGTACGCGGATTTTTTCGCGATTGGTGCGACGGCTTCACCAAAGCGTTCGCATCGCGCGAACCAACGCCGCGCGAAGCGGGAGAGGGGCCAGGGGTGAGGGCGCGCGCGCTGCCACGCCGCCCTTGACACTCCTAGAACGCATGTTCCACACTGGGCCACAGGTCGCCCCATGAACATCGCCTGTATCCAGATCCCCCGTTTCGCCGTCGAAGCGGAGCGCCTCCGCCGCCGCAACCTCGGCGCGCGCCTCCTCCTCATCGGCGACTCCACCGTCCTCGACTGCTCCCTCGGCGCCGGCGTCATGCGCGTCCGCCGCGGCATGCGCATGTCCGAAGCGATCGGCCTCTGCCCCAACGCTATCGTCATCCCCGCCGACCAGCCCTACTACGAGCGCCTCTTCGAGCAAATCGCGGACTTCCTCGCCGGGTTCAGCCCCGACGTGGAGTACGCCGCGCCCGGCCTCGCCTACATCGGCCTCGACGGCCTGCCCACGCCTATCAAACGCCTCGCCGAAGACCTCATCGCCGGCCTGCACCGGCGTTTTGGCTTCATGCCGGCTGTCGGCATCGCCGCCGGCAAGTTCTGCGCCCGCGTCGCCGCTACTGCCGCCCGGCCCGGCGCCGTCAAGATCGTTCCCGCTGGCCAAGAGGCCGCCTTCCTCGCCCCGCTGCCCGTCGAGCATCTCCCCGCCTCCGATGCCATGCGCTGGCGGCTTACCATGCTCGGTATCGGGACGATCGGCGACTTTGCACGCCTGCCGGTAGGCGCCGCGCAGGCCCAGTTTGGCCCGGAGGGAAACCTCTGCTGGCACCTGGCCCAGGGCATCGACAACGAGCCGCTGGAGCGCTGGCTCAAGGAAGAGACCATCGTCCGCCGCCTGCAGATGCCGGCGCCGGCCAGCGCCCTCGAAGCGATCATGATCGGCGTCGAAAAGCTGGTCCAGGCGGGCTACGCCGGCGTCCGCAACGGCCGCTGGGTGCGCAAAGCCATCGTCCGCGCCGGTCTGGACGGCGGCGGCAGCTGGGAGCTCCCCGTCGCCTTCCGCGAAGCCATCTCCGATCCGCGCGACGCCTGGTTCGCCATCAAGAACGCCATCGCCCGCCATCCGCCGGAGCGCCCCGTCGAAGAGCTGGAAGTCGAGCTGACCGGCCTCAGCTCCGAGTCCGGCAAGCAGGCCGCCATGTTCGATTCGCGCGGCAAGCTCTGGCGCCAGGTGGAGGAGGCGGTGCGGCAGCTGGGCGTCCAGGACGAAGCGCAGGACCGCGCGCCCATCGGCAAGATCATCCCTATCGAACCGTGGTCCCGCATACCGGAGCGCCGCGCCGCCCTGGCGGACCTGCAACTCGATAAGTGATGTATAATGTGATGTATGTCAAACATGGTGCGAAAACAGATTTACCTGCGTAAAGACCAGGACGCCGCTCTCAAGCGGCAGGCCGCGAAACTTGGCGTCTCAGAGGCCGAATTGATACGCCGCAAATTGGAGCAACCTGCCCGATCCGGCGTCTCGCGCCCGACTCGGCCCGAGGCTTGGAATGACGTGTTTCGATACATAAGAGAGCGGGCCAGCCGGTTGCCTGACCTAAAGCAGGAGCGGACATGGACCCGGGAAGATCTGTACGAGGATCGCCTTGGCCGGCTTTCTAATCGACACTAACGTCCTCGTTTATTCTTACGACCAAACTAACGGCACGAAACGCGATCGTGCCGGCATCGTTCTCGATGCTTTGGCGACTTCCGGCGAAGCTGCCTTCAGCACTCAAATCCTTGGTGAGTTCTTCGTCACCGCGACTCGAAAGATTCCCGCACCGCTGCCCATTGAGGACGCCGCAAATCAAATTCTGTATCTCATCGAATCTTCAAATGTGTTCGAAGTTACGA
This sequence comes from Dehalococcoidia bacterium, assembly GCA_035542855.1. Taxonomy (GTDB): domain Bacteria; phylum Chloroflexota; class Dehalococcoidia; order SM23-28-2; family RBG-16-64-32; genus DATKKM01. The sequence continues at coordinate 4,901 of DATKKM010000149.1, forward strand.
CGCCGGTAGTTATCGAGGCTCTGCGCGGTGTGATCGATCATCGCCTCCCTTACTATGACTCACTGGTCTGGGCAACTGCGCGACTCAATCAGATAACGACGATCCTCACCGAAGATGGCCAGCACAACCGCCTCGTCGAAGGCGTGCGTTACCTCAACCCCTTTCACCCCGAGTTCGACCTTCAGCTTCTCGCCCCATGACCGCGACCCGCCGGCTCCAGGCCCTCAACACCCCCCGCCGCATCACCGTCGAGGCCGACGATCAGGCCCGGCCGGCTGCCGTCGCCTTCGGCCGCCGCCGCCTCGCCGTCGAAGCCCGCCACGAGACCTGGCGCATCGACGACGAATGGTGGCGCCCCAGGCCCATCTCCCGCACGTACTGGCGTCTAACGCTGGAAGACGGCCGCACCGCCGACGTCTACCAGGACCTCGTCACCAACGCCTGGTACCGCCAGTCCTACGCCTGACCGGGCCCGCGGCCCTGTTCCCCGCAACCTGCCCCCTGTAACCTAACGCCCGTGGACACCGCCGCACGCCTCCGCGACCTCGGCCGCGCCGACCTCGAAGCCCGCTTCGATTCCGCCCTCGATCTCGTCCGCGATCCCTTCCAGCCCCAGCGCCACCAGCCGCACCCCAGCCTCTGGCTCGCCGGCGCCCTCCTTGAATCGGGCGATACGGGCCGCGCCGAGCGCATCATCGATCGCGCGCTCGCCCTCCAGGAGCTCCGCGAGGACGACCCCCACTACGGCAACTTCCGCTGGCACTACGAGGACGAGGCCGTCGTCGACCTCAACGCCTGCCAGTTCGTCCTCGAAGCGCTGCTCCGCCTGCCGTTCGACAGCCTCGCCGCCGGTCTCCGCGATCGCGTCTTCGCCGCCATGCGCCTTGCCCTCGCCGAGGCCGCGCGCCTGGATGTCCACTGGACCTACACCAACATCCACCTGCTAGACGTCCACAACCGCATCCTTGCCGGCCAGCTGCTGGGTGACGATGCCATCATCCGCGCCGGCGTCAGCCGTCTGCGCGACTGGGCCCGCCGCACGATAGAGGCCGGGGCCCCGCACGAGTTCAACAGCCCGACCTACGCCGCCGTGGACCTCAATTGCCTCGCCGGCATCGCCAACCGCGCCGCCGATCCCGCCGCGCGTGTGATCGCCCTCGAGATGGAGGAGCTCGTCTGGCGTCACGTCGCCCGTCACTGGCACGCGCCAACCATGCAACTCGCCGGGCCGCACTCGCGCGCCTACCGCCGCGACATCGTCGGCGCCTCCGGCTACCTGAAAGTCGTCCTCTACAAGCTCCTCGGAGACGAGCGCCTCCTCGCCGCGTGCCCCTACTACGAAGGCCCGGACGCCGAGAGCCACCTGATCGTCGCCGGCATCGAGCACCACTGCCCTCCGGACGCTGAGGCGATGTTCCACGAGCCCGGAACACGCACCTTCCGCGAAACCGTCGCCCGTGACCCGCTCACCGATACCATCACTCACATCACGCCCGGCTTCGCCCTCGGCACGATGTCACGCCCCTACGGCGTCGGCGACCCGCCCGAGCACTGGCCGATGGACAGCGCCTGCATCGCCTACTGGCGCCGCGCAGGCGAGCCCGGGCACGGCGTCCTCTACAGCCGCTACCGCATCAACGCCACCCCGGCCGGCCAGCCTTCACGCGACGCCGTCCCGCGCTGGCTCGACATCTGGGAGGACGGCGTCTTTCGCACCGCCCAGTCAGGCGGCCGGGCAATCGTCGCCTACGGCCTCGCCCCGCGCGGCCAGCGCCCCATCAGCTCGTTGCGGCTCGACATAAGACTCCTCGGCCCGGCGGAACCACTGCAATACGACGGTGGCCCGGTCGTCATCTCCGACGGTGATGTGCACATCGGGATCGTGCCGTTGGCGTCGGACAACCTCGGCCACACGCCGCCGGTCACCGCCTGGCGCGACGGCGACGAGACGGTCATCTCGATCACGAACTATGAAGGGCCGGCGAAGGTGTTCTGGGAGTATCGCTCGCTGGGCGGGCCGTTCTGGAAGGGGAACGTGCGCAATGGGTTTGCGCTGTGGATCGCCCCGCGGGGCGATTTCGGTTCGGCGGCCGATTTCCGAGCTGCGCTGGCGGCAACGCCGCTGACGGACGAGACGACGAGCTTCAAGCGACGCATCAGCTTCGCCGATGTCACGCTCGAATATGATCTGCGCGACATGCGATGATTGGCTTGTGAAGCTACCGCGCGCGATTCTGATTGACCTGGACGACACGATTCTCGACGACAGCGGATGTGTCGAATCCTGCTGGATCGATGCCTGTTCGGAGGCGGCGAAGGTTATTCCAAACCTCGACGTCAACACTATTCGGCGCAGCGTCCGGACCCGCGCCGAAGCCTGGTGGAGCAATGCAGATCGTCACCAGCGGGGCCGCCTCGACCTGCGTGCTGCCACGACCGAAATCCTCACAGGCGTACTGGCCGAGCTCGGCCACGATCCAGTGTTCGCCGCCGGCATCGCCAATCGCTACCGCGATTTACGCGAGGAGAGGGCGACGTTGTTCGACGGCGCCATCGAGACACTCGAGTGGCTCCAAGAGTCGGGCGTTCGCCTCGGCCTCATGACTAACGGCGCCGCCGATGCTCAGCGTACTAAAATCGAGCGATTTGCCCTCGCCCGGCACTTCGGCCATATCATCATCGAAGGAGAGTTTGGCGTCGGCAAGCCGCATCGTAGCGTATACGAGACGCTGCTCCGCGAGTTGAGCGTCTCGGCGGGTGAGACGTGGGCCATCGGGGACAACCTTCAATGGGACGTCTATGCGCCGATGGATATGGGGATCCACGGTATCTGGATCGACCCGAGCGAGAAGGGTGTGCCGGTGGACTGGCGGGAGCCGGACCGCGTGGTCCGGGCGTTCTCGGAATTGCGGCGCGACCAGGTCACTTAGACAGGCTCAGGATGACCAGGGGTCACTACCGCCCAGTGGAGCCGTGGCCGCCGGCCCCACGCTCCGTCGAAGCCAGCTCCCCCGCCTCCTCCAGCGACACGTCCGCCACGCGGCTGATCACCAGTTGCGCGATGCGGTCGCCGTCGCGGACGGTGTGCGGATGACGATACGCCAGCACGTACATCGTGACCAGCAGTTCGCCCCGGTAGTCCGCGTCGATCGTCCCCAGCGTCGCCATCACGCCCTGCGCCGAGAGCCCGGAGCGGGGCCGGATCTGCACGTCGTACCCTTCCGGCGCCTCGATCGCCACGCCGGTCGGCACGCGCACCGGCTCCTGCCCGACCACCAGGTCGCCGTCCAGGCAAGCGTAGAGGTCGTACCCCGTGGCGCCGCTGGTGGCCCGGAAGGGCAGCCGCGCACCATCCCGCAGCCGCTTAACGCGAATCGCATCGATCATGGGTACAGCTTGCCAGAGACGCCCCGGAAGTGGGCCAACCTATCGACACCGGGCGCCGGGCAGTTGTGCAGCGGGCGTGCAAAGAGGGTGGGTAACGTGTTGATCGCCTACGGGATGTACAGCCCGCTCGCCCGCTCTTTGCCGCGTTCGATCGGCGGCGGCGGGCCGGCCTTCGCGGCCTTCGCCGCGGCCTGCATCACCTGCTCCGTGAGCTGCTTCTCGTGGATCATGCCGGGGATCATCACCTCATCGTTGATCACCGTCAGCGGCACCGCCTGCACCTTGTACGCGTCGGCCAGCTCCGGGAACTCGTTGACCTCAATCGTCTCTGCGTGCACCTTCGGCGTCACCATCGCCATCTGGTAGGCCGCCCGCATCATCGCGGGGCAGTAAGGGCAGGTGGGCGTCACGAACACCTTCAGCGAGATGTCGTGCTCCAGCCCGGCGAGCGACGTCGCAGACTCCTCGGAGAGCAGCACCTC